>JAEKMC010000063.1 GCA_019508115.1 Sphingomonas sp.
CGTCGCGACGATGCTGAATGGCGGGCATGCGCTGAACGCGCTGCCGCAGCGTGCCACCGCCAACATCAACTGCCGCATCTTCCCCGGCACCTCGTTCAAACAGGTCGAGGACGAGCTGGTCCGCGTCGCCGACGAACCCGAGATGCAGATCAAGTTCGTCGATACGGGTACCACCGCGAGCCCGCCGTCCCCCATGCGCGCGGATGTGACGGCCGCGGTGCGCGAGGGGCTCGACGTCGCTTACAAGGGCGTACCCATCATCCCCAGCATGGCCTCAGGCGCGAGCGACAGCATGTGGTTCCGCGTGCGCGGGGTGCCGAGCTATGGCGTGGCGCCGATCTTCCTCAAGGACAGCGACGACTTCTCGCATGGCCTCAACGAACGCACGCCCTTGTTCAACATCGCGCCCGGCGTCGCTTATTGGAAAGTGCTGATCCGCCGGCTTTCGAACTGAAAGAAGGGCCAGGGCGGCGGGCGTCCTGGTTTGTCTCCTCAGAAGCGTTGCGCCATCTTCAGGCCGAAAAATTGCGGCCTGGTTGGGTAGAGCCGTGCATATTGCCCACACAGATTGGGAGCACAGGAGATGTTTTTACTCAGGATGCCCCTCTCGTCGAAGGCGTTCTGGATAAAGGCCTCGACCGAGAAGCGGTTCCACTTGTAACCCGCCGAGAAATCGAAGGTCGTAAAGCCCTGGGTCGGACCGATCGAAGCTTCGCCATCCGTACTGAGATAGGACGTCGTCCCGCTCTGATGGTTGACGCCTCCCTGTACGAACGCCTTGTTTTCGCCGATCGCAAAGTCATAGCGCGCGGTCGCGTTGATCTTGAAGCGCGGAGTCACCGGCAAGCGGGTACCCTTGGGCGCAAAAAGTTGGCCGCCGGTCGCGGGATCGCAGCCATTGACCTGATCGCAGAAGGGCTTCGTCAGCTTCGGATCGACGTAGGTGCCGGATGCCGACAAGGTCAGCTTGCGGTCGATGATCCAGCTGATGTCGCCTTCGACGCCGCGCGATCGTGCCGAACCTGCATTGACCGTATAGTAGATCCCGAGAATGCCGGGCAGGCTATATTGGACGTTCTTCCAATCTTCCCAGAAAAGCGCGCCATTCAGACGCAGCGTCCGGTCGAACCACAATGTCTTCCAGCCCACCTCGTAATTGGTCAGCTTATCGGCCTTGTAAGGCGGAATGCTCTGCAATTGTCCGAGCGCGAAAGCGTCACGATTGTTGCCGCCCGGCCGGAAACCGGTCGAGTACGTGGCGTACAGCATCTTGTCCGGTGCGGCTTTCCACGAAAGATTGACGCGATGCGTCTCGCCCGTTTCTTTGTAGGACTTGTCGATATTGGGGCATTGCTGCGCGGTCGTTCCGGTGCAGCCGAACACGTTGATCTGGCGATCGACGGCGCCCGCGCCACCCGAAAAGCCGTTGAGCGTATTATGCGCCTTGAAGCCGCGAATACCGCCTGTCAGCGTCAGTGTCGGCAGGATGTCGAATGAAGCCTCGCCGAACGCGGCATAATCGCGATCGACGCGATGGATATCTGTATAATAAACGTCGCCCGGTCCGGCGCCCGGAACATGCGGGCTGAAAGGATTGACGGCGGCGCCGAGCCCCTTGACGATATAGTCGGCGATACGGTCATCGACCTGGCGCTGGTAGAACAGGCCTGCCGTCACGCGAAAGCGGTTATGGGACGGCGAACTGATCCGAAGCTCGTGCGCCATCTTGTTATATTTGTCGAAGCCATGGATCGCCTGCGTCGGATCGATGTCGTGACCGGCCGCGTCCAGCAGGTAATTGTAATCCGGATACGTGTCATAAGCGACCGAGAAATAAGAATAATCCGCGGTATTATCGACAGTGCGATGGAGGTAGGAGCCCGAATAGGTGACGTCCCAATCGCTGATCTTTCCCTGCACAGTCAACGAAGCCAGATACCATTTATCGAGATTGTGGCTCTCGACGAAATCATGGTTCTGGAGGTCGCCGGCGCGCGGATCGTAGAGGAACTCGCCATTCGCCTTCTGATGCTGATAGATCAGTCCCGGCGTCACCGTCCAATTATCATCAAGGTCGATCAGCAATGCGGCGCGACCGCCATAGGTGTCGACATCGTTATAATTGTTCTTGGCGATCGAGGCATTGCTGATCGTCAGCGGCGCATTCGCGATGATCGGATCGCCGGCCGCATCGGTGCCGACCGTGTGGGGCCGCTGGTAGGTGCGGGTAGCCGGGGTATTATCGATATAGCCGCCGTCATGTTCGTAGAAGCCGACCAGGCGGATCGCCATATTGGGTCCTAGCGGAACGTTGGCGAAACCTTCCGCGGTACCGCCATAGCCGCCTTTGCCGAACTTATTGCCTTCGAGATCGTAGCCGCCCTCGAATTTGCTGGGGTCGGGCTTGTTGGTGATGATGCGCAGCGTACCGGAAAGCGAACTTGCCCCGTAAAGAGTGCCCTGAGGGCCGGCGAGAGCTTCGACCCGGGCGAGGTCATAGGCGTGGATATCGACCGAATTGTAGATCGTGGTGATCGGTATTTCGTCGATATAGAGGCCGCTGCCGGGCAATGGGCCTGAGACAAGACCATCGCCGCCCGTGGCGATGCCGCGGAAATAAAGCTGCGCCTGGCCAGGGCCAAACGACTGATAGCTCACGCTCGGCAGCAGCTTGGCATAATCGTCGAACGAGCTGACTTGATGCTGTTCCAGAGTAGCTGGCGTCAACGCCGCCATGCTGATGGGAACATTCTGCAGGTTTTCCGCACGCTTTGTCGCAGTGACGATGATCTCGTTGCTGTCGGGCGCATCGGCCGGCGTTGAATTGGCCGCGGCGGGCGCGACTTGCTGCGCCGCAGCGCGAGCAGTCGGTATCGTCAGGATCGTCGTCGACAGAAGCAAGAGCGAAAAGGGTCGATTAATGCGCATTTCTTACCCCTCGCATGATGACTGACCGAAGGCTGTTACGCGCAAGTAATCATGTCAAGCAGCGGTGGCGGTTCTCTCCGGCGTTTTGCCATTGTGCCGTGCAAAAATGTCACGCGTCGGCCGGCACGTCCGGATAATCGGTCAGCACCGGGCCGAGCGCATCGGCAAGCGGGCCAAGGAAGGGCTGGTAATGGCGCCACAGGTCGAGACCTTCTCGAAAGATCGGTCGGCGGACCTGCTCCGAGGAGGCCGTACGCACCGCCCGATCGGTCTCGTAGAACCGCAGGCAGGCAGGTTCGAACGGCAGCCCGACCGCATCCAGCAACGCGCGCACCTCGGCATCGGTGTTCTCGACCATCCGTTCGTAAAAAACGCGATGAACGCGGCCCGGCAGCACATCGTCCATGTGCGCCAGCGCACGGACATAATCGCGATAATAGCGGCCGATGTCGGCGAGATCGTAAGAGAAGGATTGTCCCCGCGCGAAATGCTGCTTGAACACCGACCAGCCGCAGCCGAGCGGGTGCCGCCGCGCATCGACGATGCGGGCATTGGGCAGAATCAGGTGGATCAGCGCCAGGTAAGTCCAATTGTTCGGCATCTTGTCGACGAAGCGCGGCCGACCCGACTTCCGCTGGACGGCGGTACGCGCAAGATACTCCTCTCCAAGCGCGCGCGCCTCATCCTTGGTGAGCTGCGCGATCCCCCCAGGACCGAGCTTTCCGGCGATCATGCCGATGTCCGGTAGCTCCATCGTGCCTTCCACGGCCGAATGACTGGCCAGGATCTGCTCGATCAGGGTCGATCCCGAACGCGGTAGCGACACCACGAAGATAGGGTCATCCGCCTCGCATCCCCACCCTACCCGAGCCGCGAAGAAATCTGCGTCCAGCGTCGCGCGCTGGCGATCGACGATCGCGGTGACATGCGCCGGGTCATAGTCCAGCATCGCGCGGCGCCGGCGATTGGCATGGGCATAATGCGCGAAGCTTTCCGCCCAATTGCCCGCATCCTCTTCCGCCTTGCCCAGCGCGAATTCCAGCTGGTAGCGCTCCTCCTCGGCGATCCCCGCCACCTCCAGCGCCGCCCGCATCGCGGCGACATCGCCGGTGGTGAAGCGAAACGTCTTGAGGTTGGCCAAGCTCCACCAGCTGCTCCCCAACGTGGGTTCCAGCACGAGGCTGCGGCGATAGGCCGCTATGCTTTCATTCAACCGTCCGACCGTCTTCAGCGCATGGCCCATGCTCATCCACACCTTGGCCTGTCGCGGATAAAGATCGAGAATATCGCGGTACGCGACGATCGCCGCTTCATAATCGCCGAGACGGCCGAGGATGGCGGCCTTCAATATCGCATAGGTCGCATTGGCCGGCTCATCCGCGAGCAGCCGCTCGATCTGCGCCAATGCTTCGGCGGGATTGCCGTGCCGGTGCAGCAGCAGGGCCAGGTTGTGGCGAGCAGGCGCAAAGCCGGGGGCAAGATCGACCGCGCGGCGCAGCAGGGTTTCCGCGTCGCGATTGCGCCCGATCCGTCCGGCGAGTTCGGCCAGCATGCGGATTGCGGCGATGTCGGTCGGCTGCGCCTTCAGTCGTGCCCGTAGCGCGCTCTCCGCGCGCGGCAGGTCATTCGAGGCGAGCGCTTCGCCGGCCAAAAGCAGGGCGGGATCGGCGGCGCCGACCCGCATCGCTTGAATATGCGCCCGGTCTCCCCCCGCCTGGTCTCCGGCAAGATGGAGCGCATCGCCGAGCGCCTGCCATGCGGCCGCCCAGCCGGGATCCGCGGCAGTCGCGCTTTGGAAGAAGCGGATTGCGCCTGCTTCGTCCCCCATCAGGTGACTGGCCCGGCCGCACAGCAATAAAGCCGGTGCATTGCGCGGGACGATCCGCAGTATCTCGGTCGCCTGCTCCAGCGACAGTGCCGGAGAATGGGCAAGCAGGCGCTCCGCATGAGCCTGCGCCACCGCGAGCGAGTTGGTTTCCGGGGCAGTCGTGGCAGCCATCGCCCGAAGAAAGGCCCCGCGCTCTCCGCTTGTCAATCGTACGGCTCGATCGTGCGGACAACTTGTCTGCGGCATGCTCTTTCGGCACACCCGCGCCATGACCGTGCAATATCGCAATGCGGATCCCGACGAAGGCTGGAGCCTGCCCGCCTGGATCTATTCCGACGCGGATTACTTCGCGGTCGAGCTCAAGCGCGTGATCCGCCCGTCCTGGCAGATCGTGTGCCACCTGAGCGATATCCCGCAGGCGGGCGACTGGCACGGGCTCGATTATGCGGGCGAGAGCGTGGTGGTGATGCGCGGCGCCGACGGAACGGTGAGCGCCTTCCACAACGTCTGTCGCCATCGCGGCGCGCGCATCCTCGACGGCGTGCGCGGCTGCGCCAAGCGGATCGTCTGTCCGTACCACGCCTGGACCTACGCCAGCGACGGACGGCTGGTCGGCGTGCCGCAGAAGGAGACATATGACCCCGCCGCGCTCGACGGCATAAGGCTCGCGCCGGTGGAGCATGACGTGTGGCAGGGCTTCATCTTCGTGCGCCTGGAAAGCGGCGGCCCCAGCGTTGCCGCGATGATGGCGCCTTATGCGCATGAGGTGACCCCCTATCGCTTCGAGGATCTGCGCGCACTGGGCCGCGTCACGCTGCGGCCGCGCGGCGTGAACTGGAAGAATATCGCCGACAATTATTCGGATGGGCTGCACATCGCGGTCGCGCATCCCGGTCTCAAGCGATTGATGGGCGATGGCTATGGCGTCGAAAGCGCCGAGTGGGTCGACAAGATGTGGGGACCTCTGGTCGACCGCCCGTCCGCCAACCCGTCCGAGCGGGCTTATTGCCATTTTCTTCCGCGGGTCGATCACCTGCCCGATGAGCGTCAGCGGCTATGGATCTATTTCAAGCTCTGGCCGAATGTCGCGTTCGATATCTACCCCGACCAGGTCGATTTCATGCAGTTCCTGCCGGTGTCGCCGACCGAGACCCTGATCCGCGAGATCAGCTACGCCATCCCCGATGATCGGCGTGAAATGAAGGCGGCGCGCTATCTGAACTGGCGGATCAACCGCCAGGTCAATGCCGAGGATACCGAGCTCGTCGCGCGCGTGCAGCAGGGCATGGCGTCGTCGAGCTTTTCGGTCGGGCCGCTGAGCAGGGAGGAAGTAGCGCTGCGCAATTTCAGCCGTCGGACGCGCGAGCTGATTCCGGAGGCGCGCCAGCATGACGCACCGCCGCCGGGCTGGAGCCGTGCTTATCGCTGAATCGCGGCGCGCCCTTTCGCGGACAGGCTGCGGAAGGTGATCGACCAACGCGGCACGTCCATCGGCGCGACGCTATGTTCCCATTCGTGGCGGACCTCGCCCGCGAGATGATAGGCCGAGCGCGGTTCGAGCGCGACCGAAGCGCGCTCGAACTTGCCGCCGACGCGGCGGCGCAGCCGCAATATCGCCGGATTGCCGAGCGAAATGCCGACGACATGCTCGAACAGAGGGCGGTCGCGATGCCATCCAATGCCCGCGCCGGGATCGTAGCGGATCAGCAGCGCATGCACCAAATCGCCATCCGGAAGACCGGCAAGATCCGCAGCCTTGGCGCGGACCGGCAGCAGCCAATCGGGCAAGGGCTCGGCTTCGGCGAAGCGGGCCGTATCGAAATCGTAGCGCCAGCCATAGCTGTGCGTGAGCCGCTTGCCGAGCCAGCCCTGGAAGCGAAAGGGCGCGAGGGGAGCCGCGTCGATATGCGCGATCAGCCGCGCTTCCGCGGCGGGCGTGACGATATCCTCCACCTGTGCCAGCCCCGGCGGAAAGGCAGTGTCGAACAGATCTTTCATAAGGATCATATGGGGATAGGACGCAAAATCTCGACCCCCTGCCCAATCATGCGCCAGCCTGCGAGGTCGTGGCGGCGATCGGCCGCCGGCTCGGTCGAACTCGATCGGATCCGGATCATTCGAGGCTGCCCGTGCCGGCCTCGGTCATGCACCATTCATCTATGCTTGCCATTGCTTTAGGAGATAAGCAGCCGCGTGGCGACGCGCAGGCTCGCCATGTTCGGGGAAGGATTTGTTGTGGCCATGAAGGGCGCAATCCGGCATGAGGCCGCGCGGCGGTCGCTCCTGTTCGACGGGCTCCCTCAGGGGCGCGAACCGGCAGCTATGCCCCGGATCATTTGACGGACCCCGACCCGAATACTCTCCCCCCGATCCCTAGCAGCGAGAATCGTTCATGCGCCTGGCGCTCAAAGCAACCTGCATCACCACCCTGGCAACCCTTCTCGCGGCGCAGGCCCAGGCCGACACGACGGTGAACACCGCCACGACGGCACCGCTCAAGACATCGTCCGCGGGCAACATCAATATCACGGCGGACGGCTCGATCGTCCCCACCGTCAGCGGCCCGGCCGTTTTGATCGACAGCAACAACACCGTCACGAGCGCCGGCAAGCTCACATTTTTGGGCGTCAACGACTCAACCGCGATTGCTGCCAATGCGGGCGTCACCAGCACGATCACCAACAGCGGCGCGATCAGCAACGACGAGACCTATACCCGTACCGACACCAACAGCGATACGGTGCTCGATGGCCCCTATGCGCAGGGCAGCAATCGCTACGGCATCCGGACAGCCGGTGCGTTCACCGGCAACATCACCAACACTGGCGCGATCACGGTGCGCGGCAATAATTCGGCCGGCATCTCGCTTGGCGGACCGCTGACGGGCAATTTCAGCAACAATGGCGCGGTCACCGTCACCGGCGACAACACATACGGCATTCATCTGGGCGACGTCACCGGGAACGTCACGTCGGCCGCCTCGATCAGCATGCTCGGCGGCGCGTCGCCGGGGCTGGTGCTGGGCAACGTCACCGGCCAGGTGGTGGTCCACGGATCGATCACCACCACCGGCTACAGCGCGACCACGCCGCCGACCGACCTGACCAAGCTCACCGCGCAGAATCTGGAACAGGGCGGATCGGCGATGATCGTCGGCGGCAATGTCGCGGGCGGCGTGCTGATCGCGGCCGCGCCGGCCAGCACGACCGACACCA
>JAEKMC010000064.1 GCA_019508115.1 Sphingomonas sp.
AGCAGGGTCTCAGCTCCTTCTCGCTGCGCGGTCTGGGCACGATCCGCACGCTGACCCTGATCGACAACCAGCGCGTCGTTCCCGCCAACGTCACCGGCGTGCCGGACGTCAGCCTGTTCCCGCAATTGCTCATCAAGCGAGTCGATGTCGTCAACGGCGGCGCTTCGTCATCCTACGGCTCGGACGCGGTCGGCGGCGTGGTGAACTTCATCACCGACACCCGCTACGAAGGCTTCAAGGGCAACATCCAAGGCGCGATCACCAAATATGGTGACGACAAGACGGCGCTCGTACAGGCCGCCTATGGCAAAGCCCTGCTCGACAATCGTCTGCATATCGTCCTCAGCGGCGAATATGACCGTGAAGGTGGCGTCGGCCCCGGCGACTATGGCTTCGGCCTGGCGAAAGGCCGGGATTGGTTCACCGGCCGTACCGTGGTCAATCGCAACGTCCTGAACGACGGCTTTCCCCAGTATATCGTGGCCGACTACGGCCAACCTTATAATCAGGCCAAATATGGGCTGATCACCAGCGGGCCGCTGCAGGGCATCGCTTTCGATCCGGCCGGTAACCCGGTTCCATTCAAATACGGATCCAACGGCGTGCCGTCGAAGGCGGCCAACGGGGCGGTCAACGGCTGCTATCCGGGCTTCTGCGTTGGCGGGGATACGTCGGGCAATGTCGACGCCGGGCGCACGCTGCAGTCCGCACTCAAGCGGTGGGATGGCTATGGCCGCGTCGGCTATGATTTCGCCGACAACAACGAAGTCTACGTGACCGTCAACGTCGCGCAGGTGAAGACGCACAACCAGCCGATCAACGGCATGGCGCGCCCGGGCCTGACGATTCAGTGCGCGAACGCCTTCGTTCCGGCATCGATCCAGGCGCAATGCACCGCTGCGGGCATCACGTCGTTCGGCTTCGGCACCAGCAACGCGATCCTGCCGAGCACCCGTGTCGATACGGATCGGCGTCAGTTTCGCTATGTCCTTGGCGCGAAGGGTAAGGTCCCCGTTTTCGGGACGGACTGGACCTATGACGCTTATTATCAATATGGCTTGAACAAGACGATCGTCGACGTCAGCCACATCATGCTCAACCGGCGCTTCGATCAGGCGATCAATGCGACGCGGGTCAACGGCGTGATCGTCTGCGCCGATCCAGTGGCGCGGGCCAATGGTTGTCAGCCGATCAACGTCTTCGGCGCCACGCCTCCCTCGGCGGCGGCACTCGAATATGTCCAGCCGACGAACAGCCCATACCAGCACAGCCGTCAGCGGCAGGACGTGGTCAGCCTCAACTTCTCCGGCTCGCCGGTCGACCTCTGGGCCGGTCCGCTCTCGATCGCGTTCGGCGGCGAGTGGCGCCGGGAATTCTACCGCGTGACCGCCGATCCGTACGGCAACGGCATTAACGAGCAAGCGGGCATTCCCGGGACGCCGTACAGCGCGGAATATCCGGCCGACCCGATCCTGTTGACCACGGGCAACAACTGGTTCGCCGGCAATTACAAGAACGGCCGCGGCAAATATAACGTGAAGGAAGCCTTCTTCGAGGCCGATCTCCCGCTGTTCAACGCGCCGGACGGCATTGGCCGTGCCAATCTGAACGGCGCGGCGCGCATCACCGATTACAGCACGTCCGGCACGGTCTGGACGTGGAAGATCGGCGGTACGTGGGATACCCCGATCGACGGTTTCCGCCTGCGCGCGGTCACCTCGCGCGACGTGCGTGCACCGAACCTGTCGGAACTGTTTGCCGCGCCGGTCACGACCACGCAGCCGAACTTCCTCGATCCGTTCCGCAACGTGAACGTGCTGGCGATCCAGAACACGATCGGCAACCCCAATCTGACGCCGGAAATCGCCCGCAACACATCGTTCGGCGCGGTGCTTGCCAATCCCAAGTGGTTGCCGGGCTTCAGCCTGTCGGTCGATTATTACACGATCAAGATCAAGGACGTGATCAGCAGCCTGGGCGTGAACGATGTCGTGAATTATTGCTTCCGCAAGATCCTTCCGACGTGCGACGCGTTCAACCTGAACAACCCGAACGGCCCCAACTTCATCAACGTGCAGCCGTTCAACTTCGCGTCGATCAAAACGACCGGCTATGACATCGAAGGCAGCTATCGCTGGGCGCGGCCGCTCGGCCTGAACGGTACGCTCACGGTGCGCGGCCTGGCCACGCACATCATCAAATATGTGACGGATACCGGCCTGCCCGGGACGATTCCCAACGACACGGCCGGCATCAACACCGGCAGCACGCCGAACTGGAAGTTCCTGACCATCCAGACCTACGAGGCCGACAAATGGTCCTTGCTGGTCCAGGAGCGCTGGTTCTCCGCCGGCAAGTACAACAACAATTATATCGAGTGCCAGAGCGGCTGCCCGGCCTCGACGGTCAACAACCCGACGATCAATAATAACCGGATCAAGGGTTCGTTCTATGTGGACGTCGGCGGAACCTATAAGATTCTGCCGCAGGTCTCGGCCTACTTCAAGGTCGACAACCTGCTCAATCAGTCGCCGCCGCGGCTGCCGGGCTTCCCGAGCCCGTCGCTCTACGACATCCTCGGGCGCGTCTATCGGGTAGGCGTCCGCTTCGGCTTCTGAGGCGCGCTCCCTGCCGCTAATGCCTTCCGGGGGGACGGCATTAGCGGCAGCGGTAGCGGACCGCAGCAACATGTCCTCTTGCGCGCCGCCCCTGTGCCGCGGATGATGCGGTCCGAGGGGAGCGGCGGATGCTATCGAGCGAGACCCAGGTGAAGACCGGCTTCCTCCGCTCGATGCACGGACAGGTGCTGATCGCGATCCTGCTCGGAATAGCCGTCGGCGCTTTATGGCCCGCCTTCGGCGCGTCGCTCAAACCGTTGGGCGATGCCTTCATCAAATTGGTCAAGATGGTGATCGCACCCGTCATCTTCCTGACGGTGACCACCGGCATTTCGGGCATGGGCGAATTGAAGGCGTTCGGCCGCGTCGCCGCCAAGGCCTTCCTGTATTTCTTCTGCCTGTCGACGCTGGCCTTGATGATCGGGCTGGCGGTCGCGCTGGCGGCGCATCCGGGTGCGGGCATGCATATCGCGCCTGCCAGTCTCGATACCAAGACGATCGCCGATTATGTCGAGCAGGCGCACGACCAGAGCGTGGTCGGCTTCCTGATGGCGCTGATCCCGACGACGATGCTGTCGGCGCTGACCGAAGGCAATATCCTCCAGACCTTATTCCTGGCGGTGCTGACCGGAATCGCGATCAGCCTGGTCGGCGAACGCGCCCGGCCGGTGTCCGACCTGCTCGAGCGGCTGGCTTTGATCGTGTTCCGCATCGTCGGCATCCTGATGCGCGCGGCCCCGCTCGGCGCATTCGGCGCGATGGCCTTCACGATCGGCAAATATGGCGTGATCGTGCTGTTGAACCTGGGCGCTTTGGTCGCCTGCTTCTTCCTCACATCCCTGCTTTTCGTCGCGCTCGTGCTGGGACTGGTCGCGCGCCTCAATCATTTCTCGATCTGGGCGCTGCTGCGCTACCTCAAGGCCGAATTGCTGCTCGTGCTCGGCACCTCCTCGTCCGAGGCCGCGCTGCCGAGCCTGATCGAGAAGATGGAGGCCGCGGGCTGCGACAAGGCGGTGGTCGGGCTGGTCGTGCCGACCGGCTACAGCTTCAACCTCGACGGCACCAACATCTACATGACGCTGGCGGCCTTGTTCATCGCGCAGGCGCTCGACGTACATCTCGGTCTTGGCCAGGAGTTCGCGCTGCTCGCGGTCGCGATGCTCTCCTCGAAGGGGGCCGCCGGCGTCACCGGCGCGGGATTCATCACGCTCGCGGCGACACTCTCGATCGTGCCCGCCGTACCGGTCGCCGGCATGGCTTTGATCCTGGGCGTCGACCGGTTCATGAGCCAGGGCCGCAGCCTCACCAACTTCATCGGCAATGCCGTCGCCACGATCGTCGTCGCGCGCTGGGAAGGTGCACTTGACCAGGAAAAACTCGATGCCGCACTCGCGCCGGCCGATTAGAATGCGCCTGACAATGATGCTGGCCGCGTGGGGATTCACGGTCGCCCCGGCGGCCGCGCAGCCGCCCGCGTCCGATCCGCTTGAACTGGTCAACGTCTTCGTCGGCAGCGAGCATGACGCCCATGACGGCAATACCGTGCCCGGCGCGTCGGTGCCGTTCGGTCTCGTCAGCCTGAGCCCCGACACGACCCGCGGATCGACCAATGGCTATGACAGCCGCTCGCCCGTCACCGGTCTCAGTTTCACGCATGAAAGCGGCACCGGCGGCAACAGCAAATATGGCAATTTCCGCGTGCTGCCGACGATCGGCACGCTCGATCCGCGCAACGCCGCACTGACGCGGCGAGAGGAATCGGGCGCTCCCGGTTTCTATCGGGCCATCCTCGACGATCACGGCCAGCCGATTGTGGTCGAGGCGAGCGCGACGCGCCGCGCCGGGCTGATCCGGGTCACCTTCCCCGCCGGGCTGGACGGAAATCTGACGCTGGACGCGACCTCCGCGATCCAGCTGATGGGGCAAGGGCCCAAGGCGACCGGAGCGCATGTCGAATGGACCGACGCGCAGAATTTTCAGGGATGGGCCGCATTCACCGGCGGCTGGAATCCGGCACCGGTCAAACTCTATTTCGCGGCGCGGATCGACCGGCCGGCCAAAGCCTGGGGCAGTTTCGAGGCCGATCGCGGCGCGCTCACGCTCCACCCCGGCCCCGGGGGCGTAACCGGCGGCGACCAGCGCGAGGATCCGTCGCGCCTATTGGGCGCCTTCGCGACCTTCGAAACCGGCCGGAACAATGTGGTCCAGATCACACTGGCCGTGTCCTTCGTCGGCGTCGACCAGGCCCGCCGCAATCTGGATAGCGAAATAGCGGACCGGGACCTCGCAACGGTGCGCGCCGCCGCCGCCGCACAATGGCGCGATGTCTTGAACCATATCCGGGTCGAGGGCGGCAGCGATAGCGAGCGGCGCAATTTCATGAGCGCGCTCTATCGCAGCCACACCATGCCGCATGACGTGAGCGGCGAAAATGCCTGGTGGGCGTCCGGCGCCCCGCATTACGAAGATTATTACACGCTATGGGACACGTTCCGCACGCTTCATCCGCTGCTGACCCTGATCGAGCCCGATCGCCAGCGCGCGATGCTCAATTCGCTGCTCGAAACCTACCGCCACACCGGCTGGCTGCCCGATGCGCGGATCGCCGGGGCGAATGGCATGACGCAAGGCGGCTCGAACGGCGACGTCCTGGTCGCGGATGCGGTAGTCAAGAAACTGGGTGGCTTCGATCAGGCGCTCGCGCTCGAAGCGATCCGCAAGGATGGGGAGGTCGAGTCGACCGATCCGCAGAATGTCGGTCGCGTCCTCGGTGGCTATACGGCGCTCGGCTATATGCCGCTCGATCAGACGCGTTCGGCCTCGCGCACGCTGGAATATGCCTATGACGATTTCGCGATCGCGGAGGTGGCGCAGGCCCAGGGCGACAGCGCGCTTGCACGGCATTTCCTCGCGCGCTCGGGCGATTGGCGCAACCTTTGGGATGCGTCGCTCGGCTGCATCCGCCCACGGTATCGCGATGGGACATGGCTCGCCCATTTCGATTGCGACCATGTTTATCCCGACAACCGCACCGCATGGTGGGACGCGCCATTCTACGAGGGGTCGAGCGCGCAATATTCGACTTATGTGCCGCACGACGTCGCGGGGCTGATCGCGGCGACGGGAGGCCAGGCCCGCTTTACCGCCTGGATCGATCGGCTGTTCGACGGCGGCGGCTATAACCACAGCAACGAGCCCGATTTTCTCGCGCCTTATCTCTATATCCATGCGGGGCGGCCCGACCGCACCGCCGAGCGTGTACGCGCAATCCTGGCCAAGGATTATCACCCCACGCCGGGCGGGCTGCCCGGCAATGACGATGCCGGCGCCATGTCATCCTGGTACGTCTGGAGCGCGATCGGACTGTTCCCCAATGCGGGTCAGCCTTTTTATTATATCGCCTCGCCTCTGTTCACGCGCACGACGATAGGGCTGGAGGGCGGACGCAGCTTCACGATCAACGCGCCCGGCACGTCGGCTGCAAACCTCTATGTCGTCGCCGCGCGGCTTAATGGAAAGCCGATCGACCGAGCCTGGCTGACGCATGAGGAGATCGTGCGCGGCGGCGTGCTGGACCTCGATATGGCGGCGAAGCCGGCCGGCTGGGCGACGCGTTTCACGACGCCGCCCAATCCGTTCCTGCCGCGCACCAAGGGTTAGAGCTGTTTCCGGTTTGATTGAAGCGGGGCTCCCTCTCCCCGACGGGGAGGGGGCTGGGGTGAGGGGGAGCGAGCCGCAGGCGAGCGCCGGGACCCGTAATGCGGGGCACCCCCACCCAACCCTCTCCTTCAAAAGGGAGAGGGCTTTTGTCGTCCAATTCCGCCTTAGCGAAAACGACTCTAGACCTTAGGCGGAGACCTTTTCGCCCGCGAGCAGAGCATCGGCGACGACCCGCAGCGGCTCGACATCCACCTCGCTCTCGCCCGTCGCGATCAGCTCGGCGAAACGGGCATAGAGGCCGGGATATTCGCCGCTCGACGCGAGCTGCTCGGGGCCGTCATCGACCCGCAGGACCGCGCCGCCCTTGGAGAGCGCGAGGCGCGTGCCAACCTTGGTGGTTAGGTCGATCGTCCATTGCTCGGTGCCGCGATAGCGCCATTCGAAGCGCGCACCGATGCCCTGCTCGACCCCGCCAGTGGCGAGTTGAAGCACGACGCCCTCGGGCTGATGGCCGCGCTTTTCCATGCGGAGGTCGGATTTGCGGACCAAAAGAGGTTCGGGACAGAGCAGGGTCGCGATCGACAAGGCATTGATGCCCGGATCGAATACGCCGAAGCCGCCGCGCTCCCAGATCCAGTCCTGGCCGGGATGCCATTTGTCGACATCTTCGAGCCACTGGATGTCCATCGTCGCGATGCCTTCCGCGCGCGTGATTGCGGCCGCCCTTTCGACCGTATCGTTGAAGCGCGAATGCCAGGTGGCGAACAGGCTCCGCCCTTCGGTTTTCGCGCAGGCGGCAAGATCGGCCACTTCGCCCAGCGTGAGGCAAGGCGGTTTCTCCATCATCACGTGCAGGCCCGATTCGAGGCAGAAGCGTGTGATCGCATGACGCGGCCCAGGCGGGGTGCAGATCGCGACCGCATCGAGCTCGACGCCGCGCAGCATTTCCGCCGCATCGTGGAAGATCGGGACGCCGAGATCGGGGTGCGCATGGCGCGACGCCACCGCCGCCAGCGTGAAATCGGGATTGCCCGCGATCGCCGGGACATGCTGGTCCTCGGCAATCTTGCCATAGCCGATGAGTCCGATCCTTGTCTCAGCCACGCTTGCTTTCCTTCACTGCCGCTACGAAATCCCGGGCCTGTTGGCCCACCTCTGCGGGGCTCTGGCCGGGCTTGTAGAGCGCCGAGCCCAACCCGAAACCGTCCGCCCCCGCATCGAACCACATTCCGACCGCCTGCGGCGTGACGCCGCCGACGATGAGGACCGGCACATCCCTCGGCAAGACCGCGCGCTGCGCGCGGAGCAACGCGGGCGTGGCCGCCTCGGCCGGGAACAGCTTGAGCCCGGTCGCGCCCGCCTTGAGCGCGAGGAAAGCCTCGCTCGGCGTGAAATAGCCGGGCGCGGACACGAGCCCCTCGGCCGCGGTCGCGGCGATGACGTCATAATCGGTCGAGGGCGAGACGATGATTCGCCCCCCCGCGCGCGCGACCTGGCCGACCTGCTCGACCGTCAGCACCGTACCCGCGCCGATCAACGCCGCGTCGCCGAAGCGCTTCGCCAACGCCTGGATGCTGACGAGCGGATCGGGCGAATTGAGCGGCACTTCGATAATGCTGATCCCCGCCTCGACCAGCGCCTCAACGATCGCCACGACCTCATCGGGTTTCACGCCGCGCAGGATCGCGACC
>JAEKMC010000065.1 GCA_019508115.1 Sphingomonas sp.
ACGATGAAACCCGGCAGCGGCCCCAGCGTGCGCGCGACCGCGACATATTCGCCGCCCGCCACGGGAAAGGCCGAGGACAATTCGGCATAGACGTAGGCGGTCGCAACGCAGACCAGTCCGGCGAGCGCGAACGCCCACAGCGTGCCCGTTCCCGCCGTTTGCAGCATCCCCGGCACGATGACGAACACCGAGGATGCCGGCGTGGTCGCCGAGAGGGTGAGAAACAATATGCCGAGCACCCCCAGGCAGCGCGCGAGCGGGCGCGGTGCCGGCGGCAATTTCCCCGCGCGGGTCGCCAATTATTCGGCCGCCTCGGGGAGTTCGGGCAGACCTGGCGCGGCGAGCTTGGTGAGCGGGCGCACCGCGGTATCGACGACCGGCAGGGTATCGATCTTCTTGCCGCTCGTCTCGACGCTCAGCGCCTCGAAGCGCCTGGCCTGGGTCAATACCTGGCTTTCGAGGCTGCCGACGAAATCGTTATAGGCGCCGGTGGCCTGGTTGAGGTTGCGCCCCAGCCGCTCGACGTGGCGGCCCATGGTTTGCAGCCGCGAATAGAGCTCCTTGCCGAGCTTGCCGACTTCCTCGGCCTGCTTGGCCAGCCCCTCCTGCCGCCACATGCCCGCCATCACCTTGGCGAGTGCGAGCATGTTGATGGTCGACGCGATGATCACCCCACCGCGGAAGGCCTGCTCGATCAGATCCGGCGCCCGTTCGGCGGCGGCGGAGAGGAAATGCTCGCCGGGGATGAACATGATCACGAAATCGGGCGAGAGATCGAACTGGCGCCAATAGGCTTTGCGGCCGAGATCGGTGGCATAAGCCTGCATCGCCTTGGCATGCGCGAGCAGCAATTCGCCGCGCCGCGTCTCATCCTCCTCGTCGAACGCCTGTTCGAAGGCGGTGAGCGGGCATTTGACGTCGATCACGATACAACGGCCGCCGGGCAGCTTGATCACGCAATCGGGCCGCAACTGGCGCTCGCCGTCCGTAACCGCGCTTTCCAGCTCGAAATCGACATTTTCGGCAAGGCCGGCCGATTCGAGGATGGTCCGCAATTGCTCCTCGCCCCAGCGGCCGCGATGTTTGGGGCTGGAGCGCAGCACATTGGTCAGTCGCGCGGTTTCTTTCCGAACCAGATCATTGCCTTGCGTCAGGCTGCTGACAGCTTCCTTCAAGGCCTCATAGCTGCCGACGCGCTCCTTTTCGACCTTCGCCAGACCTTCCTCATAGCGCTTAAGCGTGGTCTCGACCGGCGTCAGTAGTGCCTTCAACTGCGCCTCGCCTTTCTCGTTCGCCTGCGCGAAACGCTGGTCGGCGCGCTCGAGAAATGCCTTCTGCGCCTCACCCAACAATTTCGCCCCGACCTCGCTGAACTGGGCGGAAAGCGCGTCCTTGGCCTCCCGCAACTCGGTCATACGTGCCTCGAACGCCAGCATCCGTTCATTGGTGGACGCGCGCTCGACCGCCAGCTCGCGCAAAGCGATGTCGCGTGTGGCGATGACCTGGCTGAGCTGATCGCGAAGCGGCGCGACTTCGGCCGCTTGCGCCTCCGCCTTCGCCGCCGAACCCGCGCGCGCGAACCAGCCGATGGCGAGTCCGGCAAGCAGCGCGACAATAAAGATGATCAACGTCAGGCCCATATATACTCCCGGAACGAAAAGCGAACCTACCGGAGAGTGCGCGCCTGCTCAAGCTGCTTGAAGAATGGCGGCTGGACGGAACGCCGCGCCGAGCGCAGGGTTGGACCACAGAGCCTAACGGGAGAGCGCTTTATGTCCGTCCGCAAGATGATCGCCGCCCACCCCCTCGCCCACGGCCACGTCAACGAGCCGATGGCGGAGGCAGCCAAGCATGCCATGTATTGCGCGATCATCTGCACGTCCTGTGCCGACGCCTGCGCCGGCGAAGACATGGACATGCGCCAGTGCATCCGCACCTGCCTCGACTGCGCCGACGTCTGCACCGCGATGTCGCGCATGGCGGTGCGCCAGACCGGCGACGACGACAAGGCGCTGGTGGCGATGTTCCACACCTGCATCGAGATTTGCGAGATTTGCGCGGCGGAATGCGCGAAATACGACCACGACCATTGCAGGCGCTGTGCGGAAATGTGCCGCGAATGCGCCGACGATTGCCGCAAGGCGCTGTCGACGGTCAGCCACTGAACGCGCGCTAACCGTTCGTGCTGAGCGAAGTCGAAGCACGTTCCTGCCAACGTTGGGGAAGCGCTCTTCGACTTCGCTCAGAGCGAACGGGTTGGTTGGGTGCCTAAGCCGCGTTCTTCTGGCGGCGGGCCTTTTCCAGCTTCTTGAGCACCATCTCGCGCTTCAGGCGGGAGAGATGGTCGATGAAGAGGATGCCCTCGAGATGGTCCATCTCGTGCTGCAGGCAGGTCGCGAGCATGCCGGTGATGATCTCGTCATGCTGGACGCCATTTTCGTCGAGCCAGCGCGCGTGTGTCGTCGCGGGGCGCTCGACCTCGGCATATTGGTCGGGCACCGACAGACAGCCTTCGTTATAGATATTCGTATCCGGCGAAGGATCGGACAATTCGGGATTGATGAAGACCATCGGCTTGCGGATCGGCTGGCCGTCCTCGCCTTCCTCTTCCTGCAGATCGATCACCAGCACGCGCTTGGGGACGCCGATCTGGATCGCCGCGAGGCCGATGCCGGGCGCCTCATACATCGTGTCGAACATGTCGGCGACCAGCGCGCGCACATCGTCATCCACGACCTCCACGGGCGTGGACTTGACGCGCAACCGGGGATCCGGTGCCTCGATGATCGGACGAATAGCCATGCGCCGGTGATTTAGTGGGTGAGCGCGCCGCCTTCAAGCAGGCTCCCACAACTCGATCGCATTCCCTTCGGGATCGTGAATTCGCGCGAACCGGCCGACGCCCGGCATGTCCCAGTCGGGATCGGTGATGACCTCTATGCCTTTGGCTTCCAGGGCGGCTTTCAGCGCGTCCAGCCCCTCGACCCGGAAATTGAGCATCCATTGCTTGTCCGCGGGGAAGTAATCCGTGTCGGCGGCGAATGGTGAAAAGACGCTCGCTCCCGCCTGCTGGTCCCACTTGCCATATTGGCCGGCCCCCACGCCGAGATGCTCGGCATACCAGGCGCTCAGCGCCTTCGGGTCCTGCGCGCGGAAGAAGAAACCGCCGATACCGGTCACGCCCATGATCGTTCCCCTTATTCGGGTCAGGCGACGGGCCGCCTTGCCCGCAGCGCCTGCGCCAAAGTTCCCTCGTCGAGATAATCCAACTCGCCGCCCACCGGCAGACCATGCGCCAATTGGGTTACACGTACGGGAAAGCGCTCGATCCGCTCGGCGATATAATGCGCGGTGGTCTGGCCTTCCAGCGTGGCATTCATCGCCAGCACCACTTCGTCGATCCCGCCCCGCTCGATCCGGCCGACGAGCTGGTCGATCGTGAGATCCTCGGGGCGGATCCCCTCGAGCGCCGCCAGCCGTCCGCCCAGCACGTGGAAACGGCCGGGGAAAAGCCGCGTGCGGTCGAGCGCCCACAGGTCCGCCACCTCCTCCACCACGCACAGCATGCGCGCGTCACGGCGCGGGTCGGCGCAGATCTGGCAAGGATCGGCGGTGTCGACATTGCCGCAGGTCGAGCAGGTGGCAAGCTTCTCGCTCACCGCCGCCAGCGCACGCTGGAGCGGAGCGAGCGCCGCCTCGCGCTTCTTGAGCAGATGCAGGACGGCGCGGCGCGCCGAACGCGGCCCGAGGCCCGGCAAGCGGGCCAGTGCCTGCGGCCCGCAGGGCTGACGGAGGGGTATCCCGGCTGCGGGGGACACCCCTCCGTCTCGCTGCGCGAGCCACCTCCCCTTGCAGGGGAGGATCGAACTGCGCATGTGCACCACTATGCGGATCATCTTCATGGGAACCCCCGATTTCGCCGTGCCGACGCTGGAGGCGCTGCACGCGGCCGGGCACGAAATCGTCGCGGTCTATACGCAGCCGCCCCGCCCCGCCGGCAGGGGCAAGGCGGATCGCCCCTCCCCCGTCCAGGTGCGCGCCGAAGCACTCGGCATCGAGGTGCGCTCGCCCAAATCGCTCAAAAGCGAGGAGGAGCAAGCGCGAATGGCCGCGTTGGAGCCCGACGCGCTGATCGTCGCGGCTTATGGCCTCATCCTGCCGCAAGCGGTGCTCGACATACCCGTGTGGGAGTGCCTGAACGTCCACGGCTCGATCCTGCCACGCTGGCGCGGCGCCGCACCGGTGCAGCGCGCGATCCTCGCGGGCGACGAAGAGACCGGCGTCACGATCATGGCGATGGAGGCCGGCCTCGAAACGGGCGACATGCTTGCCGTGGAGCGCACCCCGATCGACCGCAAGGACGCGGGCGAACTCACCGCCGAGCTGGCCCGGATGGGCGCGCGGATGATGGTCGAGGTGCTGTCCGATCCGGGCGCCTTCCTGGCCGAGCCCCAGCCCGAGGACGGCGTCACCTATGCGGCGAAGATCGACAAAGCGGAATCACGGCTCGATTTCGGCAAAATGGCGGCCGCGGTCGAACGCCAGGTCCGCGCCTTCGCGCCCGCGCCGGGCGCCTGGTTCGAGCATGAGGGTGAGCGCGTTCGCATCCTTGCCGCTGACGTAATGGATTTCGAAGGGCCGGCTGGCGTCGTGCTGGACGACCAGCTCACCATCGCCTGCGGCAACGGCGCGATCCGCCCGCTTACCGTGCAGCGCGCGGGCCGTGGCGTGATGACCACGGCCGAGCTCTTGCGGGGCTTCGCGATTCCAGCGGGGACTCGGCTCGGATGACGCGGTTCCGCCTGACGGTGGAGTTTGACGGCGGTCCGTTCATGGGCTGGCAAAGGCAGGCGCACGGCCCCTCGGTCCAGCAGGCGATCGAAGAAGCGGTCGAAACGATGACGGGCGAGCACGTGGTTTCGCATGCCGCCGGCCGCACGGATGCGGGCGTCCACGCGCTGGCGATGACCGCGCATCTCGACGTCGCGAAGCCAATCACGCCCTTTCGCCTGATGGAGGGCGTGAATGCGCTCATCCGCCCCAACCCAATCGCGATCATCGCCTGCGAGACGGTTCCGGACGATTGGCATGCCCGGTTTTCATGCGTCGGGCGCGAGTATCTCTATCGCATCTCTAATCGCCGAGCGCCGCTGACGCTCGATCTCGGTCGCGCCTGGCGCATCGCGAAGGCTCTGGATGCGGACGCGATGCACGACGCGGCACAGGTGCTGGTGGGCTTGCACGACTTCACCACCTTCCGCTCGGCCCATTGCCAGGCGAAAAGCCCGGTCAAGACGCTCGACCGGCTCGATGTGCGGCGTGAGGGGGAGGAAGTGTGCATCGAAGCCGCGGCGCGCTCTTTTTTGCACCATCAGGTGCGTTCGATGGTCGGATGCCTTGCGATGGTGGGTCAGGGGCAATGGAATAAGGCGGACCTGAAGAAGGCGCTGGAGGCGGCCGACCGGGCGGCGCTGGGGCTCAACGCACCCCCGGATGGCCTCTATTTCGTGAGAGCGCGCTACCCCTAATCGTCATGCCAGCGAAAGCTGGCATCCCAGGAAAATGAAGCATGAGCTCCCTCCCGAGACCCCAGCTTTCGCTGGGGTGACGATAAAAGTGGGGCTTGCCGTGAGAGTTATTCCGCGGCGACCGCCTCAGCCTCTTCCTTTACCGGGAAATCCTGTTCCTGGAGGAAGCGTTCGGCGTCGAGCGCGGCCATGCAGCCGGTGCCGGCGGCGGTGACGGCCTGACGGTAGATTTTGTCCATCACGTCGCCGCATGCGAACACGCCCGGGATGCTCGTCTTCGACGTGCCCGGGACGACCTTGATATAGCCCTCGTCCAGTTCGAGCTGGCCGGCGAACAATTCGGTCGCGGGATGGTGGCCGATTGCGACGAAGCCGCCGTCGACCTCCAGGACCGAAAGCGCACCCGTCTTGGTGTCCTTCAGCTCGATCGCGACCAGCCCGGTCTGATCATCGCCGATGAAACGCTCCACGGCCTTGTTCCACAGCGGCGTGATACCGTGATGCGCGAACAGGCGATCCTGCAGGATCTTCTCCGCGCGCAGCGAATCGCGGCGGTGGATCAGGGTCACGTCATGGCTGTGATTGGTCATGTAGAGCGCTTCCTCGACCGCGGTATTGCCGCCGCCGATCACCGCGATCTTCTTGCCCCGAAAGAAGAAGCCATCGCAGGTCGCGCAGGCGGAAACACCCTTGCCGCCCAGCTCGAGTTCGCCCGGAACGCCCAGCCATTTCGCCTGCGCACCGGTCGCGATCACGAGCGTATCGCAGACGTAGAGCGCGCCGCCGTCGCCCTTGAGGCGGAAGGGCCGCTCGGACAGATCGACCTCGACGATCGTGTCCCACATCATCTGCGTCCCGACATGCTCGGCCTGTGCCTGCATTTCCTCCATCAGCCAGGGGCCTTGGATGACGTCACGGAAGCCCGGATAATTCTCGACATCGGTGGTGATGGTGAGCTGACCGCCCGGTTGCAGCCCCTGAACCACGATCGGCGAGAGGCCGGCGCGCGCGCCATAAATGGCAGCGGACAGGCCGGCAGGCCCCGAGCCCAGGATCAGCATACGCGTGGAATGAACGGCGGACATTATTATCGAACCCCTAGGACTATCGGAGAAACAGATAGGGGTTGGACTCGTCCTTTATCAACCCGCCCGTCAACGGCGGCGCAGCAGCCGCTCGAGATAGATGTTGCTGTGCGGCTTGTACGGACGTTCCTCCAGCTCCGCGCATTCCTTCTCAAGTTCGGTGCGTATCTCCTGGATTTCCTTGTCGGTCCTGTGCTCGATGCCGATGAACTGGCCGCGCGCCTCCTCGATCGCGCGGATCAGTTCGTCGAGCTTGGCCTGCATCGCAGCTGCGTCGCGATTCTGCGAATTCTGGATCAGGAACACCATCAGGAAGGTGACGATGGTGGTGCCGGTGTTGATCACCAACTGCCACGTGTCCGAATAGCGAAAAATGGGGCCCGTGACGGCCCATATGACCACCGTCGCAATCGCAAGGAAGAACGCGACCGGATCGCCCACGAAACGGGCCATGATGTTGGCGATGGCGGTAAAGAGTCGATCCATTTCAATCCCCTTCGATCGAGACGGGGACGCAACATGCGGGAAAAGGTTGCATGGGCCGCGGGCCGATGGCCGCCGCTGGAACATGCCGATTGAAAAGAGATCGCGCTGGTAGCGGAGGAGGGACTTGAACCCCCGACCCCAGGATTATGATTCCCGTGCTCTAACCAGCTGAGCTACTCCGCCCCATAGAGCGTGCGCCAGCGCGAGGCGCGGCCTATAGCAGCGCTTGGAAGCGGGTCAACCGGGGCTTTGCGTGACGCGAAGGAACCGGGCCCCGCTTTCCACGTTCGCGTCTCGTAACAGGGAGGATGGGCTGAGATGGATCTATCGACGCCGCTGGAAACGATCTGCCGTCTGATCATTCGCGCCCGCGAGCTGGAGGCGCAGGTTCCGTCGATCGAGAATGACGACGAGGACGACCCCACCGATTCGGACGACGAATTCGGCGTGCTGGAGGATGAGGCGAACGAGGCGATCGAGGAGGAGATCGTCGCGTTGCTCGACGATCTCGGCGATGACCAGGTCCAGGAGATCCTCGCGCTCGCCTGGGTCGGGCGCGGCACCTATGACGCGAGCGAATGGGACGAAGCGCTCGAAGCCGCGGCCGATCCCGATGCCGAGGACCCGGTCGACCAGCTGCTCGATATGCCGACGCTCGCCGCCTATCTGGATGCCGGCCTCGCCGCCTTCGACATGAATTGCGAAGGTATCGGCCAGATCGATTAGCGGCGAAACATGTGGCGCGACAGGGGCTCCCACAGCCCGTCGCGATAGGCGAACGCCGCCAGGCCATCGATCCGCAGCGGCCGGGGCCGCAAATCGGTCTCCAGGTGGCTTTTGAGCGCACGGGCTTCGGCCGGCGCGACCTTGTTCTGGATGGTGACATGCGGTCGCCAGCCCGCTTGGTCCTGCGGGGTGAGCAGCCCGCGGAATGATGAAGCGAGATCGGCGCGAATGCCTTCCAGCGCGGGCGACGCGATCCGCACCGCCACCCCACCGTCCAGATCGATCAGCCCCGCCGTCTCCGCGCGCGGCGGCGCGGACCGGACCGCGTCGCCGAGCCGGTGCTTGAGCTCGGGGAGCAGGCTGGGCGGGAGGTGACGGAACAAGGTCAAATGCGCGGGCAGTCGATTGCGCTCGGGCGGAAAATGCGCGCGGCGCAGCGCGTCGAGCCAAGCGAAATCCTCAGGGACCAATAAGGCCGAGACAATCAGCGGTGCGATCTCAACCGGCACGGGCTGTCATCACATGCGCGGCGCGCGAGGCCTGACGCCGCGCGATTCGCAGCGCGGCGATCGTGTCCACGTCGAAGACATGCCCGGGTGATCCTGGCACGAATGCCGTGCGCAAGGCGCGACCGAGGCCGGTGTCGCCTTTGCCCAGCCTGTCCTTGGCGATCCGGGCGCGCACCAGCATCGGATGGCCCGGTTGCCCCCGGAAAGCGGGCCGGATCGCCTCCATGCCCGGACCAAGCCGCAGGCGCGGCGCCCGCGCGAACGGCATGTCGGCGAGGAAGATCAGGGCTTCGCGCTCGATCGGCCGCAAGGCGGCGAGGCCTGCGGCAAGGCTGGCGGACAGGCCGGAGCGGGCATTGCGTGCAGGAACCCTGGACACGTCCCGCGCGGATATTGGTCCGGACGTGACCAGCAGGATGCGCCACGCGCCCGATGCGCGCGCATCCTTGAGCTTGTCGCGCGGCCCGAAGCGGCGCGAGGCACCCGCCGCGAGGATGATCGCGGCGCGCACGGCGAAGCCTAGATCTCGACCTGGCTGCCGAGTTCGACCACGCGATTGGTCGGCAGGCGGAAGAATTCCATCGCGCTTTCGGCGTTGCGCAGCATCCAGGCGAACAATTTCTCGCGCCAGATCGCCATGCCCGGCCGCGACGAGGCGATCAACGTCTGGCGGGCGAGGAAGAAGCTCGTATCCATCATCTTGAACTTGGCGCCGCATTCGGTCGCGAGCGCGAGCGCGGCGGGCACATCGGGCTCCTCCATGAAGCCGTAGCGCACGACCAGGCGGTAGAAGCCGGCTTCGAGATCCTCGAACCAGATACGCTTGATCGGATCGACATAAGGCACGTCCTCGATCTTCACCGTCAGCAGGATCACGCGCTCGTGCAGCACCTTGTTGTGCTTGAGATTGTGGAGCAGCGCGTGGGGCACGCCGCCCGCGCTGGAGGTCATGAATACGGCCGTGCCGGGCACGCGCGTCGCGGAATTGACCGCCGATTTGACGAAGACCGGGACCGGAATCGCCGCCTCGCGCATCCGCTCGATCATCAGTGCGCGGCCGCGCGCCCAGGTGGTGAGAAGCGTGAAGATGATGAAGCCCATCAAGAGCGGGAACCAGCCGCCGTCGGGCACCTTGGTCATGTTCGCGGCGAAATAAGCGCCATCCACCATGAAGAAGGCCGCGACTATCAGGCCCGCGGCGACCTTGTTCCACTTCCACAACGTGAACAGGACGACCGCGATCAGGCAGGTGTCGATCAACATCGCCCCGCTGACCGCGATACCATAGGCCGCCGCGAGGTTGGAGGAGGTGCGGAAGAACAGGACCAGCAGCATCACCATGATCATCAGCGCCCAGTTGATCGCCGGGATATAGATCTGCCCCGCCGAGCTGGCGCTGGTATGTTCGATGCGCAGACGCGGCATGAAGCCGAGCTGGATAGCCTGCTGCGTCACCGAGAAAGCGCCGGAAATCACCGCCTGCGAGGCAATGACCGTCGCCAGCGTCGCCAGGATAACGAGCGGCAGGCGCACATTTTCGGGCGCCATCAGGAAGAACGGGTTGTGGATGATGTGCCGCAGATTCTCGGGTCCCGCCGAGAGGAACATCGCACCCTGGCCAAGATAGTTCAGCATCAGCGCAGGCAGAACGAATACCAGCCAGGACAAACCGATCGGGCGCCGGCCGAAATGCCCCATGTCCGCGTACAAAGCCTCGGCGCCGGTCACGGCCAGCACGACCGAGCCCATCGCCAGAAAGGCGCGGATGCCGTCGTCGACGAAGAAGCGGAAGGCATAATAAGGATTGAGCGCGGCAAACACGCCGGGGTGGGCCATGATATTGACCACGCCGAGCACCGCCAGCACCATGAAATAAAGCAGCATGATCGGGCCGAACATCAGGCCGACCTTGCCGACTCCGCGCGACTGGATCGCGAACAGGCCGACGAGGATGCCGACCGCGATCGGGATGACGAAGATGCTGAAATGACGATCGACCACGGCAAGGCCCTCGACCGCGGTCAGAACCGACATTGCCGGCGTGATCATGCTGTCGCCATAGAACAAGGCCGTCGCGAACACGCCGAGCAGGATCAGCCCCTTCGTCCAGCGCGCCTTGGTCGAGTTCGTGCGAGAGATCAAAGCCAACAGTGCCAGGCTGCCGCCCTCGCCCTTATTGTCCGCGCGCATGATGATGGTGACGTACTTGATCGTCACCACGATCATCATCGACCAGAAAATCAGACTGAGCACGCCCAGGACGTTGGCGGCGCTTGGCTCGAGCGTATGGTGCCCCGCAAAAGTCTCACGGAAGGCATAAAGCGGGCTGGTGCCGATGTCGCCGAAGACGACCCCCACCGCCCCCAGCGCGAGGCGCGCGAGGCTCTGGTTGCCATGGCCATGCGATTCCGAGCCGAAAGGCGGCTCGGTCGGGGCGGCGCTGGGTTGAACGGCGGTGCCGGATGTCATTGAAACGAGGGTACCTTAAGTGAAGGCGTCTGCTTGGTGATGCGCCCGGGCTTCCCTCTCCGGCGGCAGCGGGGGCGCGCGTTAGCACTAACATATGGGGCTAGCAACAGCGCGGCGAAAGAGGCGCGGCTGAACCTCATTTGAACGCGATCATTTGAACGCCTTCATTTGAAGAGGGCATCGGCTTCGCTGCGGGTGGGCACGGCGCGGAGCACGAAGCTGCTGCTGATCGTGGTCACGCGCGGCAGACGCCCGAGATGCTCGCGGTGCAGCCGCTCATAATCGTCGAGATCGCGGCAGATGATCTTGAGCCGGTAATCATGCGCGCCCGAAACCAGCATGCATTCGACCACACCGTCGATCTGCGCGACCGCGCGCTCGAACTGGGCCAGCTCCTCCTCGATTTGAGTCGAAAGCGTGATGTCGACCAATGCGGTCACGTGGAAACCGAGCGCGCGATGATCGAAACGTGCGCCATACCCCTTGAGCCGCCCCGATGCCTCCAGCGCCTGAATGCGGCGCGTACAGGCGGATTGTGACAATCCCACCTCATCCGCCACCCGGCTGACCGGGGTTCGCGCATCACGCGCGAGCGTGAGCATGATTGCGCGATCGGTCCGGTCGGCTTCCTGCATGGATTTCCCTCAATCCGCGATAGTCGCGCATCACCTATGCGCAAATTGGGAGGCCGCACAGTGTCTTTGCACGGATTTGTCGCGTAGAATCCTTTATAACCACCGCAACTGGATTCAGGAGCGGACCCATGCGCATCGGCGTGCCCAAGGAAATCAAGAATCACGAATATCGCGTCGGGCTGACCCCGCCGTCGGTGGCGGAGCTGGTCGCGGCCGGCCATCAGGTGGTGGTCGAGACCGGTGCCGGTAAGGGCATCGATTTCGAAGATGCCGATTATGTCGAGGCAGGCGCCACGATCCTACCCAATGCCGATCAGGTGTTCGAGCAGGCCGAGATGATCGTGAAGGTGAAGGAGCCGCAGCCGGTCGAGATCGCGCGGCTCAAGCCGCACCATCTGTTGTTCACCTACCTCCACCTGGCCGCCGACAAGCCGCAGGCCGAAGGGCTGATGAAGTCGGGCGCGACCTGTATCGCTTATGAGACGGTCACCAGCCCCAAGGGCGGCCTCCCTCTGCTCAAGCCGATGTCCGAGGTTGCCGGCCGCATGGCGGTGCAGGTCGGCGCGCATTACCTGGAGAAAGAGCAAGGCGGCCGCGGCGTGCTGTTGGGCGGCGTACCGGGCGTGGCACCCGCGCGAGTCGCGATCCTGGGCGGGGGCATTTCCGGCGTGAACGCGGCGCAGATGGCGGTCGGCATGCGCGCCGACGTCACCATCTACGACATCAACAATGACCGTCTGGCCGAACTCGACATGTTCTTCTCGAACCAGATCAAGACCGCCTACGCCTCCAAGGCGGCGATCGCGTCGGCGGTGGCCAAGGCGCATCTGGTGATCGGCGCGGTGCTGATCCCGGGTGCGGCGGCGCCCAAGCTGGTCACGCGCGACATGCTCAAATCGATGAAGCGCGGATCGGTGCTGGTCGACATCGCGATCGACCAGGGCGGCTGTTTCGAAACCAGCCATGCGACGACGCATGACGATCCCGTATTCGAGGTCGACGGCATCATCCATTATTGCGTGGCGAACATGCCGGGCGCAGTCGCGCGCACCTCCGCCTTCGCGCTCAACAATGCCACCCTGCCCTTCGCGCTCAAGCTGGCGAAATTGGGTGCGGAGGCGGCGATGAAAGCCGATCCGCATCTGGCGAACGGGCTCAACGTCTCGGGCGGCAAGATCCGCCACGCGGCGGTGGCGGAGGCGCTGAACCTGCCGCTGAATTGAACGCCGGATAGCAGTTCCGCGGCGAAAGCCGGGGTCCAGTCAGCAGTGGAGCTGGGCCCCGGCTTTCGCCGGGAACTGCTAGGCCATGAAAGGCCCGATCGGCGGCGGCTCAACGTCCCCCGCGGCCACGAAGCCGGGGTTGAAGAAACGCGGCTTGCCATAGAGCATCGGGCTGCCGTCGGGCGCGGAGAGCGTGCCGCCTGCCGCGCGCAGCACCGCGTCGCCTGCGGCGATATCCCACTCCATCGTCGGCGCCAGGCGCGGATAGAGGTCAGCCTCGCCGCACGCGACCATGCAAAGCTTGAGCGACGAGCCGCGCGAGACGCGCGAGGCGATGTCGAACTGATCCAGATAGGCCTCGGTCGCAGGCGAATTGTGCGAGCGCGAGGCGACCGCCGCGAGGCCCCCGGCCGGCGCGGCGCGGATGCGTAATGGCTCGGGCGCGCCGATCGCACCGAGGGGGTCGACCGCGGCGCTCCAGGCTTCCCCGGCGCGCACGTCGCCGGCGAACAATCGCCCTTCGACGGGCGCGAACACCACGCCAAGGCTCGGATCATGGTCCTCGATCAGCGCGATATTGACCGTGAAGTCGCCGTTGCGATGGATGAACTCCTTGGTCCCGTCGAGCGGGTCGACCAGGAAGAAGCAGCCCTGCGTCTCCGGAATTCGCCCGGCGGCGGCTTCCTCTTCGGCAACCACCGGAATGCCGGGCGCGAGCCTTGCCAGCGCCTCCAGGATCACCGCCTCGCCCGCGGCATCCGCCGCCGTGACGGGCGAGGAGTCGCTCTTCATCTCGACCGCGAAATCGCTGTCATAGATCGCCATGATCGCCGCGCCCGCGGTCACCGCCGCGCGCGCCAGCCCCTGCAAAAGTTCGTTTCTGTCCCCGTTCATCGCTAAGCGCGTAGGACATAGGACATTGCCGCCGCAAAGATTTTGTGTTGCGACAAGCGCCGATGATCATGCTTGAGGCCGCCGCAACATGACTGCATCGCTGACCCATCTCCAGCGGCTCGAAGCCGAGAGCATCCATATTTTACGCGAGGTCGTCGCCGAGGCCGAGAAGCCGGTGATGCTCTACTCGATCGGCAAGGATTCGGCGGTGATGCTGCACCTTGCGCGCAAGGCCTTCTACCCGTCGCCCCCGCCCTTCCCCCTGCTCCACGTCGACACGACCTGGAAATTCCGCGCGATGTACGAGCTGCGCGATCGCGCCGCGCGCGAGGCGGGGATGGAATTGCTGGTCTATCAGAACCCGGAGGCCAAGGAGAAGGGCATCAACCCCTTCGACCATGGCAGCCTCCATACCGACATGTGGAAGACCGAGGGGCTGAAGCAGGCGCTCGACCTGTACGGCTTCGACGCGGCCTTCGGCGGCGCTCGGCGGGACGAGGAGAAGTCCAGGGCCAAGGAGCGGATATTCTCCTTCCGTTCGGCCAATCATCGCTGGGACCCGAAGAACCAGCGTCCCGAATTGTGGCGGCTCTACAATGCGAAGAAGGGGAAGGGCGAAAGCATCCGCGTCTTCCCGATCTCGAATTGGACCGAGCTCGACATCTGGCAATATATCCATCTCGAAAATATCGAGATCGTGCCGCTCTATTTCGCCGCCCCGCGCCCGACGGTAGAGCGCAACGGCCTAATCCTGATGGTGGATGACGACCGCTTCCGCCTGAAGCCCGGCGAGGTGCCGGTCGAGCGCTCGGTCCGCTTCCGCACATTGGGCTGCTATCCGCTCACCGGCGCGGTCGAGAGCGAGGCGAAGACGCTGCCTGAAGTTATCCAGGAAATGCTGCTCACGACCACGTCCGAGCGCCAGGGCCGCGCGATCGACCATGATCAGGCCGCGAGCATGGAGAAGAAGAAGCAGGAGGGCTATTTCTGATGGCCAATCCCTCTTCCTATGAAGCCGACGCCCTGATCGCCGAGGATATCGACGCTTATCTTGAGCGGCACCAGCATAAGAGCCTGTTGCGCTTCATTACCTGCGGGTCGGTCGACGACGGCAAGTCCACGCTGATCGGGCGGCTTCTCTACGATTCGAAAATGATCTTCGAGGATCAGCTCGCCGCGCTCGAGGAGGATTCGAAACGCGTCGGCACGCAGGGCCAGAATATCGACTTCGCGTTGCTGGTCGACGGCCTTGCCGCCGAGCGCGAGCAGGGAATCACGATCGACGTCGCCTATCGCTTCTTCGCGACCGACCGGCGCAAGTTCATCGTCGCCGACACGCCCGGCCATGAGCAATATACGCGCAACATGGTGACCGGCGCCTCGACCGCCGATCTCGCCGTGATCCTGGTCGACGCGCGCAAGGGCGTGCTGACGCAGACGCGGCGACACAGCTATCTCTGCCACCTGCTCGGCATCCGCAATATCGTGCTCGCGGTGAACAAGATGGACCTGGTCGATTACGACCAGAAGGTGTTCGACCGCATCCGGCTGGCTTATTCGGGCTTCGCCCAGTCGATCGGCATCACCCATTTCACGCCGATCCCGATTTCGGGCTTCGTCGGCGACAATATCACCGCCAAGAGCGAGAAGACGCCCTGGTATGCGGGCGTGCCGTTGATGGAGCTGCTCGAAACGGTTGCGATCGACGCCGATGCGGATCGCACCAAGCCGTTCCGCCTGCCGGTGCAATGGGTCAACCGGCCCAATCTCGACTTCCGGGGCTTCTCCGGCCTGATCGCGGGCGGAACGGTCAAGCCTGGCGACGCGGTGCGGATCCTGCCTTCGGGCAAGACTACGACCGTGGCGCGAGTCGTCACGTTCGACGGCGATCTCGAACAGGGCGTGGCCGGCCAGTCGGTCACGCTTACATTGGCCGACGAGGTCGATTGCTCGCGCGGCGACGTGATCGCGGCGGCTACCAACCCACCTGAGGCGGCCGATCAGTTCGAAGCCACGATCGTGTGGATGGCCGATGAGGAGATGCTTCCGGGGCGCTCCTATTGGCTCAAGCTCGGCACGCAGACCGTGACCGCCAACGTCCAGCAGCCCAAATATCAGATCAACGTCAACACGATGGAGCATACAGCGGCGAAGACGCTGGAGCTCAACGCGATCGGCGTGGCCAATCTGTCGACCGATCGGCCGCTCATATTCGAATCCTATGATGCCGGCGGCAACGCGTCGCCCAACCGCGACCTGGGCGGCTTCATCCTGATCGACAAATTCACCAATGCGACAGTCGCGGCGGGGATGATCCATTTCTCGCTGCGGCGTGCGCAGAATGTGCATTGGCAGGCGACCGACATCACGCGCGAGGCGCGGGCGGCGGCGATGCGGCAGAAGCCAGCAGTCCTGTGGTTCACGGGGCTTTCGGGCGCGGGCAAGTCGACGATCGCCAACCTGGTCGAGAAGAAGCTGGCGCGGATGAACCGCCATACCTTCCTGCTCGATGGCGACAATGTACGCCATGGACTGAACCGGGATCTTGGCTTCACGGATGCCGACCGGGTCGAAAATATCCGCCGCGTGGGCGAGGTCGCCAAGCTGATGACCGATGCCGGCCTGATCGTGATCACCGCCTTCATCTCCCCCTTCCGTGCCGAGCGCGAGATGGTGCGGCAGATGCTGCCGGCGGGTGAGTTCATCGAAGTGTTCGTCGACACGACATTGGCAGAGGCCGAGAAGCGCGACGTGAAGGGCCTCTACGCCAAGGCGCGCAGCGGGCAGCTCAAGAATTTCACGGGGATAGACAGCCCGTACGAGCCGCCGGCAGATGCGGAAATCCGGATCGACACGACCAAGTTGTCACCCGACGAGGCGGCCGACCGGATCGTGGACTACCTGCTAGATCGGTGAGCCTTAAATCCTCCCCCGGAGCGGGAGGGGGAGCGCGCGTAGCGCGGTGGAGGGGTATTCCCCTCGTC
>JAEKMC010000066.1 GCA_019508115.1 Sphingomonas sp.
CGCACCGCATGGAACGCGTCGCCGAAAAAAGCGGGGTGCTCTACGTCAACGACAGCAAGGCGACCAACGCCACCGCGACCGCGCCGGCTTTGGCGGCGTATCCCAAGATCCACTGGATTCTCGGCGGACTGCCCAAGACCGACGATCTCGACGATTGTGCGCCTTTCTTCGGCCATGTGCTGGCCGGCTACACGATCGGGCAGGCAGGGCCGATGTTCGCCGAAATCCTGCGCCATGCGGGCAAACCAGTGACCGAGAGCCAGACGCTCGCGCAGGCGGTCAACGATGCGGCTGCGGTGGCACAACCGGGGGAGGTAGTGATGCTTTCGCCCGCTTGCGCCTCGTTCGATCAGTTCAAGGATTATGAAGCGCGCGGAGAGGCCTTTCGCGCGGCGGTGGGGGCGCTCTAAAGATGGCGACGATGGCACCCAAATTGGATCATTCCGAACTCAGGCGGCGCGCGCTTGCGCGGCGACGGGGCGAGCGTTTCGGGCGGGGCGACCGTTCGGCGCTCGGCACCTGGTTCTGGGAGATCGACCGCGTCCTGCTTTTGCTCGTGACCCTGCTGATCGGCATCGGCCTGATCGCGGTCGCCGCCGCCGCGCCCGCCGCCGCGCAGCGTTATTCGGATGCGACGCACATCATGCCCGCGCGTTACTATTTCTGGCGCCAGCTGATGTGGACCGGGCTCGCCGTGCCGGTGATGATCGGCGTGTCGATGATGCCCAAGATCGCCGCACGGCGCGCGGCTTTGGTCGGCGCGGCCTTGTTCCTGATCATGCTGATCATGGTTCCGATCATGGGCGGCGCCGAGAAGAACGGCGCGCAGCGCTGGATCTATCTTGGGCCGATCCAGGTCCAACCGTCCGAGTTCCTCAAGCCGCTCTTCACCGTCGCGGTCGCCTGGCTGCTCTCGCTCAAGGAGAAGGACGCCAAGCTACCGGTCCTGCCGATCAGCTTCACCTTCCTCGCGGTGATTGCCGCCTTCCTGATGAAACAGCCCGATTTCGGGCAAACGGTGATCTTCGTCTCGGTCTGGCTGGTGCTGCTCACCTTGTCGGGCGTACCGATGAAGTGGCTGGGCGCGCTCGGCGGTGCCGGCATCGGCGCGATCATCATGGCCTACCTCTTCTATCCGGTCGCGCAGATGCGCATCAACGCCTTCCTCAAGATCGGCGACGCGTCGAAGCAGGTCGACGATTATCAGATGGTCTCGGCCTATCGCACCATCACGCATGGCGGGCTGATCGGGCGTGGGCCGGGCGCGGGCACGATGAAGTTCGGCCTGCCGGAGGCGCATACCGATTATATCTTCTCGGTGATCGGCGAGGAATTCGGACTGATCGCCTGCCTCGCGATCGCGCTCATCTTCCTCGCGATCGTCGTGCGCGTGTTCATGCGCCTGCTGCATGAGGATGATCGCTTCCTGTTCTTCGCGAGCGCGGGCCTGGTCACGCAATTCGGGCTCCAGGCGATCATCAACATGCTCGTCAACGTCCACTTGGCCCCGTCCAAGGGCATGACCCTGCCCTTCATCTCCTATGGCGGCTCCTCGATGATCGCGCTGTCGATCGGCTTCGGGCTGCTGCTCGCCTTCACGCGCAAGAACCCCTACCTGATGCGTTCGCCTTACATCGTGACCTGGGGAGGCCAGGGGAAGGCCAAGTGAAGATCGTACGGCATTTCGTTCTCGCTGCCGGAGGGACCGGTGGGCATATGGTCCCGGCGCATGCGCTGGCGGGCGAGCTTGCGCGCCGCGGCCATCGCGTCGCTTTGGTCACCGACGAGCGCGGCAAGCGCATTCCCGGCCTGTTCGGCGATATCGAGACGCATGTCATGCCCGCAGGGCGTGTCGCGGGCGGTCCGCTCGGTTGGCTCAAGGCCTGGCTCGGTATCCGCGCGGGCCGCGAGATGGCGCGGCGGCTCTATCGCGACTTCAAGCCGACCGCCGTCGTCGGCTTTGGCGGCTATCCCGCGCTGCCCGCCTTGTTGGCCGCGCTCGACCTCGGCATCGCGACCGCCGTGCATGAGCAGAATGCGGTCCTCGGCCGCGTCAACCGCCTGCTCGCGGGCCGGGTCGACGCAATCGCGACCGCCTATCCGCACGTCCAGCGGCTCAAAGCCAAATTCGCCGGCAAGACGCATCTCGTCGGCAATCCCGTGCGTGAGGAAGTGAAGGCGATCGGGCTGGCGCGTTTCCCCGATTTCGGCGAGGGCACGCCGCTTCGCTTGCTCGTTACCGGCGGCAGCCAGGGAGCGGCCATCCTCTCGAGCGTGGTTCCGGCCGGCCTCGGCCTGCTTCCCGAACGGCTGCGCGCACGCCTAAGGGTGGTGCAACAATGCCGCCCCGAGGATATCGATGCGGTCCGCGCCGACTATCAAAAGCTCGGGATCGACGCCGAGCTCACCACCTATCTGGAAGATCTTCCCGCAGTGCTTGCTTCATCGCATCTCGTCATCGCCCGCGCCGGCGCCTCGACCATCGCCGAACTGACCGTCGCCGGCCGCCCTGCCATCCTCGTGCCGTTGCCGAGCGCGATGGACGACCATCAGACCGCGAACGCGCACGAAATGGCGATCGAGGGCGGCGCGCGCGCCATTCCCCAATCCCAGTTCACGCCCGAACGGCTCTCGACCGAGATCATGCGCCTGACCGGCGATCCCGAAGCCCTGATCGCCGCCGCCGCGCACGCCAAGCAATGCGGCCGCCCGCTCGCAACCAAGGACCTCGCCGATCTCGTCGAAAGCTTCGGCCGCACGCCCGTGATGGACGCGATCGGCGACGATCAGCGGGGCAAGGCCGCGGTGGCGCCGGGACTGGCTACGGGCGCCGCTACCAGGATCCTCCCCGAACACGCTCGGGGAGGATTTTAAGATGCGCGGCGTCGCGACCGACATCGGCACGATTCACTTCATCGGGATCGGCGGGATCGGCATGTCCGGCATCGCCGAGGTGATGCACAATCTCGGCTACAAGGTGCAGGGCTCCGACGTTGCCGAAGGCTATGTCGTCGAGGGCCTGCGCAAGCGCGGCATCCCCGTCGCGATCGGCCACAAGGCGGAGAATCTCGGCGACGCGGCGGTGGTCGTGACCTCGACCGCGATCAAGCGCGGCAATCCCGAGGTCGAACTCGCGCTCGAAAAGCGCATCCCCGTCGTCCGCCGGGCGGAGATGCTGGCCGAGCTGATGCGCCTCAAGTCCACCGTTGCGGTGGCGGGCACGCATGGCAAGACCACCACCACCTCGATGGTCGCGGCCTTGCTCGATGCGGGCGGGGTCGATCCGACCGTGATCAACGGCGGCATCATCAACAGCTACGGCTCGAACGCGCGCCTCGGCGCATCCGACTGGATGGTGGTCGAGGCCGACGAGAGCGATGGTTCCTTCCTCCGCCTCGACGGCACGTTCGCGATCGTCACCAACATCGATCCCGAACATCTCGATCATTATGGCTCGTTCGAGAAGGTGAAGGACGGTTTCGTCGAGTTTATCGAGAATGTGCCCTTCTACGGCGCGGCCTTGCTGTGCCTCGATCATCCCGAAGTGCAGGCGATCATCCCGCGCGTGCGCGACCGCCGCGTCGTCACCTACGGCTTCTCCGCCCAGGCCGACATTCGCGGCGTCAACGTCACGCCCATTCCCGGCGGCAATCGCTACGAATGCATCATCCGCCAGCGCGACGGGTCGGTGCGCTCGATCGAGGGGATCGAATTGCCCATGCCCGGCCGCCACAATGTCCAGAACAGCCTTGCCGCGATCGGCGTCGCGCTGGAGCTGGGCGTGTCGGACGAGATCATCCGCACCGGCTTCGCCAAGTTCGCGGGCGTGAAGCGCCGCTTCACCAAGGTCGGCGATGTTGATGGCGTTACGATCATCGACGATTACGGCCACCATCCGGTCGAGATCCGCGCGGTGCTGTCGGCGGCGCGCGAGGGGGCGAAGGGCCGCGTGATCGCCGTCGTGCAGCCGCACCGCTTCACCCGCCTGCACGATCTGATGGACGATTTCCAGACCGCCTTCAACGATGCCGACATCGTTTATGTCGCCCCCGTCTATGCCGCGGGCGAGCAGCCGATCGAAGGCGTCGATGCGGCGGCGTTGGTGTCGGGCCTCAAAATGCGCGGCCATCGCGCGGCGCAGGAGATATCCGGCCCCGACGCGCTCGCGACCGAGCTGGCGCGCGTGATCCGGCCCGACGACATGGTGATCTGCCTCGGCGCGGGCGACATCACCAAATGGGCGGCGGGCCTTGCCGACGCGATCGGGAAGGCGAAGGCGTGAGTAAGCCCATCAAAATCCTCCCCCGGAGGGGGAGGGAGACCGCGCGCAGCGCGGTGGAGGGGTATCGCCCTTCCGGCCTGCCATCCCTCCTTCGATCGTGGACACCCCTCCACCGTGCTTTGCATGGTCCCCCTCCCCTTGCAGGGGAGGATTTTCTCGCGTGACCGTCTGCTACGCTTTGCCCCCTCTGCATGGTGAAGCCCAGCATCAGGGCAGTCTCGCCGACTTCATCTGGTTCCGCACCGGCGGCCCGGCCGAATGGCTGGTGCGTCCGCGCGACGTGAACGATCTGGCGAGCTTCCTTGCCGGCCTCGATCCCGAAACGCCGGTTCTTCCCGTGGGCGTGGGATCGAACCTGATCGTGCGCGATGGCGGCGTGCCGGGCGTGGTCGTGCGCCTGCCCAAGAGCTTCGCCAAGGTCTCGATCGAGCCCGGTAACCGCGTGCGGGCCGGGGGCGCAGCGATGGGGATCACCGTCGCGAGCGCGGCGCGCGATGCGGGGATCGCCGGTCTCGAATTCCTGCGCGGTATCCCCGGTACGGTCGGCGGCGCGGTGCGCATGAATGCAGGCGCTTACGGGCGCGAGGCAAGTGACATCCTGATCGAGATCAAAGTGGTTCTGCGCGACGGCACGGTCGAGACCTGGCCCGCCGCGAAGCTCGGCTACACTTATCGTCATTCCGAATTGCCCGCTGGCGCGGTGGTGGTCGAGGCCTTGTTCGAGGGCACCCCCGGCGATCCGAAGGTGATCGGCGCCGAAATGGATCGCATCGCTGCCGAGCGCGAAGCCTCCCAGCCTCTGCGTAGCCGCACCGGCGGTTCGACCTTCAAGAATCCCGAAGGCAACAAGGCCTGGAAGCTGATCGACGAAGCCGGTTGTCGCGGCCTGCGGATCGGCGACGCGCAGGTGTCGGAAAAGCATTGCAACTTCCTGTTGAACCTCGGGCAAGCCAGCTCGGCCCAGATCGAGGAATTGGGCGAGGAAGTGCGCCGCCGGGTGAAGGAAAAGAGCGGGATCACGCTCGAATGGGAAATCCAGCGCGTGGGGAAACCCGCGTAATGGGATGGTTTCGAAAATCCGAGGAGGAACAACTCCTGAAGGCGATCAAGCAGATCGGCTTCCGCGTCACGGGCGTCGACGATAGCAAGAGCGGCAATCCCAGCTTTGCCTATTCGACCGGCTTTCACGATCTGTTTGGCCAGCCGGAGGTGATCGTTTTCGGTCTCCCAATGCAGGGAATGGCAGCGATGATCGGCCGGCTTTCCGATCAGTGTCGCGAAGGCCTGCGCATGACGGACGGTTTGCAGGTCACAGGGCTGCTTGCGAACCATGTCTGCACCCTGCGGACTGTAAAACCGGAGAATATCGTCGACGACTATTTTCATTTCGCGATGTGGTATCGGCAGCGCCAGACCGGCACCGATATGACCGATGCCTTCCAGATCGTCTGGCCGGGCGCAAAGACCGGCCTTTTTCCCTGGGATGCAGAATGCACTGACGAGGTCCGCGCGCTGCAGCCCGCCTTGTATGAATCAGGACGGAATTCGTGAGCGCGCTCCACGTCGCGGTGCTGATGGGCGGCTGGTCGGCCGAGCGCGAGGTCAGCCTCGTTTCGGGCGAGGGCGTCGCGAAGGCGTGCGAGGCCTTGGGTCATCGCGTCACGCGGATCGACATGGACCGCGACGTCGCGCTGCGCCTGCATGAGGCCAAGCCCGACGTCGTGTTCAACGCGCTCCACGGCTCGCCCGGTGAGGACGGGACGATCCAGGGCATGCTCGACCTGATGGGGATCCAATATACCCATTCGGGCCTCGCCACCTCGGTGATCGCAATCGACAAGCAGCTCACCAAGAATGAGCTGGTGCCGCACGGCATCCGCATGCCCGGCGGACAGGTCGTCAAATCGGCCAGCCTGTTCGAGGTCGATCCGATGCCGCGCCCTTATGTGGTCAAGCCGGTCAACGAGGGCTCCTCGGTCGGCGTCGCAATCGTTACCGAAGCCGGCAATTACGGCAACCCGATCGGCCGCGATGTCGAAGGGCCTTGGGCGCATTTCGACGAACTTCTCGCCGAACCGTTCATAAGGGGGCGCGAGCTCACCACCGCCGTGGTTGGCGATCGCGCGCTCGGCGTCACCGAATTGAAGCCCAAGAGCGGCTTCTACGATTATGATGCCAAATATACCGACGGCATGACCCAGCATGTCTGCCCTGCGGATATTCCGGCCGATATCGCCGACGCCTGCCTCGACATGGCATTGCGCGCGCATCGCCTGCTCGGCTGCAAGGGCACGTCGCGTTCCGACTTCCGTTGGGATGACGAACAGGGCGTCGACGGACTCTATCTGCTCGAAGTGAATACCCAGCCCGGCATGACCCCCTTGAGCCTTGTCCCGGAACAGGCGAAGCTGGTCGGTATGACCTATGAGGGGCTGGTCCAGACGATCATCGACGAGGCTTTGAAATGAGCCGCGCGCGCGTCCAGGTCACGACGCGCGGCGGTCGCGGCAGCCCGGCGCGCGCCAAGCCCGCGGCGCGGCGGCGTCCGCCCGCCAAGACCGGCGGCGGCTTCCTGCCGCGCTTGCCGCTACCCGAAGGGCTGGCGCGGCGCCTGCGCAACTGGTCGTTCGGCCTGATCGCCGCCGGTGCCGTGATCGGCGGACTGATCGCGATGGGCGTGCCGCAGATGACGGGCATGGCCACCGCGCATGGGCTCGGGCGGATGGGCTTCGTCGTCCATAATATCCAGCTCACCGGCCTCAAGCAGGTCGACCGCGACACGGTCTACCGGATCGTGTCCGAAGCGCATGGCCAGGATATGCCTTTGGTCGACCTCACGCAGCTGCGCGCGCAACTGCTCCAGCTCGGCTGGATCGAGGATGCGCGCGTGTCGCGCCGCCTGCCCGATACGCTCGCGATCGACCTCGTCGAGCGCACGCCCGCGGCCGTGCTCCAGCGCAACCAGCAGCTCTATTTGATCGACGACAAGGGCCATGTCTTGTCCGCGGTCGATCCGCACACGATGCCGGTCTCGCTTCCGCTCGTGATCGGCGACGGGGTCGAGGCGCATATCGGCCAGCTTCACGCGCTGATCGCCAGCCAGGCGCCGCTCAAGCAATTGATCGAGGGCGCGACCTGGGTCGGCCAACGCCGCTGGGACCTGCGCTTCCAGTCGGGCGAGACGCTGGCGCTGCCCGAGGGCGACGATGCCGCGACCCAGGCGCTCGCGACCTTCGCCAGGAAGGACCAGGAAGCGCGCCTGCTCGGCCAGGGCTATGTCCATATCGACATGCGCGATCCGGCGCGGATGGTTGTGCGCACCTCGTCCGATCCGGGCGAGCGGATCAAGGATCCGACCCCGCCGCCGGTCGTCGATCCGAACGCCAATACCAACATGTCGACGCCGACCTAGGGGGCACGGGGGGAATGGCGCAACCGCGTTCGGAAGGATTGATCACAGCCGTCGATATCGGCTCGTCCAAGGTCGCTGCGCTGATCGCGCAGCCGGCCGAGGGCGGGCTGCAGGTGCTCGGCACCGGCCAGCGCGAGAGCCGCGGCGTCAAGCATGGCTTCATCACCGATATGGAGCGCACCGAACATGCGGCGAGGAAGTGTGGGTCAGTTTCTCGGCGGGGGGCCTCTATAGCGACGTCGCCTCGGTCGAGGTCGCGCTTGGCGGCCAGCGGATCGAGCAGCGCGATATCGACGAGTTGCTTCATGCGGGCCGCAATTCGATCGATCCGGAAGGGCGGCTCGTCCTCCACGCGCAGCCCGCGCTCTACACGCTCGACGGATTGAACGGCGTGCGCCAGCCGCTCGGCCTCCATGCCGAGAAGCTTGGCGTGGATATCCATGTCGTCTCGGCGGACCCCTCGCCGGTGCGCAATCTCGATCTGTGCGTCCGCTCCGCGCACCTTGCGGTCAAATCGATCGTCGCCTCGCCGATCGCGACCGCGATGGCCTGCCTGTCCGAAGAGGAACGCGAGCTTGGCGTTGCCTTGGTCGAGTTGGGCGCGGGCGTGACCAACGTCTCGCTGTTCGCGGGCGGCCTGCTCGTGGGCCTCGCCTCGCTGCCGATCGGCGCGGGCGAGATCACCGACGATATCGCCTCGACCTTCGGCATGCGCCGCGCGCAGGCCGAGCGGCTCAAATGCTTCCACGGCTCGGCCCAGACCAGCCCCCGCGACAATCACGAGATGATCGAGGTGGCGGGCGGTCCCGACGGCGCGGAACCTTCGCGCATCAGCCGCGCGCAGCTCATCTCGGTGATCCGCGTCCGGCTCGAACATTGGTTTGCCGCGATCGAGCAGGCGCTGAAGGATTTAGGCTTCACCGGCCCGATCGCGCGTCGGCTCGTGCTCACCGGAGGCGGCGCCGAATTGAAGGGGATCGCCGATTATGCGCAGGGCGTGCTCGGCCGCTCGGTCCGGGTCGGGCGCCCACGAGGGCTGATCGGCATGCCCGAGGCGCATTCGGGCATGAGTTTCGCGACGCTTTCGGGCCTCGTTCTTTATGCCGCGTCCGACCCGATCGATCTTGGCCCGCCACCCGGCCCGCAACAGGTCGTGCGCATGTCGCCCGCGGGCATGGTGCAGCGGCTAATCGCGGCTGTCCGCAGTGGTTATTAGGATGCGCGCCTAACCCGCGTGAAACAGAGTCTTTTTGGAAACGATCAACAGGAAAAGATGGCGTTAACCCTAAAAAGCACTCGCGCCCGCGAATCACTTGGGGCACTCTGCCTCAAAGCGGCGTTCCGCTCGTGAATGGAGACTGAAATGGCAATCGAATTTCTCCGGCCCGAGGTCGATGAATTGAAGCCGCGGATCAGTGTGATCGGTGTCGGCGGCGCGGGCGGAAACGCCATCGCGAACATGATCGCGTCCGACGTTCAGGGGGTCGATTTCATCGTCGCCAACACCGACGCGCAGGCGCTCAACGCCTCGCCGGCGGAAAGCCGTATCCAGCTCGGCATCAAGATCACGCAAGGCCTGGGTGCCGGCTCGCGTCCCGAAATCGGCCGCGCTGCCGCCGAAGAGACGATGGAGCAGGTCGAAAAGGCGCTCGAGGGCGCGCATATGTGCTTCATCGCCGCGGGCATGGGCGGCGGCACGGGCACCGGCGCCGCACCGGTCATCGCCAAGGCGGCGCGCGAGAAGGGCATCCTCACCGTCGGTGTCGTGACCAAGCCGTTCAGCTTCGAAGGCTCGCGCCGGATGCGCTCGGCCGATGCCGGTATCGCCGAGCTGCAGAAGCACGTCGACACGCTGATCGTGATCCCGAACCAGAATCTGTTCCTGATCGCCAACCCGAACACGACCTTCAAGGAAGCCTTCCTGATGGCGGATCAGGTGCTGCAGCAGGGCGTGCGCGGCATTACCGACCTGATGGTCATGCCCGGCCTGATCAATCTCTACTTCGCCGACGTCCGCTCGGTGATGAGCGAGATGGGTAAGGCGATGATGGGCACGGGCGAGGCGTCGGGCGACAATCGCGCGATCGAGGCGGCCGAAAAGGCGATCGCCAATCCCTTGCTCGACGGCGTTTCGATGAAGGGCGCCAAGGGCGTCATCGTCTCGATCACGGGCGGCGAGGATATGCGCCTGCTTGAGGTCGACGAGGCCGCCAATCACATCAAGGATCTGGTCGATCCGGACGCCAACATCATCTGGGGTTCGGCGTTCAACAACGATCTCGACGGCAAGATCCGCGTCTCGGTCGTCGCGACCGGGATCGAGGCCGACGTGGCGAACATGCCCGAGCCGGCCAAGCCGTTCAGCTTCCCCGCGCGCAGCCGTGCCGAAGTGCGCGTGCCGGGCAGCGACGCCGCCAGCTCGGCGGCTGCGGCCGACGTTCAGCCGCTGACGCTCGAAGCGCCTACGCTCGATCTGGCCGAGCCGGCGAGCCCGGCGCCCGTGCTGGCGAGCGACGAGGACGAACTGGTGCTGGGCGAAGAGACCCAGGTCAGCGCGACCCCCGAAGAACATGAGGCGATCGCGGCGTTCGACGAAGGCCAGGCGGAGGCCGCGCCCGTGCGGTCAGGCCCGCGCCGCTGGCTCCAGGACAATGACGAGGACGCGCCCGCCGCATCGGCGCCCGAACCAGCCCCGACGCCATCGCGCGGCGGCAGCACCTTGTTCGAACGCATGTCCAGCATGGCGCGCGGCTCGTCCAAGGTGACCAGCGCCGACGACGAAGACGAGGAGGAGGGCACGCGCGACCCGCTCGATATCCCCCGCTTCCTCAATCGCCAGAGCAACCAGTAATCGCCCGTTCCCCTCCCGCTTGCGGGAGGGGCTAGGGGAGGGGAGTCCTGGCTCAATGGGAGAAGCCCCTCCCACCCCCCTCCCGCAAGCGGGAGGAGAGGTTATATCGTTCCTCCGCAACGTCTGAGCGATGCCGGCGGCCTGCGCCTCTTGCAACTTGCCCGCGCTCCGGCTTTGACGTGTCGCGTGATCCGATTTTCCACGCCAAGCGCGCTGGCGCTCGCCGCCGCCTTCATCCTTTTGCCCGCCGCGCTCCACGCGCAGGAGGAGGAGATGCAGCCGGTCGAGGCGCCGCAGCAGCTCGCGCCCGATGCGCTCCAGCTCGCACAGCAGGCCGCGCAGCACGGCGACAGTGCCGAAGCCTTATCGCGTTACCTGCGCATCCTCGCCGCCACGCCCGACAATATGCAGGCTTTGATCGGGGCGGGGCGCGCCGCGCTCGCGGTGGGCGATACCAATGCCGCGGCGGGCTTCCTTTCGCGCGCCGACGTGCTCGATCCCAAGAACGGCCAGGTTAAGGCGGGGCTTGCCGCGACGATGCTGGCCAACGGCAATGCGCGCGCGGCATTGCGGTTGTTCAACGAGGCGGTGAACCTCGGCGTGAACCAGGCCGACATCGCCGCCGATCGCGGGCTTGCCTACGATCTGCGCGGCGCGCCCAAGCGCGCGCAAGCGGATTATGGGCTCGCGCTTCGCACCAGGCCGAGCGACGAGGTCACGCGACGGCTGGCGCTCAGCTATGCCTTTGCCGGCGATCGCGCTTCGGCGCTCGCCACGCTCGATCCATTGCTGCGCAAACAGGACGTGCCGGCGTGGCGCGATCGCGTCTTCATCTATGCGCTGACCGGCGATCTCGCCGATGCCCAGCATGACGCCTCGCTGGTACTCCCGCCCGATCAGGTCGCGGCGCTCACACCCTATCTGCCGCGCCTCGCGGCCCTGAAACCGTCGGATACGCCACCCGAGGCCAAGCCGACGATCATCGCAGCGCCGCGCATTCCGATCGACCGGGCGACGCTCACGCCGCAACAGCCCACGGCGCCGGCGCAGACCTTCGCGCAAGTCCAGGCGGCGGCCCAGACGCAGGCCGAGCCGTCGCCGCAGATCGATCAGGCCAAGCAGGCCAAGCTCGACGCCAAAGCACGCGCGGCGGAGAAGCGTCGCGAGGCGGCCGAGGCGGCTGCCAAGGCCAAGCGCGAGCGCGAAGCCGAAGCGCGCGAAGTGGCGCGCAAGAATCCGGCGCGTCACTGGGTCCAGATTGCGGGCGGCGCGAACAAGCGCGACCTCGGCAAGGAATGGGACAAGCTCAAGGGCAGATGGTCGTCGCAGCTGGCGGGCCGTTCACCCTGGACGACGCATTACCGCTTCACCAACCGCCTGCTGATCGGGCCTTTCCCGACCTCCAAAGCCGCGCAGGATTGGGTGGGCGAACGCAAGAAGGAGGGCTTCTCCACCTTCCGCGTCGAAACGCGTGCCGGCGAAGAGGTCGAGCGGGTCGACTAACTGCGAGCGGCGCCTGTCACCGCCAGCCCGTACAGGATCGGCAGCAAGGCCGAAAACACCACCGCGGGCACCGGGAAATACAACATAGCCAGCACCAGCGCGCCGATCTGATAGATCAGCAATGCGGTGCCGGGCACGATCGTCGCACGCGGCGCGCTCCTGGCGAGGCTGCCCAGCCACCAGCTCCACGTGGCGATCAGCAGCATCGACAGCGTACAGGTCAGGCCGAAGCCCTTATAGAAGCCTTCGTAGCTGAAACGCGTGCCGTCCTCGCTGAAGACCACCGCCATCGCGTTGATCGCTTCCTGACCTTCGGCCGATTTCGGCCTGAAGGTCAGGAAGCCCGCGGTATGGCCGACCGCGAACAGCAGGTTCACGATCGTGGCTATTCGGTAGAACAAGCTGGGGCGCATTCCAGTCTCCCGTTGGCAAGGTCTGCAAAGGCCTGAACCACACCCGGCCAGCCGTTGCGCAGCTGTTCGGCCATCTTCTCGGCGCTCTCGCCGAACCGTTCGAGATCGCGATGCTCGAGCGTGACCAGCGTATTCATGCCGACAGGCGTGAAGGTCAGTTCAAGCTCCGTCATCAAAGCCGGATCGAATTGCCATTCCGCATTGATCTGCCAGGCGAGCAGCAATTGGCCGGGCGGGTTCCAGGCAAGGACCTTGCCCCATTGGGCGCGCGTGCCGTTCTCCCCGATCTGGCCCCACCAGCCTCCGACCTGCGGTGCCATTTCGATCGCGACGCGTGGATCGTCCGAGATGCTGTGCCCGATCGGCCACCAGTCGTGCATACGCCCACTGAACAGCTCGAACGCGCGCTCGGGCGGCACTGCCACCTCGATCGTGCGGTGGATCGGTGCGATCGTCATATCCCCTCCTGATCGGTGAATTTCTGGAAGGCGCGCAGCGCCTCGCCCCAATGGTCGTCCAGCCAAGCGCGCATCAGCGCGATGCCGCGCGGATCGATCCGGTAGATGCGTTTGGTGCCCTGGGCCTGATCGATCACGAGCTGCGCCTCCTTCAACGTGCGCAAATGTTGCGACACGGCCGGCCGCGAGACCGGCAGTCCCGCCGCCAACTCGCCGACCGATTGCGGCTTTTTCGCCACCCGCTCAAAGATCGCGCGCCGTGTCGGATCGGCGAGGGCGTCCAGGGGTTGGAGAGCGTTAGCCATAGCTTACTGTAAGCCTGTGCTTACGCTGTGTCAAGAGATGTTGTCGCCCCAGCGAAAGCTGGGGCCATCTCCTGAGCGGACAACCCTGGAGGAACGGCAGGCGATGGATGCCAGCTTTTGCTGGCAAGACGGGGGGAGGGGCTCGACAAGTCGGACCGCGATGGCCATCTGCCGCGCATGGCGCTCGCCCCTTTCGCTTCCGATCCCGCGCGAAGCCGTGGGCGGCGTTATCCGCTCGAATCGGGTTCGAACCGGGGGCAGCGCGACGATTATCAGCGCGACCGTGATCGCATCGTCCATTCGATCGCCTTCCGCCGCCTGCGCCACAAGACGCAGGTATTCGTCGCGCCCGATGGCGATCACTTCCGCGTCCGGCTGACGCACAGCCTGGAGGTCGCGCAGATCGGACGCACGATCGCCCGCGCGCTCGGCCTCAACGAGGATCTGACCGAGGCATTGTGCCTCGCGCATGATATCGGCCATCCACCCTTCGGCCATGCCGGCGAGGATGCGTTGAAGGCGGCGATGGCGGGGGCAGGCGGGTTCGACCACAATGCCAATACGCTGCGCGTGCTAACCCGGCTGGAATCGCCTTACATCCATCATCCTGGGCTCAACCTGTCATGGGAGATGCTGGAGGGGCTCGCCAAGCATAATGGCCCGGTCGCCAATGCACCCTGGGCGCTCGCCGAGATCGATGCGGACTATCCGCTCGATCTTCACGGCCAACCGAGCCTGGAGGCGCAGGTCGCGGCTTTGTCCGACGATATCGCCTACGACAATCACGATATCGACGACGGCATCCGCGCGGGGCTGCTGACGCTCGACGATGCGCGTACCGAGCCGCTGATCGCGGAAGGCTGGGCGCGGGCATCGTCGCGCTGGCCCGATTGTTCGGACGATCAGCTTCTGGGCGAACTGATCCGCAATCAGATCGGGCGGATGGTCGGCGACCTGCTCGCGGAGAGCCGCAGCCGCATCGCCGCCGCCCAACCCCGCTCGGTCGAGGATGTCCGCGCGCAGCCGGGCCCGCTGATCGCCTTCTCGCCCGCGATGGCGGCCGCCGAGCGCGATTTGAAACGCTTCATGTATTCGAGACTCTATCATCACCCGCAGCAGCTGGCGGTGGCGGACCAGGCGCGTGCGATCGTCGCCGGCCTCACCGAAGCGTATCTGGCGGACCCCTCGGCCCTGCCTGAGGATTGGCGCGCGCGTCTCCCCGAAGGCGAGCCCGAACGCACCCGCCATATCGGCGATTTCATCGCGGGCATGACCGATCGTTATGCGGTCGCGCGCTACCGCGAGGTGATCGGTCCCGTGGACATGCCCGACGGGGAGTAACACGCCGCCGTTCGCCCTGAGTGAAGCCGAACGGGAGAAGGTGGAGGCGCCGCGCGGTTTCCGTCCTGTTAACCATCCGGTCTTAGGCTCTTGGGCAATTCTTCGTCCGAAGGTGCCGCAATGTCGCTCTGGTCCTACATCTCCGGCAACAGCAGCAATCAGGCGGGCTCGTCGTACATCAACTCGACCGTTTCAGCGGCGCTCGCGAAGATCGGGAGCACGAGCGGAGCCACGAAGGACGCAGCCACCCCCGCGAGCAGCGACACCGGCGTCAGCATCTCCGCCAACGCCCAGGCCGCCGCCTCCGAGGCTGACGACAACAAGAAGGATTTCGCCGATCTCGCCAAGGAGATCCGCTCGTCGCTCGACACGCTGTATGCGGCGGAGAAAGCCGCCGGGAAGCCGAAGACCGCCAATTTCGCCAATCTGAGCGGCCGGGCCTTGTCGGCGGTCGTGCTCGACCAGGGCAATCAATTCACGCCCGCCGAACGGCATCAGGCCAAGGCTGCGCTCGACCAGCAGACACGCGCTGCCTTCGTCTCCGCCACGTCGGGCGGGATGAGCATGAGCAGCCTTTCCAGCTACAGCCAGAGCCTGGTCGCGCAATATGATGCGATGAGCCCCGAGGAGCGCCAGGCGCGCGGCTGGACGCAGTCCTTCCGCGACAATGCCGCCAAGGTCGTATCCGAAGGCTCGCTGTCGCTGTTCGATCAGATCGACAATTAGGCCCGGCTCAGGGCTGGCCCTGCCCGCCGCCCGCGCCGTAGATATTGCCGGTCGTATAACTGCTGTCCTCCTCCGCCAGGCGGACATAGATTCCGGCAAGCTCGGCCGGCTGGCCGGGCCGCTTGAGCGCGGCGGTCGCGCCAAATTTCTCCAGCTTTTGCGGCAGGGTGCCGCCGCTGACCTGCAACGGCGTCCAAATGGGCCCGGGCGCCACGCCGCAGACGCGAATGCCTTTCCCGCCCAATTGCTTCGCGAGCGATTTCACATAATTCATCGTCGCCGCCTTGGTCTGCGCATAATCGTAGAGATCGGGCGAGGGGTCATAGGCCTGCTCGGACGTGGTGCCGATGATCACGGAGCCGGGCTTCAGGTGAGCGAGCGCCGCCTTGATGATCCAGAACGGCGCGTAGATGTTGGTCTTCATCGTCGCGTCGAAATCCTCGGTCGTGATATCGAGGATCGACTCAGCGGCCTGCTGCCGCGCCGCATTCAGAACCACTATGTCGAGTCCGCCGAGTGCGGCGACCGCATCGGCGACGAGCTTGGTGCAATACGCCTCGTCGCGCAGGTCGCCCGGCAGCGAAGCCGCCTTGCGCCCGGCTTCGTGGATCAGGTCGACGACCTCCTTCGCGTCGGGCTCCTCGGTCGGATAATAAGATAATGCGACGTCCGCCCCCTCGCGCGCATAGGCGATCGCCGCGGCACGGCCCATGCCGCTGTCCCCGCCGGTGATCAGCGCCTTGCGGCCAAGCAGCCGGCCCGACCCGACATAGCTTTGCTCCCCATGATCCGGCCTGGGGTTCATCCTGGAGGCCAGCCCCGGCCATTCCTGCGATTGTTTCGGGAAGGGCGGCTGCGGATATTTGGTCGTGGGATCGACCAGCCCGCGCGGGGCGCGCAGCCCCTGATCGTTACGGTCGGCCATGGCCTTACTCCTTCGCTGTCCCGGGCTCGGCCATGCTGGTATGCATCTTGGCGAGCATGGAATCGGGCGTGATGTGGCTGATCGCGGCGCGCAGCTTATTGTCCCAGCCCGACACGATATGGCCGGCACCCGACATCATCGCGTCCCAGCCGTCCCGGGCCACCTTGGTGGGGTCGGCTTTTTCCTGCGTACCGATCTTGGTGTCGAGCAGGTCGGCGCGTTCGAAGAATTCGGTCTCGGTCGCGCCCGGCATCAGCACCGTCACCGTCACCTTGGTTTCGCGCAATTCCTCGCGCAGAGCGTAGGAGAAGCTGTCGAGATAGGCCTTGGTCGCGTTATACACCGCCTGATAGCTGCCGGGCATCAGGCCCGCGATCGATCCGGTGATCAGGATCTTGCCGGCATTGCGCTCGCGCATCTGCCGGCCGACCTTGTGGAGCAGGTAGGTCGTGCCGAGCACATTGGTATCGATCACGCGCTTCCAGTCCCGCACGTCCTGATCGAGGAAGGCGCGCCCCAGGCCACGGCCCGCATTGGCGAGCAGCAGGTCGATCGTACGGCCGTCGGCCGCCGCAAGCAGCCGGTCATTGCCCTCGAACGTGGCGAGATCCGCCTCGACCGGGGTCACCTGGGTGCCATATTGCCGGAAGTCGCCCGCGGCGGCGTCGATCAGCGGCTCGTCGGCGACGACCAGCAGGTCATAGCCTTCCCTGGCGGCGATATGGGCGAGTTCGAAACCGATGCCGGTCGAGGCGCCGGTGACGATCGCAAGCTTTCCGTTCCCCATCGTCTCTCTCCTTAAGCGGGCATTTCGACCATGGTTTTCTCAAGCCCGGGCTTGAGCACGATCTTGGTCGCCTGGTCCTGGTGGTCGTGGAACAATTTGTAGCCGTCGGGGGCATTTTCCAGCGGCAGGCGGTGCGAGATCAGGAAGGTCGTATCCACCTTGCCTTCGACGATCGCGGCGAGCAGCCCCGGCAGATAATGCTGCACGTGGGTCTGGCCGGTTTTCATCGTCAGGCCCTTCTCCATGAAAGCGCCCATCGGGAATTTGTCGATGAAGCCGCCATAGACGGCGGGGACGGATACGCGCCCGCCCTTGCGGCAGGCGAGGATGACCTGGCGCAGCGAATGCGCGCGATCGGTCCCCAGGAAGGTCGAGACCTTGATCTGGTCCCACACATTGTCGACGAACAAACCGTGCGCTTCCAGCCCGACGCTGTCGATCACCGCATCGGGACCGATCCCGCCGGTCATCTCCATCAGCGCGTCATAGACCTTCACGTCCTTGAAGTTGATCGTCTCGGCGCCGAACCCGGCCGCGAGTTCGAGCCGGTGCGGGAAATGATCGATCGCGATCACGCGCGCGGCACCCATGATGAAGGCGGATTGCACCGCGAACAGGCCGACCGGGCCGCAGCCCCACACCGCGACGATGTCGCCGGGTTCGATGTCGGCATTCTCCGCCGCCATCCAGCCGGTCGGCAGGATGTCGGACAGGAACAGCACCTTATCGTCCTCGATCCCGTCGGGGACCACGATCGGGCCGGTGTCCGAATAAGGCACGCGCACATATTCGGCCTGGCCGCCCGAATAGCCACCGGTCATGTGGCTATAGCCGAACAGGCCCGCCATGCGGTTGCCGTAAAGCTGTTCCGAAATGTCCTGATTGTTGGCGGGGTTGGAATTGTCGCAGCAGCTATATTGATGCTTCTCGCAAAAATAGCAGCTGCCGCACGCGATCACGAACGGCACGACCACGCGCTGCCCCGTCTTGAGTGACGAGCGGGGGCCGGTATCGACCACCTCGCCCATGAATTCGTGACCGAGGATATCGCCCGACTTCATCGTCGGGATGAAGCCGTCATACAAATGGAGGTCCGATCCGCAGATCGCGGTCGAGGTGACCTTGATGATCGCGTCGCGCGGATTGATGATCTCGGGATCGTCGACCGTCTCGACGCGAACGTCATGCTTGCCGTGCCAGGTGAGGGCGCGCATCCGGCGGCTCCTTATGCTGCGATGGGGGGCGTGGGCAGGTCGGTCGCATCCTTGCGGGTGCGGGCGGACGTGCTGATCTCGCCCGTTTCCATA
>JAEKMC010000067.1 GCA_019508115.1 Sphingomonas sp.
GCGGCGCATTGGCCTGACTTTGCCGAACAGGTGAATCGGCTGGTCACCGGCCACGCATCGCCGGCCTTTCAGCACAGCGCAAAAACGGCGCTCCCCGCCGATCGCTTCGGATTCTCCTCGCCGATCCTGATCCCCTTCTCGGGCAGCGCGGGTTTTCACAGGACCGTCTCGTTCGGCGCCGTGCTGCGCGGCGAGGTGCCGGCTGAGTTACTGGTGGGCCGGGTGATCCTCGTGGGCAGTACCGCGAGCGGGTCGGGCGACCAATATCCCGTACCGAGCGGCGCCATGCCGGGAGTCGAGATCCTCGCCAATCTGATCGATGCGCTGGTCGATGATCGCGCGATCCATCAAGTCGGGCCGGGCGCAATGCTCTGCGCGGCGTTGGTGCCGCTTGCCATATTGCTGCTGGCGCTGCTGGTGCTGCCGCCGCGGATCAACGTGGTGCTGGGCCTTGCACTGATGCTTCTGGTGATTGGGATGAGCGCCGGGCTGCTCGTCTGGGCGGATGTCTGGCTGCCGCCGACCGCCGCGCTCGTCGGGTTGCTGATCGTTTATCCGCTCTGGGCCTGGCGCCGGTTGGAAGCCGCCAACGCTTTCATGGTCGAGGAACTGACGCAGCTGCGCGGCGAAGCGGACATGCTCCCGACAGGGGGCGCGTCCCGCCCGCACCTCGGCTGGTTCCGCGAGGCGATAGCACGGCAGACGGTTTTGCTTCATATGGCGATCGGGCGCGTCCGCGACCTTCGGCGCTTTTTTGCCGACAGCCTGCAAGCTCTGCCCGACGCCACGCTCGTGACCGATCTGAACGGCAAGGTACTGGTCGCCAACCGCGCCGCCGATGCGCTGTTCGGCGCGAGTGGCGGGCGGCCCTTATACGGTCTCCTGCGCGGGCTCGCGCCCGACCTTGCGGAGGAGTTTGCTGAAGGCGCCCGCGAAATTGCCGCCGCCGACGGGCGCATCTTCGTGCTCGCGATCGTGCCGCTCAAGGACAGCCAGGGACAGCCCGCTGGATCGATCGCGCGTTTGACCGACATCACCGCGATCCGTCTCGTGATGCGTCAGCGCGAGGATGCGCTCCAGCTGCTCACGCATGACATGCGCTCTCCCCAGGCCTCGATCCTGGCGCTGCTCGACCGTAAGGACGAGGAGGAAGAGGAGCTGCGGTCGCGCATCGCGGGCTATGCGCGGCGCACGCTCAAGCTGGCGGATGATTTCGTCCATTATGCTCGCGCCGAATCCGGCCAGCATGCCGTGGAGGTGCTCGATTTCGCCGCGCTGCTGATCGAGGCGGCCGACGACCAATGGGTGCTGGCGCAGGCCAAGCATATCCGTGTCGAGACGCCTGAATCGGAAGAGGAATATCTCGTCCTTGGCGACCGATCCCTGTTGTCGCGGATGCTGTGCAACCTGATCGGCAATGCGATCAAATATAGCGATGGCGGAACCATCGTCCGTTGCACGATCGAGCTTCAGGGCGAGATGGTATGCTGCCGCATTGCGGATGAGGGATATGGCATTGCGCCCGAGGATCTCGACGCGATCTTCCGCCCTTTCCATCGTTCGGACGGGGCGGGGGGATCGGGTGCCGGCCTCGGTCTCGCCTTCGTGCGCGCCGTGGTCCAGCGCCACGGCGGCACGATCGGGGTGGAGAGCACGCTCGGCGCGGGGAGTGTCTTTTGCGTGCGGCTGCCGATCGCGACCGAGGATTGAGCCTCAAGCGCAGGTGAGGGCAATCTGCTTGTGCGCTGTGTCGAACAGAATAGAGGAGCAATGGTCGAGCAGATCGCTGCCGATATTGATCCGGTCGGAATTCGGGTCATGCTTGTGCCTGGCGGTGACCATTACCTCGTCCGGATCCTCCGGGTCGCCGGGAACGTCCGCAATGCTGCCGAAATCGCTCGTTCGCACGCCCAATCGCGAAATCGCGAAGGGCCCAATCTGCAGCGGCGTGGCGAGCGCCATCTCGCGCACCGGCCGGTCGATGCCGAAGGCGATCTCGGTCTTGCCGGTCGCGCCGCTCATCGTGCCGGCATTGGCGGCCGCCAGGCGAACCGCCGCGCCCGCGGTCGCCAATGTTCGACGATGATAAGGATCGAAGCGGATCCGCATCGGCGAGCCGCCGACCGTCACGATCGCGAAGCGCTCGCCCCAGCGTGCGGCGAAGCCACCTTGATCTCCCATAGGCAATGTGACGGTGCGCTCATTGGGCAGCGGCGCGCGCAGGCGGAAGCGGACCATCGGCTCTGGCAGGCCGGCCGGCCCGATCGAACCCTCCGCGGCGGCGGCATAGCGATGCGCGGTAAAGCCCACGCGATGTTTGGCAGGCCCGGCGCCCAGATCGACCGGCACCAGTGCCGTGCGGCCAAGCACCTTTTGCGGTCCGACCGCATAACCGATCCCGATCATCGATGGCTTGAGTCCGGCCCGCATCGCCGCGGCATCGTCGATCAACGGCATCGCGGTTCCAGCGGGATCAACCCGCAGCTGGACCGGCGCACCGTTGACTTGCGCCGTCAGCAGATCGCCGATCGCGACGACCCGCTGGGCGGGCGCCGCGGCGGCGGCGGCCAAAACGAAAAACAGCATCACGGACGTCAGCCGTGCGGCAGCTGGGCCAGCACTTCGCGTGCCAGCGCGGGGGCCTGTCCCGGATCGCTGGTGCGCAACGTGCCCGTGCCGCGCCATAGCTCGCGGTTGTCCTGACCATCGATCAACAGCGCGGTGACGCGCAGCACATCGCCGCGGCTCAAGCGCGCGCGCAGGCTCCTCACCCAAATTGGCTGCGTGGCGGCGCCGTCGGCGGGAATGTAGGAGCCGGTACCCGAACTACCCAGCGTAGCGGCAAGCACGAGCCGATAGCGCGGCGCATCGCCGTCGAAGGCGAATCCGGCCTTGTCGACCGCGGCGGCGATCAGGTCGGGACTTATCCCGAGCGGCAATTTTTCACCCTGATCCAAGGCCAGTACGACCGTGCGCGGCGCGGACGGGATTGGCGCCTTCTGGAATGCGGTCACATGCGGCCGACTCGCGCAAGCGGCAAGGCCGCAGCAAGCGGCAAGCATCAAGATCGGACGAAGCTTCGACGCGGTTCGCATCGCCGCTCGATATCCTAATTGCGCGCCTCAGGGAAATCGGGGACGGGCGCCAATGGCCACCCCTCGGCCGCGCGGTACGCCCGCCAAATTTCCTGGGGATCGGGTGGCTCCGATCTCACCTGACAGCGCATTGCCCTCCCCGGCGAGCGTGGCTCGATTCCGAGCCGCTGGGTTCGCTCGCTCGAGCGCGTTTCGACCTCGCGGAATTGCGCCATGCATTCGGCGATGCGGGCATCGAAGCTTCCCGGACGTGTCACCGTCTTTTCACCGGAGGCTTGGCCGAAGCCTCGGGGTTGTTCTGCGCCAATTCCGCTTCGGAAAGGAGCCGGCGCCAAATGCAGTGCGCGCGATGGTGAAAGGCACGCTCGCTGGCAGTGGCCGCAGAGGTGGCCGCGGCAAGGCTTGCCGCGGCTTTTTCCATGTAATTCTCAACCTTGGTCATTGGTCCGTTCCTTCGGAGGCTGTTGGATCGGACCCCGGCAGGACGGAAAGCGCGCGCTCGACGTCGCGCAGGCCCTCCGCGCTTGCAATGGCCAGATCGATTGGGCGGCCGCCAAGCGCGGCATGATGCGTGTTGAGAAAGGTGATCGCTTCGGCTGGCTGCCGGAGCGTTTCGAATGCCAGGCGCGAAATGCGCCCCTGGCGTTCCAGCTGTTCCGGGGCAAGGCGCGAAACGGAGCTGCGCTTGTAGAAGCGTTTCAAGCCGAAGGCTCCTGTTCGGACTGGGTCGGCACCCGCATCTTCTCACGATAGAGCAGGCGCTCGGCCATGCGGCGCCAGACCTCGGCGGCCTGCAGATGCCGGTCCCGCACATTGGCGAGGCTGGTTTCGTCGGCTTCGCGGTCGCTCTGGGCGGCGCGCGCCAGGTAGAAAGCGCGTGTATCCGTCATCATTCTCTCCCGGCGACCTTGGCAGGATTTAGCCCACCATCTCCTCGACGATCCGCCGCAGATCCGTGCGGGAGAGCGGCATGGTCGAGGCCGTGCATGACGGCATTGTCTTTTCGGTGAAACGTAGCGAAAGGCGCCGGCGCGGAAGCGCGCCGGGCGTGATAGTCGATTGGTTCATGATTTCTCTGGGCGGGCCGATCTCGGCCTGCAATGTCTTGAATGTTGGGACGCGCTAGCGTCGGAAGTTCCGTCGCGGACCGCCGCCGCCCGGTGTGGGCTCGCGGTAGATCAATCGGCCTTTTTCAAGGTCGTAGGGGGTCATCTCGACCTGAACGCGATCGCCCAATACCGTTCGGATGCGGAAACGCCGCATCCGGCCGGCAGTATAGGCGATCACCCGATGCTGGTTGTCGAGCAGGACGCGGAAGCGCCCATCGGGCAAGACTTCCTCGATCAGGCCATCGAACGTCAGCAGATCTTCTTTCGCCACTCAGGCGACTACGAGATTCACGGCCGATTGCTTGCCGCGCTGGTCAGTCTCGACCTCATAATTGAGGCGCTGATTCTGATCGAGCGTCGAAAGCCCGGCGCGCTCGACGGCGCTGATGTGGACGAAGCTGTCCGGTCCGCCGGCATCCGGCGAAATGAAGCCATAGCCTTTGGCGGAATTGAAGAATTTGACGGTGCCTGCTGGCATGGGGACGTTTCCTTTCACGAAAACAAATAAAGCATCCGCCGGCAAAAACCGGCAGAGCCATTGAAGCGTGAAATGGAAAGATCGGGCCCCTTCAGCAGGGGTATCAAATTCCGTCGCAGGCGACGTTAGCGCCTTCTAGATAGGCTTTTGGCCGCCAAAGTCAATCTGGGCGGGGATAATCCAATGGGCCCGACGAATCTTCCGGCCGAATAAGCAACGGCAAATCCACCCATATTTCCCGAAGGGTCGTCGGTTTGGACCGGCGGCCGTTCGGGAGTTTGAAGATGACCGACGTGACGTCCGCGCTGACGCGGATCGGCGTCTGGCCGGCTTAAAGCGCGGATCAGGCTCTATTCAAATGGTTCAGTGGACGCCGACGCTGCGGAGCGAGCCCAGGATGCCAAATGCCTGCAGCAACCACAGCACGACCAGGATCACGACCACGGCATTGAGGATGCCTTTGATCTTGCTGTCCATGGGAATGTAATTGTTGACCAGCCACAGCAGCACGCCGACGACGATCAGCACCAGGATCACTTGAAGCAGCATTGAAGTCTCTCCCGTTCTCCCCGGCTTTGCCTTTCAAGCGCCGGAGGACGGGAAACGTTCCGTTACGCCAACGACGATCAGGCGACGCGCTCGAATTGGATCAGCCGCCGTTCGGGATCGGTCGCGATCAGCCGTACCGTGATCGCATCCCCGGGCTGGACCGCGTGCGCCGGGACGCGCGCGACCACGGGTTGGTCACGCAATTGCATCCGGGCGCCGCGGTCGTCGATATCGGTCACGATTGCCGGAAAGACCCGGCCTTCGCAGCCTTTCAGCATCACCGCCTCGGCCAGATCGACGACGGCGCGTTCGATCTGCCCGCCAAGCGCATCGGCGCGCGCCATCACCGGCGGCAATTTGGCAAAAGCCTGAGTCACCGCATCGGGCACATCGTGGCCGTTGGCGATCGCAAGCGCGGCGCGAACGACATAGCGGTCGGCTAATCGGCGCAGCGGGGCGGTCGCATGTGCATAGGTGGCCGCCATCGCGACATGCCAGGGCACCACGCCGGATGTATAAGGCGCGTAGGACGCGCCCATTCCGGCGCGGCGCGCGGCCAGCATGAAGGCGGCCTCGCGCGGATCGTTCGCGTGCAGGCTCTTCTGGAATTGGCCGAGCGTTTCCTCCTGGGGCCAGACGAGGCCGAAGGCGCGCGCGGTGAAACGCAGCCGCCGGATCGCGGGTGGGGCAGGTGGTGCCATGACGCGAAACAGGCCGGTATGGTGCGCGAGCAAAGCGTCGGCGACCGCAAGGTTGCAAGCGAGCGACATCGCCGCGTTGCGATCCTCCGATTGCAGGCGCGGCCGAAAGGTCAATTCGAAGTCGCCGGCCCCCGTCTGGTGCACCTCCTGCTCGGGCGGATCGATGCGTGAGGCGCCGCGTCGGTCCTCCGCCGCCTGGATACGGTCGGCGAGTTCGGCGAAGTCGGGCGGTAGGTCGGCATCGCGCACGCCGTCATAGGCCAGCTTGGCGCGGCTGCGGACGATCGCGCGCTCGACCCCGTCCAATTTGACGCAACCATCGGGCGCGACCCGCACGGTGAAGACCACGGCGGGACGTGCCCCGTCGGGCAGCAGACTTGCCGCCTGCTCGCTCAATATAGGGGGATAGAGCGGCGCCCTGCCATCGGGCAAATATTGGCTGGTGCCGCGCGTCCAGGCCTCCTGGTCGATCGCGCCATCGTCGTCGACGAACCAGGCAACGTCCGCGATCGCATAATGGAGGAGCAGGTCCCCGCCCGCACGATCGATCGCGAGCGCCTGGTCCAGGTCGGTCGAACTCGCCGGATCGAGCGTCACGAACGGTATCGCGGTCCGGTCGATATGGTCGGTCGGTGCGCGATGCGCGGCGGTTTCGGCTTCGGCCAGAACCGCGGGCGGAAAGGTTTCGGGAATGTGGAACTGGGTGCGGATCAGCGCGAGTCCGTGCGCCAGCACATGCGTCGGATCTACGATTGTCTTCATCGGCACCGCGCTACACGGCCCGGCAGTATGCCGGAAGCGCGCGCACGATCATGCGGTCATTTTCGGCTGCTGTTCGAACGCGGCCCATTTTTTGGTCCCTAACGTGTCTTGCGCTCGGAATAATCGATGCGGATCCGCACCCAGGCGCCAACCTGCATCCGTCCGCCGATGCGCGGCGGCAGGACCAGGAATTGCCAGGCGGCCTCCCGTACGGCGCGGGCGAGCCCCGAGCCCGGTGTTTCGTCGAGCTCCTCGCAATTGTCGACATGGAAGCGTGCGACGGTTTGACAGGCGACTTCACCGTAACCGGGGCCAGGACGGGCATTTTTGAGATAATAAGCAAGCTCGGCATCGGTCGGTTCGCGATACCATGCCGCAGCGTAAAGCGGCTGCCCGCCGCGGCCATAGGCGACCGGCCGATCCGAATTCGAACTGCCGTTGGCCTCGTCGCTTGCGCTCGCGTCAGAGGGGGCGGGCGAAGTCTGCGGGGTGGGCGGCACCTGGCGTACGTCGAACTTTTCGAGCCCCGGCGTGAGCACCCACGGAGCAGCCTTGTTGTGCAGCTCGATCTTGGGCGGCGGAACCGTGGGTGTGGGCGGGGGTGCCGCGCGGGTACGGCTGGCCTTTGTGACGCTCCTGGTCCGCGTCGCCGTCTCCCTGGCTTCCGGCGCGACCGTGAAGCTGATCAACTGGCTGCCCGATTTCGCCATCTTCGCTAGGGGCGGCGCGAGCCGGAACAGCATCAGCAGCAACAGCACATGCGCGACGATCGTCAGCAGAAGCGATATCGCGCGCCGACGGCGGTCGGGATGGTCCGGGTCCGATAAGGAGAGAAGGGACGCCAGACGCATCGGCGCCCCCCTAGAGCCTGATCACTTTGGGTGGAAGCGCTTTGCGCCGTCGTTCGCGACGGGCCGAAGCAACCCAATTCGGTGATGTCGGGGATGGACCGACCCGGCGGTTGCGCTAAGCTTGGGGAAAATCCTGATAGGCGGGCGAACGGTCATTCTGACGGGCGGGGTGCGGAATGCTGGTCGCGATCGCCTCCTGACGGGGCTGGCGACGTGCGCGCTATTGGTTTGCGCGGCCGGGCCTGGCTGGGCGCAGAAGGCTGGCGCCGCCGACGGCGAGGAGGAGGACCGGGATAGCGGCGAGCTGATCGTGCACGGCAGGCGTGGTTCGGCCATCGCCGATATCGCCCCCATTGCCGCTTTCGACGCCAAGTTCATCGAGGGGACCGGCGCAACCAGCATGGGCGAACTGTTGCGCATCCTGACGCCGATGGCGCGCTCCGCCGACGGCAGCGATCCGATCCTTCTGCTCAACGGCCAGCGCATCAGCGGCTGGGAAGAGATACAGAGCCTGCCGCCCGAGGCGCTCGCCGGAAACGAGATCCTGCCCGAAACCGCCGCGATCAAATATGGCTATCCGCCGACGCGGCGCTTGCTCAATTTCATGACCAAGGCGCGCTTCCGCTCCATCGATCTATCCGCTTATGGCGGGCAGAGCACGGCGGGCGGTGCGGGCACCCACGGCGTCAATGCCGGCCTCACCCGGCTCGCCGGCAAGCGCCGGCTCACGCTGGCGGGCGAATATAGCCACAGCGATCCGTTGCTTTCGTCGCGACGGCCGCTGGCGCTGGATCCGGACAGCCTGTTCGATCCGATCGGCAATATCGTGAATGCGGCAGGCGGCGAGATCGATCCGGCATTGAGCGCGGCGGCGGGGCGCCCGGTCTATGCGACGGGTGTCCCGGCGGACGTGCGGGACCGGAGCCTGCCGGCCGCTTATCTTGCGACGGCGGGTCGGCTCAACATCTTCGACGTGCGCCCCTTCAGCACGCTGATCGACCGCAACGACACCGTGAAGGGCAATGGCGTGTTCAAATTGCCCCTTGGCGAGGGAACGGATGCCACCTTCACCTTCAATGCGGAGCGAAGCTGGGGCAAGTCGCTCCAGGGCTATCCCACGCTCACGCTCTTCGTTCCCGCCGGCAATCCTTATTCGCCGTTCGACCGCGACCTGATCCTCTACCGGGTGGCCCAGGACGGGATCATGAAACAGCGATCCGGCGCAACCACGCTGAAGGCGCAATCGGTCGTCCAAGGCGGCCTTGCCGGTTGGCAATGGGACGTCACGACGGCGCTCGAAGAGGCCGACAAAACCTCGCATGGTGATCGGGGCTATGATCTGTTCGCGATCGACCGGGCGGTCGCCAGCGGCGCCAATCCCTTTGCGGAATTGGGTCCCGCGCTGCTCGGTCCCCGGCTTTCGCAATCCGCGAATATGGTCAGTCGCAAGGCGGAGACGAAAGCGGTCGCGCGCGGCACTTTGGTGCGCCTGCCCGCCGGCAACCTTTCGCTGGTCACGACGGTGGAAGGCGGCTGGGCGGATTCGCACACGCGCTCGCGCGGTTATGTCGACAATGATATCCGCGTGAACCAATCGCGCGTCGAGGGTGGGCTCACGGTGGATATCCCACTCGCATCGAAGCGCGAGAATGCGTTGCCCTTCCTCGGCGAGCTTTCGGTGAACCTCTCCGCCCGCATTCGCGACGTGCAGGATTATGGCGCACTCCATGACACGACCTACGGCGTCAATTGGGCGCCGGTGAAAGGGCTGCAACTGAGCGTTACGCGCAACGATACGCAGACGGCGCCGAATATCGACTACCGGTCGGCGGCGACCGTGCAGAACGTCAATGTACCCTTCTTCGATTTCGGCACGGGGCGGTCAGCCTATGTGACGCTGGTCACCGGCGGTACCCCCGGTCTGTTGCCCGAACGCCGCCGCGTCCAGAGTTACGGATTCACGCTGAAGCCGTTCGAAAAGACCGAGCTGACGATCAGCGGCACCTATAGCGAGACGCTGATCCATGACGTCACCGGCGTGGTGTCGGCGCTGACGCGCGCGACCGAGGCGCAATTGCCCGAACAGTTCGTGCGTGACGCGTTCGGGCGGCTGGACACGGTGATCCTCCATCCGTTCAATTTCTACCGCCAGCGGCAGCGCAACCTTACCGTCCAGTTCAATTTCTGGACCCAGCTGGGCAAGGAGCGCCCGGCGGTTGCGGGCAAGCCGGCCAAGAGCCGCGGCAACCTCTATCTGGGGATGTCGCCCAATCTCACGCTACGTGATCGGGTCGAACTCAGGCGTGGTCTGCCCGCATTCGACCTGCTCGGCGGGGACACGCTGGACGGTTCGCAATATCATTATCGCGCGGCTGTGTGGGGGTGGGGCGGCCTGAGCCGGGCGGGCGACGGGTTCAGCTTCAACTGGCAATATATTGGCCCGTCGCACATCCATGGCGGCGCGCCGCAGACCGATCTGCACTTCGGGTCGCGCTTCAACCTGGACGTCACCGCCTTCGTCTGGCTCCGCCACTGGCTGCCGCACGAAATGTGGCTGAAGAAGACCAAGCTCTCGTTCCAGATCATGAATCCGTTCGACAGTTACTCGCATGTCCGCGATGCGAACGGCGATACGCCGTTCCGCTACCAGCGCGCGCTGATCGATCCGCAGGGCAGGACGTTCAAGATCACGCTGCGGAAACTCTTCCAATAAGAGTTAGGCCGCCGCCCGGCGCAGGCGGTCGTTGATCGCGATTCCCAGTCCCTGATCGGGCACCGGCGCGAATGCGATGCGCGACGCGCCACTAACGTCGGCCTCATGCAGCAATTCGAACAATCGCGCGGCGGCTTCGTTGAGGTCGCCGCGCGCCGAAAGCGAGGCATCGCCCGCGATCGGGCCGAAACCGATCAGCCACTCGCCGTCCCGCACTTCGGTCGCGTCGAGCCGCACCGGCTTGGACGGCGCATAATGGTGCATGAGCTGGCCAGGCGCCTCGATCTTGGCCGACGCGTCCGCCGTCACGGCCAGGCCCGACGCCGCGACCAGTTGCTCCGCCGTGATCGGACCGGGGCGGAGGATGCGCAGACGATCGCCGTCGACCGTCACGATCGTCGATTCCAACCCGACCGCGGTCGGGCCGCCATCGACGATCAGCTCGATCCTGTCGCCGAGCGATCGCAGTACATGCGCGGCCCGGGTCGGGCTGATCGTGCCGCTCGCATTGGCGGAGGGTGCCGCCAATGGTTTGCCGCAGGCGCGCAGCAGGTCGCGCATTGCCGGGTGTGCTGGTGAGCGCAAGGCTATGGTCGGAAGTCCCGCGGTGGCGAGTGCGGCAATCGGCGTGTCGGGCTTCAAAGGCTCGA
>JAEKMC010000068.1 GCA_019508115.1 Sphingomonas sp.
TGAGATGGGGCTGCACGGCGCAGCCATATCCGGATAGCCTGGCCGCGGCATCCTCATGCGCGGCGGTCGGGATGATCGCATCCGTGCCGCCATGCACCAGCAGGATCGGCGGCTTGCGGCCGAAAGCGCGCCACGGCAGTGCGCGGTGGGCGAGCATACCGGAATAAGCGACGACGCCGGCGACCGTTCGCGGCCGGGTGATGGCCGCATGCACCGCGAGCATCGCACCCTGGCTGAAGCCGGCCAGCACGAGCCGCTCGTCGGACAGGCCGGAGGCCGCCAGCAGCGCGTCGATATATCTTTGCAGCGTCGGTGCGGCATCCTTCACGCCCGCCGCCAGCGATCTTGGCCCGAGCCCGTCGAACCGCCACCATTGGTACGCATGATCCACTCCCGGGAAGCCCATCGGGGCGTTGGGCGCGGCGATCAGCGCGCGCGGAAAGCATGCCTGGAGGCGCGGCCCCACGGCCTGCAGAATATCGCCGTTCGAAGCCAGGCCATGCAGGAACAGGATGATCTCGCGGGGCGGCCGCCCGTCTTCGGGCAGCAGCAAGGGGCCGCTCAACGCACCTCTCCGGCTGTGCCGCGCATGGGCGACTATCCCCGACATGTCCATGTCCGCCTCGATCATGGGCGCTTGCGGATCACGAGCCCGACGCAGGTCACGATCATGCTGTCGAGCGCGACCTTGAGGTGCGCGGGCGGACCCAGCCACCGTGCCAGCTCCTCCGGAAGCTCGTGCACATGCGGCGGCAGATCGACGAAATGATCGAGCGGACCGTCGCCCAGGTCGAAATCGAACGGCGCCACCTCATGGCCTTCGCGCCGGAGGCGTTCCGCCACGTCTTCCAGATGGCGCCGCTGGAACGCGACCGATGGCCAATTATCGACCGTGGGGCCGTCGGGGCGGATATTATATTCGGTGGTGTGCACCGCCAGGCCGCCCGGCTTGAGCGTGGCCATGCTGTTTTCGATGAAGCGCAGGCCCAGCTCGATCGAGCCGAGATGCTCCAGCGCGCAGATCGACCAACAGAAATCGAAGCCATGCAGATCGTCGGGAATGTCGTTCATGTCGACATAGCGCATCCCAACCAGCCGATCGAAATCCTCGCGGCGAACGAGGTGAGGCATGAAGGCCTGTTCGGGCGCGGTCGCGTGCTGGCCGTTCCGTATCCAGCCGCTGCTCGCCGCATTGTCGGGCGTGAGATCGGTCGCGGTGACGGCGACACCCCGCGCGGCGAAATAGCTCGGCAACGGCTCGGCCCCGCAGCCGAAGCCGAGCCCGCGCGCACCCTCCCGCAGAAGCCCGGCCTCATGGACCGCCTGGAGCGCGAAACAGAGTTCCCAGATTTTGCGGTGATAGACCGTGGCGATGCCGAGCTCCCGGCACCAATGCGCCACCCAGTCGCTCTCGATCGCGGCCTGGGTCGAGAGGCTCGACCGCAGCCCGACATGCCGCGCCTGCGTACTCTCCGGCCTTGGCAGCGCTTCGGCCAGTTGCCGCGCGAGCATATAGCCCATCTGCTTGATCCCAAGGCTGAGCGGATCGATCGCATTGGCGACCTGCCGGAGCGCATTCAGATTGGGTTGCGAGCGGGCGTTCACGGGCTTCAGCAAAGCGCGCAGCGCCTTGGATGAGACGGTGCGTGGCCGGGCCTGGAGCCACTGCCACATCAGCAATGCCCCCGCGCCGTCGGGATCGAAGCCATTGATAAATCCTGACTCGGAATGGTGAGGTCGCGGCTTGCGGAACGTTCGGCGCTTATGCCAACACATCTTCGTGAATGGGCCAGTAGACGGATGGGTTGGCGACCGGGCGAAAGCATGACGAGTATCCGAGAGCATCTCACCAACACCGACGCCACCGGCCTCGATGGCCTGATCAGGCATCCCGACCGCTGGGCGCGGCTGATCACCGGAGCCACCGTGGCGGGATTGCTGTTCGGCCTGATGGGGCCGTACAACAGCTTCACCGCCAGTCCGGCGACACGGCTTTTCTATTGGGTCATCCTGTTCTGGGCCGGCACGCTGATCTTATGGCCGAGCACCGTGCTGGCGGCGTCCGCCGGCGCGCGGCGGGGCTTCCCACCGATCTTCGCGGCCGCCGTGGCCATCCTGGTGTCGAGCATTCCGCTGGCGGCCTTCGCCGCCGCCGGCTGTTACGTCTTCTGGCCGATCCACGCCTCCGGCATCCGGCCGCTCGAATGGTACGTCCAGACCCTGGTGGTAGCCCTGCCCGCGACGGCGATCGTGCTGTGGCTGGAAACGGGCCGGCATTTTCGTTGGGCGCCGGCCGGCACGGCAGCGCGCATGACGGCCGGTGCCGAGCCCGAGACGCCTTCCGGCTTTGCCGGGGGACCGGCGCTGGCTGACCACCTGATCGACGCAGCCCTGTGCCTCCAGATGGAGGATCACCACGTGCGGGTTCACACCGTCGGCCGGAGCTATCTGCACCTTGCCCCGCTCAAGCAGGTCGCGGAGCAACTGGGGCCGTCGCGCGGGCTGCAAGTCCACCGATCCTGGTGGGTCGCCCGCAGCGCCGTGCGCGAATGGCGCGAAGAGGGGCGATCGATCGTCCTGGTCCTGTCCAGCGGGCAGCGCGTTCCCGTCGCGCGCAACCGCGTGGTACAACTTCGCGCCCAGGGCTGGCTGGATCGCGGCTAGAGCGAAGCGGACATCGCCGGGCGGGATTGAGGACAACACGCCCCTTCATGCTACGACAGTGGGGTGATCCATGTCCCGACCGCCCCTTGGCTGCATCACGTCTGGGATGCCCTCGCCTGGGTCTCCTCACTGATCGGCGCACGCTGGGTGTATCGCCACCGTCGGAACAGCGTCGCCACTCTCGCCCGTCAGACCGAACCCAGCTATTTCGTGAGCCTTGGGCTGGGTGCCGCAGCCGGGGCATGGGCGGCGGGATCGAGCAACACGCTGCGGGCCGCTTTCCCGGTCTTTTCGCACAGCATCGCCGGCGCGCTCGCGGGCGGAATCGTCGCGGTCGAGCTCTGGAAATGGCGCCACCAGGTGCGCCGATCGACCGGCGGGCCATTCGTGATCCCGCTCGCTTTGGGCATCATCGTCGGGCGCTGGGGCTGCCTGTTCGCGGGGTTGACGGATGAGACCTATGGCATCCCGACCCGGCTGCCCTGGGGGGTGGATCTGGGCGACGGCATCGCGCGGCATCCGGTGCAAATCTATGAATCGCTATCCATTGCGGTGTTTCTCGCCATTTACTGGATTGCCTTGATCCGGCAGCATGGCTGGGCGCAGCGGTTTGGATTCCATGCTTTCGTGCTGTTCTATGCGGTGCAGCGCTTCGGCTGGGAGTTCCTGAAGCCTTATCCGAAGCTGCTGGGCCCGTTGAACCTGTTCCACCTGATCACTCTGGGGCTTGCTGCTTATGCCTTTGTCTGGATCGCTCGCGGAGACCGCGGAGGCGAAAATAGAACGCAAGGCGGCGCCCTACATTTTCCATGGGCAAACGACGAGCCTGTGCGAGACCTGCCTGGAGACGGTGCCCGCGAAGATCATCATTGAGGATGAGGCGGTCTATTACCTGAAGCGGTGTCGTACGCACGGCGTGCAGAAGACGCTGATCAGCGACGACCTGGATTATTGGCGTTCGCAGAAATTGTGGCTCAAGCCCGGCGACCGGCCGCTCAGCACCCAGACGCGGACGGAGGCGGGCTGTCCGTTCGACTGCGGCCTCTGCCCCGATCACGAGCAGCATAGCTGCCTCGCCATCGTCGAGATCAATTCCGCATGCAACCTCGCCTGTCCGGTCTGCTTTGCCGACGCCGAAGACATACATGGCGCCCATCTGCCGCTCGCCACGATCGAGCAGATGCTGGATGCGCTCGTCGAAAGCGAGGGCGAACCGGATCTGGTGCAATTGTCGGGCGGGGAGCCGACGCTCCATCCCCAATTCTTCGAGATACTGGATGCGGTGAAGCGCCGGCCGATCCGGCACGTGATGATCAACACCAACGGCATCCGCATCGCGCAGGAGCCGGATTTCGCAACGCGATTGGCAAGTTATGCGCCGCGGCTGGAAGTCTATCTGCAGTTCGACAGTCTGAACGACGACGCGCTCGTCAACCTGCGCGGTGCGCGGCTCGCGCGCATCCGCCAACAAGCGCTGGAACAGCTCGAACGGCTCGGCCTCTCGACCACCCTGGTCGTGGTGGTGAAGCGTGGCGTGAACGATCATGAGATCGCCGACATCATCACCCACGCGCTGACCTGGCGCTGCGTTCGCGGCATCACCTTTCAGCCGGTGCAGGACGCCGGGCGCAACCAAGGCTTCGCCGGCAAGACCAACCGCATGGTGCTGAGCCAGATACGACGCGAAGTGGCGAAGGCGGGCGTGTTCGGGCTGGAAGACATGATCCCGCTGCCTTGCAATCCCGATCAGATCTGCATCGGCTACGGCTTGCGTAACGGGACGGATGTGACGCCGATCACCTCTTTGTTGCCGCGCGAGCTCCTCCTGCAGGGCCCGAACACGATCAGCTACGAAGCCTATCCGGCGCTGCGGGACGCGCTGATGAACCTGCTCAGCCTGGCGACCTCCCAGTGCAACACCGAAACCAAATTGGCCGAAATGCTGTGCTGCCTGCCCCACGCGCTGGTGCCGGCCGAGCTGAGCTACGCCAACAGCTTCCGCGTGGTGATCCTGCAATTCCTGGACCGCTACAATTTCGATCTCGGCACGGTGAAGCGCAGCTGCGTCCACTTCATCACGCCCGAGGGACAGATCATCCCCTTCGATACCTATAACAGCTTCTACCGCCCCGGGGCCGAGGGTGCCGGGGTGCTGGCGCGAGCGAGGGCAGGCCGATGATGAAATTGTTCGCTGGCTTATTGTTGGCGATCGGTATCCTGCTGATGACCGGCAGCGGCCTGTGCTCGCTCTATGTCATCATCGGTGCCGGTGTCTCTTCAAACGGGGCGATCATCTGGTTCGCCCTGGTGTTCGGCGGCATCCCCTTCGCACTTGGCGGCGGCCTCTTTGCGGTGGGCCTGAGGCTATTGAAGAAGCAGCGGCGAATCTCGCTCGACGAACTGGATGACCGGTTCCGCTGACAGGCGGCTCGGCACCTTCAGACGTCCGCTCACGCCTCTTCAGCTGACGGCCATGATGCGCGGCTTCACATAGCGTTTGCGTTTGGTTTCCTGTTCGGTGGACTTGGCGCGCGCCTTGAGCAGATCGCGCCGCGCGAGGATGCCGACGAGCTTGCCGTTGGCGGGATCGACCACCGGCAGGCGCCCGATTTCCTCCGCGATCATCAGCTCGGCCGCCTGAATGGCGGGCATGTCCGGAGTGGCGACGGCAAGGCTCCTGTCGGAAACGCGATCTTGCAGTGTTTCATCCTCGCCGGGCGCGGTCGCACGCCAGCGTAGCGCATCCTCGCGCGACACGAGCCCGACGGGTCGGCCCTTGTCGTCCACCACCGGATAGGAGCGATGACGCGCGCCTTGCTCGAAGAAGATGAGCGCCTCACCGGTGCGCATCTGTGCCGGCAGCGTGGCGGGATCCTTCGCCATCACCTCGCTGACACGCACGAGAGCAAGCGGATCGACGCCATATTCCTGCGAAAGATGCCGCCCGCGCCGCGCCACTTTCTCCGTCAGGATCGAGCGGCGCAGCACCAGCACTGCGAGCGCATAGCCGGTCACGGCCGCGGCGGCGGTCGCTGGAAGCGCGTCGAGCCTGCCGGTCAGTTCGACCGCGAACACCGCGCCGGTCAAAGGCGCGCGCATCCCCGCGCTCATCATCGCCGCCATGCCGGCGAGCGCCCAGAAGCCCGGGCCGCCCGGCAGCCATGCGCCGAGTATCGCGCCGAGCGCGCCGCCGATCGTGAGTAGCGGTGCCAGGATACCGCCTGACGTCCCCGAAGAGAGCGCCGCGAGCCAGACGACCGTCTTGACCACGAGCAGCAGCAGGATCGCGCGCAGGGCCCAATGGCCGTCGAGCAACGCCTGGATATTCCCATAACCGGCGCCAAGCACGCGCGGATCGACCAGGCCTCCCAGGCCAACCACGACCGCGCCGAGCGCGGGCCACCACATCCAGTGGATCGGCAGCCGGTGGAACCCATCCTCGAGCCGATACAAGGCGGCCGACAGCAGCGAAGCCACGATGCCGGAGGCGAGGCCCACGATTGCCGCCGCCGGAAGAAGTCAGGCATAAGCAGGCACTGCCCCGGCAAAAGGGAAGAGCGGACCGGTGCCGATGAGCAAGGGCCGCCAGGCGCTGGCGGTCAGCGCGCCCGCCACGACGGGGACGAAGCTGCGCGGCTTCCATTCGAACAGCATGACCTCGATCGCGAGCAGCATCGCCGCCACGGGCGTGCCGAAAATGGCAGTCATGCCCGCCGCCGCGCCCGCAACGAGCAAGGTCTTGCGCTCGGCCCCGCTCAGCTTGAAACATTGCGCGAAGAGCGATCCGATCGCGCCGCCGGTCATGATGATCGGCCCTTCGGCGCCGAACGGCCCGCCCGATCCGATCGAGATGGCGGAGGACAAGGGCTTCAACAAGGCAACCTTCAGCGACAGCCGGCTCTGGCCGTAGAGGATCGCCTCGATCGCCTCGGGAATGCCGTGGCCGCGTATCTTCGGCGAACCGTAGCGCGCCATCAGCCCGATTAGCAGGCTGCCGATGACGGGGATCAGGACCGTGCCCACCCCGCCCGCCGCATCGGCGATGGAGGTGGAATCGGCTGAGATGCGTCCATACCAGGCGAGATTGATGACGAGCGCGATCAGCTTGAGCAGCACCCAAGCCGCGCCCGCGCTGCCCGTGCCGACCACCAAAGCGAGGACGGCCAGCAGGATCATACGCCGATCAGCGCTATGATCGGCAAGACGCGGCTGGCGCGTGATGAACGCGCCCATCGGTTGGGGCTGGGCCATGATTTCCTTCTGCGGGTGTCCGATAGATATATCGTGACACGATATAAATGGCAAACCGAGAGAGGCGTTCGAACCCCTCGCCGCCAACGCAAGGTGCGGCCCAGTGCCCCTATGATCACTGATCTCCAGTCCGGATATTTTCGAGACTTGGTTGCAGGATCGCTGTGAGCTGTGGAGGCGCACACGCGAACTATTTTTAAGAGTCTATGGACATGTCGCGCTCGTCCGGCAGCTTTTCTTCGCCGCGTTAAGTGTCTGCTAAGGTTGGATTGTGTTTAGCTAATCTTGGCCCGATAAAAGGGATGTACCGCGGCGCTGCACCGGAAGGGCCGCGTGAGAGGATCAAGCGTGGCTATTATCAATGCCGACCAGGAATCGGAGATTTCGTTCATCTCGGGCGTAACCGCCCAGGGGACGATCGCGGCGAAGAGCTACTGGTCGTGGGCGGATAACAGCCCGGCCACGTATAATCGTACCAGCACCGAGGGCAAATGGGGCGAGACGCGCGCGGGCACGGCCGGCGCGCTGACAGTGGCTTTCGATCCGGCTTCCAACTGGACGGACACGGAGAAGGCCGCCTTCACCGCGTCGATGCACCTGTGGTCGGCCGAGGCCAACATCACCTTCGATCCCGTCAGCAATGCCGGGATCGCCGACCTGGTCATCGCGCGCTCCACTGGTGGTGGGGCACAGGGCGGTTTCTCTGTCGACACGGGCAATATCGGATCCTCCCAATTGGGCCAATTCGCCAGCGGATCGCTCACGATCGACACTTCGGTCGGAGGCTTCGGCCCGATCGGATCGGCGTTCTCGGTGGCGGGCGGCTACCCTTGGCAAACCATTTTGCACGAGCTCGGCCATGTTATCGGACTGGGGCATGCCGGCGCCTATAATGAGGGTACGACCCAAACGT
>JAEKMC010000211.1 GCA_019508115.1 Sphingomonas sp.
GAAACAAGTTGAGAAGGTTCTAACCGCTTATGGCCACTACGGCATTTCCCTCCCGCGACGATTTCGCGGCGCTTCTGAACGATACGCTCGGCGGCGAAAATCAGGGCTTCGAAGGACGGGTCGTCAAGGGCACCGTCACTGGCATCGAAAATGACATGGTCGTGATCGACGTCGGACTGAAGTCCGAAGGCCGCGTTCCGCTGCGCGAGTTCGCGCCCGCTCCCGGCCAGAAGGCCGAGTTGAAGATCGGCGACGAAGTCGAGGTCTATGTCGACCGGGTCGAGAATGCCGCAGGCGAAGCGATGCTGTCGCGCGACCGCGCACGCCGCGAAGCCGCCTGGGACAAGCTTGAAGAGGAATTTGCAGCCGGCAATCGCGTCGATGGCGTGATCTTCGGTCGCGTGAAGGGCGGCTTCACCGTCGATCTCAACGGCGCCGTGGCCTTCCTGCCCGGTTCGCAGGTCGATATCCGCCCGGTCCGCGACGTCGGTCCGCTGATGGACATCCCGCAGCCCTTCCAGGTTCTGAAGATGGATCGCCGCCGCGGCAACATCGTCGTGTCGCGCCGCGCCGTGCTCGAAGAGACCCGCGCCGAACAGCGCACCGGCCTCATCCAGAGCCTGGCCGAGGGCCAGATCGTCGATGGCGTCGTCAAGAACATCACCGATTATGGTGCGTTCGTCGACCTTGGCGGCATCGATGGCCTGCTGCATGTCACCGACATCAGCTACAAGCGCGTCAACCACCCGTCCGAGGTCATCAACATCGGTGACACGGTCAAGGTGCAGATCATCCGCATCAACCGCGACACCCAGCGCATCAGCCTCGGCATGAAGCAGCTCGAGAGCGATCCTTGGGAAGGCGCCGCCGCCAAGTATCCGATCGGCGGCAAATTCTCGGGCCGCGTGACCAACATCACTGAATATGGTGCGTTCGTCGAGCTCGAGCCGGGCATCGAAGGCCTGGTCCACGTCTCCGAAATGAGCTGGACCAAGAAGAATGTCCATCCGGGCAAGATCGTCTCCACCTCGCAGGAAGTGGAAGTGATCATCCTCGAGGTCGACGAAGAGAAGCGTCGTATCTCGCTGGGTCTCAAGCAGGCCCAGGCCAATCCCTGGGAGAAGTTCTCCGAGGCGCATCCCGTTGGCTCGACCGTCGAGGGCGAAGTCAAGAATGCGACCGAGTTCGGCCTGTTCATCGGGCTCGATGGCGAGATCGACGGCATGGTCCACATGTCGGACATCGCCTGGGGCGTGTCGGGCGAGGAAGCTCTGGCGCTTCACCACAAGGGTGAGATGGTCAAGGCGCAGGTCCTCGACATCGATCCCGAGAAGGAGCGCATCAGCCTCGGCATCAAGCAGCTTGAGCGTGGCGGCGTGTCCGGCGCGACGGCGAGCCCCTCTTCGGGTGCGCCGAGTGGCGTGAACAAGGGCGCGACCGTCACGGTTACCGTCCTCGCGTCGAACGATGGCGGCCTCGACGTCCAGGTCGGCGACGACGGTCCGGTCGGCTTCGTCAAGCGTGCCGATCTCGGCCGCGATCGCGACGAGCAGCGTCCGGAGCGTTTCCAGCCCGGCCAGAAGCTCGATGCGATGGTGACCGGCTTCGATCGTTCGAAGAAGCCGACTTTCTCGGTCAAGGCACTCCAGCTCGCCGAAGAAAAGCAGGCGGTTGCGCAATATGGTTCGTCCGATTCGGGCGCATCGCTGGGCGACATCCTGGGTGCGGCGCTCAAGGCTCGCGACGAGGCCTAAAAGCTCCATAATCCTGGGCCTTTACCGCCCAGGCGATAGGTTGAGTCCTTGTGACTTGCGGTTTAGGACCGGGACGGGCACATCCGCCTTCCCGGTCCTCTATCGTTTGGTCAGATTGATCTGCATTCAATTTCACCGCATGAGTGAGGGAAATGGCGATCCGCGGCTTCTCTTGGGGAAGACAGTCGGGGGTTTAAGCGCTTAACCAGGGGGCAACCGTTAGTGATTAGGTCCGAACTCATCGCTCTCGTCCACAAGGACCAGCCAGGGCTTTCCCCACGCGAGGTCGAGCAGATCGTCGCCTGCGTGTTCGACGCGATTTCGAAACGGCTTGCCGAGGGCGGGCGCGTCGAACTGCGCGGCTTCGGCACCTTCACCACCCGCGCGCGCGATGGCCGCGTCGGCCGCAACCCGCGGACCGGCGAGGCGGTCGACGTCCAGCCCAAGCGTGTCCCCTATTTCAAACCCGGCAAGGAAATGCGCCACCGCCTGAACGTTTAACGTTCACGGTCCAGCGCTGTCAGTGCACGTGCGGCTAGGCTTTGATCCACGCTTTCGGCAGAAGCGCAAAGCGCTTCCACCAAAAACGATCAGGCTCTAAGCCGCTGCCTGTGCGGACGTGGCGAAACCGGTAGACGCAGAGGACTTAAAATCCTTTTCCCGTATGGGAGTGCGGGTTCGAGTCCCGCCGTCCGCACCATTGGCCTGTCCGCTTCGGTTCGGGCGAGATCCCAGTCAGGCTTGCCGATTTTCCCGCGCTTGTCCCTTTCCGTTCGAGCAGCCTAAGCTCGACCGGTGAAAGCGTCCGCGATCCTTATTCCGACTATTTGCCTGCTCGTCGGCTGCCATGGCGGCCACGATAATGGGAGGATCGCGGTCAGCCAGATCGGCGAACGGCCGGACAAAATAGCGATCGTGGAGGCGACCAGCGAAGGCCTGGTCCGGCTCGACCGCGAGGGCCAGGTCATTCCCGGCGCGGCGGCACGTTGGGCGATATTGGACGACGGGCTCGATTATATCTTCCGGATCGACGATGCCGCCGGCGTTTCCGCGCCCGCGATCGCACGCCGGCTGCGGGATAGTTTGCGGCGGCATCGACACGATCCCGACTTCGCCGCGCTCGATCCGGTCGAAAGCATCGAGGGCGTAACGGGCACGGTGGTCGAGATGCGACTGTCGACGCCGCAGCCTGACCTGCTGCCTTTGCTGGCGCAGCCCGAATTCGCTGTCGGCGGCATCACGGATTTCAAGGCGGTCAAGCCAGGGCGTCGCCCGATCATGCTCGATCCTCGGCCGAGCGAAGATGCGCCCGCCCCCATCCTCCTCCGGACCGAGCGGGTGGGCCGCGCGGTCGTACGTTTCCAGAGCGGCGAATCAGAGCTGGTGACGGGCGGTTCCTTCAATGACCTGCCAGTGGCACGCGCGGCCCAACCCGACCGGAAATCGCTGCGTTTCGATCCCGCGACGGGCCTGTTCGGCTTTGCGATTCGCAATACCGGCTTGCCCGCGACCCTGCGGACGGCCCTGTCGCTTGCGATTGACCGCGACCGGATCGTCGCCGGCATCGCCGCGCCCAACCGCGCCAAGGCGACGACAATCGCCGGATCGACGATCGAACCCCCTTTGGCGGAGCGTCGCGCCGCCCGCGACGCTGGCGCTGCTCGCCTGCGCCTACAGCGCCGGCTGCGATCCGCGCGACCGGCTCGCGTTGATCAATCCACCCTTCATCCCGATCGGCGCGCCGGTGCGCTGGTCGCTGGTCGCGCCCAGCCTCGATCTCTTCACCGAGAATGGGCTTGCCGCCCACCCGCTCGATCAGCTGCGATCCCGCCGCTGAAGACCAAAACTTCGGGAACAAAGTGCGACAGCCACGCGATGATTCCTCCATGCACGCGACCGATCGCCGTCCCCGCCCCTATCATGCGCTGGCCGACCGGGTTCCAGGCACGGGTCGCGATCCCGCGTCGGTGCGCAAGCGGATCGAGGCGATGGAAAAGGTCCTCGAGCGGATGTTCGTCATCCCCGGCACCAGGAAAGCGGTCGGACTCGACGTCGTCCTCGATATATTGCCCGTCGCGGGCGACATCATCGGTGCGGTGCTGGGGAGCTACCTTGTCTGGGAAGCACGCAATCTCGGCATGTCGAAATGGCAGATGGCGCGCATGTTCGGCAACGTCGGCATCGATTTCATGCTGGGTTCGATCCCCTGGATAGGCGCGATCCCCGACTTCCTGTTCCGCTCGAACAGCCGCAATCTCCGGATAATCCGCAGGCATCTCGACAAACACCACCCGGAAACGGTGACGATCGAGAATTAGCGCCGGATATGCACTACCCGCGCCGGTTGGGCCGGCGCGGCGCAGTGCATCGACTGGAAGCTCGTATCCAGACACAGCCACACCTCCTGCAGCCAACCCTGCTTGTCGAGATTGAGGCGGATGCTGTCCGGCTCCAGCCCGGGATTGGCCGCGGCGAAGGCTTGCGCGAACTGGGATTCGGTCGAAGGCGCGTCGGACATGCGGCGCATGTCGGGAAAGCGCAGGCCATGGAAAAGCCGGTTCGACTCGTCGAAATAGGTGTCGGGCGTCGCGCCCGCCATGCACGTACCGTGCTTGGCCCATTCGTGCTGCATCAATTGCGGCGAAGGCGTCGCCCAATAATGCTCCGCTATCACCTTTCGCGGCAGGATGTCGGCGGGGGCGCACCATTGCGGCCAGTTCGTGCCCTCGCCGTCCGGCCACAGCCCATGGAGCACGAAGCGGCTACCCGTATTGCGGTCGCATTCGAAGGATTCCGCACCCCCGACCGGATGCAGGCAATGCTGCGGTGTCCAGATCAACGCGAGCGTATAGCTAGTGACCGGCACCACTCGCACCGGCTGGTTGCCGGGAAGTTCGATGTGCGGCGGCGGCAGATTGGGTGGCGGCGGATCGCCCTGCATCTGGGCGGCCGCGGCCGCGCTCCAGACTGCGACGGTGAGGAAGGCAAGGAGGTGACGGGTCATAAGGGTTCGAAGTCCAGGCCGATATCGGCGGCGGGCGCGGACTGGGTCAGCCGGCCGACCGAAATATAGGTGACACCCGTTTCCGCGATCGCGCGGATCGTGTCGAGCCGCACGCCGCCCGAGGCTTCGGTCGGCACCCGTCCCCCGACCAATGCGACCGCCTCGCGCAGCATCTGTGGCCCCATATTGTCGAGCAGCAGCCAGGTGGCGCCGGCATCGAGAGCGGGCATTATCTGATCGATCCGGTCGACCTCGACGATGATGCGGCCGATTCCCGCCTCGACCGCGCGACGGACCGCGGGCGCTATCCCGCCCGCGACCGCGACATGATTGTCCTTGATCATCGCCGCGTCCCACAGGCCCATGCGATGATTGTGCGCGCCGCCCATCCGCGTCGCATATTTCTCGAGACGGCGGAGCCCCGGAATCGTCTTGCGCGTGTCGAGCAAGGTCGCGCCCGTGCCCGCGATCGCATCGACATAGGATCGCGTCAGCGTGGCGATGCCCGACAGATGCTGGATCGTGTTGAGCGCCGAGCGTTCGGCGGTCAGCAGGGCCCGTGCCCGCCCCTCGATTCGCAGCAAGGCCGTGCCCGCGACAACCGCATCGCCATCTGCGGCCAGGATTTCGATCCGTGCGGCTGGGTCGAGCGCGGTGAAGAAGTCGGCGGCCAGCGCCGCTCCGGCGACAATGATCGCATCGCGGCTCGCCATCAGACCGGAAAAGCGGGCATCGGCGGGAATCACCGCGGCCGCAGTGATATCGCCTCCCGTTCCGAGATCCTCAGCCAGCGTTGCCGCTACGAACGTATCGGCGTTGAAACCATCCAGGATGAAGGCCATTATAAGGTCCGAACTGTCCCTAATTTCGAGGCTGGGGGCGCTCGCCATATGGAGTAGGAAACGAAACATGCGTGTAGCCAGTTTCTTGATTGCCGCCACCCTTCCAGCTGCCGTCATGGCCGCCCCCGCACCGCAGCTTTCCTGGGGCAAGCCCGGCGTCTCGCTGGCAACCTACCGCGCAGAAGCGATCGGCTGCGGGATGCGTGCTTATTATACCGACGTGGCGAACACGAACGGCGCCAAGAATTTTCAGGAAAGCTCGCGCCTGCTCGACAGCTATGCCGGCGCGCCCGGCGACACGCTGGAAAATGCGCGCATGATGGGCCACATCGTCGAGAGCACGCATGTCGACGCGAGCCTGAAGGACGTGAAGCAATTCCAGGCGGGCTTAATAGGCAAATGCCTGCTCGACCATGGCTATCACCGCTTTCGCCTGACCGACGATCAACGCGCGCATCTCGAGAAGCTGAAGGTCGGCAGCGAGGCGCGGCACGCTTACCTGCATGAATTGGCCGCCGATCCCCAGATACTCTCGGCCCAGGCCGTCCCCGATCCCACGCCAACGACGACGCCCTGACCCTGGCACGATCCGTTAAGGATATTTAGCCGCTTGTCGTTACTGATGAGTATCAAGCCATGGAACACGCAACCGACACATGAGGGATATTCGACGCCACATGAGCGCCAGATCATCCTTGAGCGTCGCCCATCAGGACGACGTGGCCGACGATCGCGCCTATTTTCGCTGGCAGTTCAAGGGCACCAGTTTTCCCTGCCATATGGGCAAGAAACAGTTCGAGATCCGCTTGAAGGACCTCTCGCGCGATGGCGCCTCCGGTCTGGTGGATGAGCCTTTCGCGGTCGGCGATTATTTTTTCGTCGAACTCGACGCGAATACGGTGATCGAAGCGCAGGTCGTCTGGACGCGCCGCGTCATGATCGGCGTGACATTCAACCGGCTGCTGACCGCCAGGTTCGTGACCGGACTTCACGAAAAGGCGGCCGAGGAAGCCGCGCAGCGCGAACAGACGGAGATTATGATCTCGCTGCGGAAACCGCGCTGATCCGCTGATTTCGGACGCCCGCCGGTCAGAACCGGGTGATCACTCCGCCCCAGGCGGATTCAGCTCCGCCAGAGCGGCCTGCCCACATCGCCCTTCCCGACCGTCCCCGCCGCCATCTCCAGCATCCGGTCGAGCGGGCGCTTGGCCGCGATGCGCAACGCCTCGTCCATCTCGATCCGCGGCGTGAGGTCGCGCAGCGCAAGGTAGAGCTTCTCGACCGAATTCATCGCCATATACGGGCACATGTTGCAATTGCAGTTCCCGTCCGCACCCGGCGCGCCGATGAAGGTCTTGTGCGGCGCGGCCTTCTCCATCTGGTGGATGATGTGCGGCTCGGTCGCGACGATGATCGTCTCCGCCGGTGAGGAAAGCGCGAACTCCAGAATCGCGCGGGTCGATCCCACCTGGTCGGCATGGTCGAGGATGTAAGCGGGGCATTCCGGGTGCGCCGCCACCGGAGCGCCCGGATATTGCGCCTTGAGCTTCAGCAATTCGGTTTCGCTGAAGGCCTCATGCACGATGCAGGCGCCCGGCCACAGCAGCATGTCACGCCCGGTCTTGCGGTTGAAATAGGCACCCAGATTCTTGTCCGGCGCGAAAATGATCTTCTGGTCCATCGGGATCTGCGACAGGATCTTCTCGGCCGAGGACGAGGTGACGATGATGTCCGAATGCGCTTTCACCGCCGCCGAGCAATTGATGTAGGTGAGCGCGATGTGGTCGGGATGCGCCGCGCGGAAACGCGCGAACTGCTCCGGCGGACATGAATCCTCAAGACTGCATCCCGCCGCCATGTCGGGCAGGACCACGGTTTTCTGCGGCGACAATATCTTCGCGACCTCGGCCATGAAACGCACGCCACAGAAGGCGATCACCTCCGCATCCGTGTCCGCCGCCTTCTTGGAGAGGTCCAGGCTGTCGCCGACGAAATCGGCAAGATCCTGGATCTCCGGCACCTGGTAATAATGCGCCAGGATCACCGCATTCTTCTCCTTGCGAAGGCGGTCGATCTCGGCGCGCAGGTCCAGCCCGGCGAGGCTTTGCGTGGGGGCGTTCATGCCGGCCCAAATAGGTATGCCGATCGCATTTGTC
>JAEKMC010000212.1 GCA_019508115.1 Sphingomonas sp.
GGGTTCAGCGGAGCTGAACCGAGCGGCACCGGCCCGCACCCCCACCCGGCCTCCCATAGAATACCCTGTTGGGAGGCCGGGTGGGGGTGCGGGCCGGTGCCGCTCGGTTCAGCTCCGCTGAACCCCACTCTAAGACTTGCGTGCCGCGGCTTGCTCGGGTCAAGACGGCGCCGGAGGACGCGCCGGTGATCCGATCATGAAACCTAGCTTGCGCCGCTTCGGCCGGGGGCAGCATCCCGTCGTCGTGGTCGACGAATTCACCGGCAAGCTGGATGCGATCGTGGAGATCGCGGCGGCGCTGGCGCCGTTCCCGTCGGAGGACGGATTCTTTCCCGGGCTGCGGCGCTACATCACCCAGGAAGACAAAGCGGCATTCGCTTATGCGACGGGGGCGCTGCAGGCGGTCAGCCCCTTCGTCGCCGGCGCGTTCGGCCATGACAGCTACGATTGGGTCGAGGCGAGCTTCTCGGTGGTGGCGACTCCGCCGGACCGGCTGGTCCCGCCACAGCGCGCGCCGCACTTCGATTCATCCGATCCCGCTGACCTGGCTGTATTGCATTACCTGTGCGACACCGAAGGCACGGCCTTTTACCGCCATCGGCTGACCGGGATCGAGCAAGTCGATGCTGCGAACAGCGATCTTTTCATCAGCCATGCGCGGCCGGCCGCGCTCGCGGCGCGCGGTTATATTCACGATTCCGACCAGGATTATGAGCGGATCGGCCATGTCGAGGGTGTTGCCGACCGGTTGGTGATCTATCGCGGATCGCTGCTTCATTCGGGCATCATCCCGCCCGGCGCCACGCTGAGCGCCGATCCGCGCAAGGGACGGCTCACCGCCAATCTGTTCGTGTACGGCCGTTAGGTGGAGCAGGGGAGCGCAACACTGGGCTGGAGCAAGAGCCTGCTCTTCGCGAGCGGCGATTTCGCCTGCAATCTCTACTGGCAGAGCATCACTTTCTACCTGCTCTTCTTCTATACCGACACGCTTGGGCTGTCGGCGGCGATGGCGGGGCTGATCACGATGGTCGCCTCGATCTGGGACGGCCTGTCGGGTCTCGTCATCGGCATTGCCGCCGATCGACGCAGCGCGCGGACATTCGTGCGGCTGAACGCGGTGCCGCTCGCGCTTTCGTTCGTGCTGATCTACCTGCCCGTGCCCTTGTCCGGCGCCTGGCTCGCCGGCTTCGCGCTGATCGGACATATGTTGTTCCGCACGCTCTACGTCGCGGTCAACGTGCCTTACGCCGCGCTGACGGTGCGGATCGCGCCCGACAGCGCAAGCCGTTCGCGTATCGCCGGCCTGCGCATGATCCTCGGCGCGAGCGCGGCGCTGATCGTCGCGGTCGGCACGCAGGCCTGCATCGGCGTCGCGCCGCGTATCGGCTACGCGATCGCCGCGGCCGCGTTCGGCGCGGTCGGGACGATGCTGTTGTTGATCGTCGGTGGCATGGACGGCGGCGCTTCGGCCGCACCCGCGGAGCCCGTGCGGTTCAGCATCGGGAACGTACTCGCGGCGATTGCCGGCAACCGCGCCTTTGCCTGCGTCAATCTCGGCATATGCGGCGCGGTCGCGTCGATGGCGGTGCTGACGCGCGCGATTCCCTATTATTTCAAATATGAGGTGGGCGACGTCGCCGCGGGATCCACGGCGCTGGCGATGATGAGCGTCGCGGGCGTGATCGCGATTCCGGTCTGGATGGCCTGCGCCGCGCGCTTCGGTCATCGTGCGCAATGGCAGATCAGCGCCGCGCTGGCGGGTGTCGCTTTGGTCGGCCTGCTCGTGCTGCGCCCGACCACGGCATTGCCCGCGCAGGCGCTCTTCGTCCTTTATCAGGGGGGCGGGCAGGGCTTGTTCTTTGGCTTCTGGGCGCTGATTCCCGACGTGGTCGAGCATGGTGGCCGCCCGAACGCGCCCCGGATGGACGTGCTGCTCTTCGCGATCGCCGCCTTGCTCCAGAAGGTGACGATGGGCGTGGCGGTCGCGATCTTCGGTGCGCTGCTTTCGGCGGCCGGCTACGTCGCGCGCGACGTGCAGCCTCCGCACGTGCTGCGCGCTTTGGCGCTGCTCGCCGCCGCACTGCCGCTCGCCGCCCTGATCGTGGCGTCGGTAGCGATGCTGCGTTTCCCGCGTTCTCTGGGGAGCGCTCGTTCGTAGCGAGGTTGCCAATAGACCATGAAACCGGTTACGCGGCGATCCATTCGGGCCGTGCGCCGGAGGAGCAAGAAAGGGAGAGGGCAGGCGCCCCGCCGATCGATGACAGGCAGTTGCAAGCGCTTCGACCGCCGCACGGTGTTGCTGGGATCCGCCGCCCTGCTGGCAGGCTGCGGGGGAGGCTTGCCCGGGCCGAAATCGATCGGATCGGGCCGGCAGCCGGCGCTTTCGAAGGCGGACGGGGCGATGCTGCTCGATATCGCCCGGCGCACCTTCGATTATTTCAGGGACACGACCCAGACCGATAATGGCCTGGCGCCCGACCGCTGGCCAACGGTTGCGTTCGCCAGCATCGCCGCCACCGGATTCGCGCTGACGGCATGGGGCATCGGCGTGTCGCGCGGCTGGATGCCGCGCGAGGAGGCTCGCAAGCGCACGCTCGCCTGCCTGCGCTTCTTCGCCAATGGCAAACAGGGGCCCGACAAAGCGGGCGTCATTGGCTATAAGGGCTTCTATTATCATTTCCTCGGCCTCAAGACGGGCACGCGGCTGGGGCAGACCGAATTGTCGACGATCGACACGGCGCTTTTGCTTGGCGGCGTGCTGTTCGCGCAGAGCTTCTTCGAGCATGGCAATGACGAGGAACGCGAGATACGCGAGCTCGCGCAATCGATTTACGACCGCGTCGAATGGACCTGGCCGCGCCCGCGCCAGCATTTCCTGGCGATGGGCTGGCACCCCGAAAACGGCTTCATCTCCGCCGATTGGGACAGTTTCAACGAGAGCCTGCTGCTCTACGTGCTTGCGCTCGGATCGACCACGCACCCGATCGAGCCCGAAACCTGGAACCGCTGGACGACAACCTTCGATCGCGCCTGGAACGCGCAGGACAAGGATCCCTTCATCGCTTTCCCGCCCTTGTTCGGCTTTCAATACAGCCAGATGTGGGTCGATTTCCGCGGCATTCGCGACGATTACAACCGCGAGCGCGACCTCGATTATTTCGAGAATAGCCGCCGCGCGACCTATGCGCAGCGCGATTATGCGGTCCGCAATCCAGGTGGGTGGGAGGGCTATGGCCCCAATGTCTGGGGCCTGACCGCCTGCGACGGGCCGGGTGACTTCACCATTATTCAGGATGGGGTCCGACGGGAATTCTACGCTTATTCGGCGCGCGGTCCCAACGACCGTGACGACGGCACGCTCGCGCCCACCGCCTGCGCGGGCTCGATCGCCTTCGCGCCCGAGATCGTGATTCCCGCGCTAAACGAGATGCGGTCGCGCTACGGCCGCGCCATCTATAGCGAATATGGCTTCTGGGATTCGTTCAACCCGTCCTTGAACGACGGGCAGCGGGCTCAATATGGCCGCGTGGTCGAAGGCGTGTGCTGGGTCGACGGCGACTATATCGGGATCGATCAGGGGCCGATCCTGGGCATGATCGAGAACCATTTGACCGGGCTGGTCTGGAACGTGATGCGGCGCAATCCCAACATCATGCGGGGATTGCAGCGCGCGGGCTTCACCGGCGGCTGGCTCGACAAGGCTGAACCCAAACCCGGCCGCCGGGAGGAATCAGAAAAGACCGGCGCCTGACATCAACGTCCGCGTCGTTCCGGCGACCCAAACCTGGCCACCGGCATCCTGGCTCAAATGCACGCGTCCGCGCCGGCCGAGCTTCGTCCCCTGCGCCGCGACATAATTGCCTTTGGCCCGGCCGCTCTCGAACAGCCATTGCGCGACCGAGGCGTTGAGGCTGCCCGTTACCGGATCCTCGATCAACGTGCCGCGGGCGGTGCTGAACAAACCCCGTATCTCGAAATCGGCGTCGCCGCCGCGATGCGGGCCGACCACGCCGATATCGATGATGCGGTCATGCGCGGCCACCGGTTCGACGGCGAGCACCGCCTCCGCCGATTCCATCAGCACCGCGACCCAGCCGGGGCCATTCGATACCCATTGCGCATCGACCACCTGATCGCGCCCGATCCGCAACACGCCGATGACCTCGTCCAATTCTTCGCCCGTCAGCGGCCCCGAGCGCGTACGAGGCGGCGCCGCGAAGGCGAGACGATCGCCGTCGCGGCGCAACGTCACCAATCCGGCGCCGCATTGCTGGACGACCACGCCTTCCGTCTTGGGCGTGCCGCCCTGTTCCAACCAGGCGTGTGCGCTGCCGAGCGTCGGATGCCCGGCGAAAGGCAGCTCGCGATCGACCGTGAAGATCCGCACGCGATAGTCGGCACCCGCCTCGGTCGGGGGCAGCAGGAACGTCGTTTCCGATAGATTCAGCCAATGCGCGATGCGCTGCATCTCGGTCGTGTCGAGATCGATGCCGCCGGCGATGACCGCGAGCGGATTGCCCGCGAAGAGTCCGTCGCCGAAGACGTCGACCATGCTGAAATTGCAGTGGGGCATTCTTGATCCTTAATGCGTAGCAAGCGGGAAGCGAGCAAAAGCCTGCGCGAGCAGCGGATTGCCGCTTTGCCGTGCGGCATTGCCCGCGGCCTCCTGCCAACAGGGCCCCACGCGGATATTGCGCTTCGACTCGATCAGCGCGCCAGATGCGCCGCAGACGCTGAGCGCGGCTTCGTCGATCCGGCGCATGGTCCGCTTGGCGGCCGCGGCCGTGGCGGGGTGCAGATCGATACGATGCAACGTGACGCTGGCGGTCTCTGCGCGGACAGCGCTTGTCGAACAGGCCGCGGCCAGCAGCATGGCTCCCGCTAGGATATTTCGATCGATATGTCTCGTCATGTCCACCTCCGTGTCGAGGCGGCCCAATGCGGCGATTACGCTCGCCAGCACAGGAACAGTTGGGTACAGTTCGGCAGAACTGTCCTTACAAAAGAGCAATACAGTGGCGACGATCGAAGACCCGGTAACGACGCGAACCGAGGCGGTGATGCACAATATCCGCCAGCGGATCGAGCGACGGCTGTTGACGCCTGGTGCCAAGCTTCCGTCGGTGCGCGCGCTGGCGGATAGCTCGGGTTACTCGAAATCCACGGTGGTGGAGGCTTATGACCGGCTGGCCGCAGAGGGCGTGATCCGGTCGCGACCCGGCTCCGGCTTCTTCGTCGCGGCGCCGCTCGCGCCGCTCGCGCTGGCGGAAATCGGGCCGGCGCTGGACCGGCAGATCGATCCGCTGTGGATGATGCGTCAGTCGCTCACGATGCGCGCCGGCGCGCTCATGCCGGGTTGCGGCTGGCTGCCCGAGGCGTGGATGCCGCACGAAACGATGCGCAAGGCGCTGCGCCGCAACGCGCGCTTCAATTCGGATGGAGGCCTGGTCGGATATGCGCTGCCCGCCGGTCCGGAGCCGCTGCGGCGCCTGATCGCCCATCGCCTTTTCGGGCAGGGCATCGAAGCCGGCGTGGATCAGGTGCTGCTTACCGACAGCGGCACCCACGGGATCGACCTGGTGCTGCGCTTCCTGATCGAGCCGGGCGATGCGGTGCTGATCGACGACCCCTGTTATTTCAATTTCCACGCTTTGCTACGCGCGCACCGCGCCAAACTGGTCAGCGTTCCCTTCACGCCGAACGGCCCCGACGTCGCGGCCTTCGCCGCCGCGCTGGCCGAGCATCGCCCGCGTCTCTACCTCACCAATTCGGGTGTCCATAATCCGACCGGGGCCGCCCTGTCCGCGCCGGTTGCGCATCGTATCCTGAAGCTCGCCGAGGAGCAGCGGATGGTGATCGTCGAGGATGATATCTTCGCCGATTTCGAGATCGAGCCCGCGCCGCGTTATGCCGCCTTCGACGGGCTCGATCGCGTCGTCCGCGTGGGCAGTTTTTCCAAATCGCTCTCGAGCGGGGTGCGCTGCGGCTATATCGCCGCGCGGCCCGATTGGATGGACGCCATCACCGATCTGCGCATCGCTACCGGCATGTCGGGCAGCGCTCTATCCGCGCAACTGCTCCATACGGCGCTTACCGATGGGGGATATCGCCGGCACATGGACCAGATCCATGCACGGCTGGCGCGGGCGCGTGTGGAAACGGTGCGGCGGTTGCGCGACATCGGGATCGAGCCCTGGATCGAGCCGCGCGCGGGCCTGTTTCTGTGGTGCCGCTTGCCCGACGGCGTCGATGCGGTCGCGGTCGCGCGGCGTGGCCTGGAGGAGGACATCGTCTTCGCCCCCGGCAATGTGTTCAGCCTCAGCCAGTCGGCGTCACAATATCTGCGCTTCAACGCCGCGATGATGGAGGACGCACGCATCTATCGCTGTCTGGAGCGCGCCGGCCGGTTCACGAGCGAACCGGCCGTCCGCGCCTGAAATCCTACCGCGCGGCCGCCACGCTTTGGCTTGCTGCCCCGAGGAGGTAAGGCCAAAACGGCCCAAAGCCTTCAAAACCTTGCCCAATCAGCCTGCTGGACGGGGTCACAAATCTGCACTATATACCGTCCGGTATGGAAAGCGTTATCCCCTGTTGCGTACCCAAAGGCCGCCCGCGTGAGTTCGATGTCGACGAGGCGCTGACGGCAGCGCTGCGCGTCTTCTGGCGTCGTGGTTACGAAGGCGCGTCGATGGCGGAGCTCACCGCCGAGATGGGCATTGCCAAGCCCAGTCTCTATGCCGCGTTCGGCAATAAGGAAGAGCTCTTCAAGAAGGCACTCGACCTCTACGAGCACTCGAAATTGGCGTATATGACCGAGGCGCTGAAGGAGCCGACTTCGCGCCAGATGGCGCAGCGGCTCTTGCTCGGTGCGCTGGAGATGCAGACCAGCAACTGCGATCCCAAGGGATGTCTGGGTGTTATCAGTGCGGTTGCATGTGGACCCGAAGCGTCCTCGATCCGCGAATGCGTGATCGAGCGGCAGAAGTCGGCGCGCGAGGCGCTGATCAAGCGGCTGGAGGAATATAAAGAGGAAGGCGATCTTCCCGCCGATATCGAACCCGAAGCGCTCGCCCGCTATATGACCGCGGTGCTGCAGGGGCTCTCGGTTCAGGCTGGCGCAGGCGCATCCAAGGGCGAGCTCCAGAGCCTGGTCGATATGGCGATGCGCACCTGGCCGGGGCGTTGACGGGAAAAATACCAAGCAGTATAAAAAGACGTTGACGCACTGCAGCAGCGCGTTATATACCAGTCGGTATCAAAACGGCGGAACCTTCAGAGAGGCGCCTTTGATGAAGACGACTGACTGATTAGCCGGCGGGCCTGAGCCCGCCTCGACAGACTTATGCAATTGCCGAAGCGGCACCGGGTCATGGACCCTGTGCGCGACGGCTTAGTGCGCCGCCGGGGGGATGCGCGAAGATGCCGAAAGGTGTGTTCGCGCGCGCTGGACGGTGCCTGCGGAACAAGAAGGGAAGACCTCATGGCCTATTTGAATCACGCCTCCGCTTTCGCCGTCGCCGGTGCCCACGCGGTTCCCGCTCCCTGGGCCGCGCAGGACGAAGGCCGGATCGAATTCAGCCCGCTCGAATGGACCGTGATCGCGCTGGCGCGGCGCGACAATATTTCGAGCCTGAGCGAACCGGGCCCGGTTGCCCGCGCGCTTGGCAGCCTGTTCGGTCTCGGGCGCCAATCGTCCCTGGCCGACCCGCAGCTCGAGGCGC
>JAEKMC010000213.1 GCA_019508115.1 Sphingomonas sp.
GTGCGCGACTTGCCCGTGCCCGGCATGATCCTGCAGCCTTTGGTCGAAAATGCGGTGAAGCATGGCGCGGCCCGATCGCGCGATCCGGTCACGATCCGGATCGCGGCGTTCGCGCGCGATGGCCGGCTGCATCTGAGCGTGGAGAATGATGGCGCGTCCGCCGCGCCCGAGCCCGCATCCGGCAGCGGCATCGGCCTTCAGAATGTGCGTGACCGGCTCGCCGCGCGCTACGGCACCGAGGCACGGCTGCTCACCGAGCGGCGCGACGATATCTATCGTGCCGAGATCATCCTCCCAATCGAGGCCGGGCATGGCTGAGCCGCCGCTCAAGCTCCTGATCGTCGACGATGAGCCGCTCGCGGTCGAGCGGCTGACGATGCTGTGTTTCGGACTGGAGGGGATTGCGGTGATCGGCAGCGCACGCGACGGCGAAGCCGCGCTCGACCTGCTCGACCGGTGCGCGCCCGATCTGCTGTTGCTGGACATTGCGATGCCGCGGATGGACGGGGTCAGCCTCGCCCGCGCCCTCGAGCGGCGCACTGTGCGCCCGGCGGTGATCTTCGTCACCGCTTACGACCATCATGCGGTCGATGCGTTCGACGTGGCGGCGGTGGATTATCTGCTCAAACCGGTCGCCGCCGAACGGCTGGAACGTGCGATCGCACGCGTTCGCGATGCCCGGCGCGGCGCCGCGCGGCCACCGGACGAGCCCGATCAATTGTGGGTGCCGCATCGATCCGAGATGATCCGCATCCCCGTGGCCGGCATCGACCGGGTCGAGGCGGAGCGTGATTATATGCGCCTGCATGTGGGTGCGCGGTCCTATCTGATCCACATGACCATCGCCGAGCTGGAGCAGAGGCTGGATTCGGCGGCTTTCCTGCGCGTCCACCGCTCGGCGATCGTGCGCATCGACCGGATCGATCGCGTCGGCAAGGACGATATGGGCAATTGGTTCGCCGAGCTCGCCGACGGCCATCGCCTGCGCGTCGGCCGCACCTATCGCGCGCGGCTGAAGGCGCTGGTGCGGCGGGATGCGGTGAACGGGTGAAGTCCGACATCATGCTCCGTGACGGCAAGATGCGCGACGAGGATATCGCGGCCTTCATCCGCGACAACCTACCGGTGGCGGATGTGCCGGGCGTGCCCGAAATCCGGCTGCACAAGGCCGCGCCCGACAGCGGTCTCCGGCGGCTGGCGGAGGCCGACGCCGCATTCGGATCGCCTTACTGGGCCTATCATTGGGCGGGCGGTCTGGCGCTCGCGCGCCATGTGCTCGACCATCCCGAAAGCGTCGCGGGAAAGCATGCGATCGATCTCGGCGCGGGCAGCGGGCTGGTCGCGATCGCGGCGGCCAAGGCAGGCGCGGCGAGCGTGCGCGCGGCGGAGATCGATCCTTATGCGGTGGCCGCGCTGCGGCTCAACGCCGCGCTCAACGGGGCCCGGATCATTGTCGTGGCGGAGAACCTGACGCCATTCCCGCCGCCGCCGGCCGACATCGTGCTGGTGGGCGACCTATTCTACGCGCCCGATCTGGCGGCGCGGGTGAGCGGCTTCCTCGACAATTGCCTGGCGCAGGGAACGGAGGTGCTGGTGGGCGACCCCTGGCGCGCCTTCCTTCCGCGCGCGCGGTTGCGCGAAATCGCGCTCTATCAGGTGGCCGAGACAGGATCGGGATCGGGCAAAGCCGCGGGCGTGTTCGAATGGATCGCACCCCGCATGAGCGAGGCGCTTCCGGCCTGACCCGCGCCGCGCGCGTTGGTTAAACTTTGGACACCTTGAATGCGCGCGCATCGACGCGCGCGGTGCGGACCGGCTAGGATAAGACCGCCAAGGCCGTCATCCACCCCCCAATTGAATGATGGGCCAAACCTTGGCCGGCGCCCCGTCACCCCCCGGTTGGCGGGGCGCCGCGCGCTGCCGGAGCGCGGTGGGCTGGCCAAGGGTTGGCCGTGAACCGCGACCTCGCCTCTTTGTCTTCCTGCTCGGCGGTCGTTTCGAAGCTGAAATAGGGGATCATCATATAGTCGGTCACGAAAGCTCCCACGCGCTGAGCATCCGCGGCGGCAAGCCCGAACCGACTATGATAATAGGCTGCCAGAGCGTGTACGGCGGGTGCCCGCCGCGCGATAATCTTCGTGAGAACTGCCGCTTGAACGTGGTTCTGGCGTGCCCAGGAGCGCAGTCCCACGCGTACGAAGGCTGCACGGGCATTGTTGTAGGACGATAGAGCCCACGGCCGATCGACCGCATTGGCCCAGGACTTGAGAACGGCGATCTCCAATCTCCCGCTCATGAAGCCATTGCTGAGCGGGTCTGGCGGCCCGACAGCGTGGCGGAGCAATACGGCGAGATCGCGCACAGGCGGAGGCAAGTGGACAAGCGGCTTGCCAGTCCATTTGCGCAGAGTGATCCGGCAGGGCGTGCTTACACCGTTCGCGCTCACTGCCTGTACGGTCCAGGACCGCTCGATCTCGTAGCCGTGGGGCAGGGTCAGTAACCCATAGCGACCCGCTTTATCTTGAAAGAGGATCTGGTCCTCTTCGTTCAGCGGGCTATCGATCGTGCCGGCGTCAAGTGCCGCACGCACTGCTGCTTCGCTGAGTGCGGCGTCGACCAGCAGAATATAAAAATAATCCCCCTTCCAGTTCGGCGTGAAATCGACGCCGACGAACCTTTTTCCTCCATGCTCACGCCGCTGCCAGTAGAGTGTCAGCAGACTATCGCCCGACGGCCCTTGCTCCGCAAAAGTAGCCTCATCGAACGTGATGCCGTAATTGTTCAGCCCGTTCCAGCCAAGCAGCGGACGCGCAGGCCAGCCGCGGGGTGGCGTAGAATCCGCCATCACGAAATGGTCGGACCGGAAAGCCGCGGATGCGAACGCGAGCGCCTCACGGCACTGCGGGTTAGCGCGATCGCCCACGATATACGGCTCGCCTCGCGCCACAGTGGGCACTGCAAGCAAGAGCAAAGCGAAATGGAAGACGCGCTTCATCAGCTCAGCAATAAGAAGCCGTTGCTTCGTTTTGGTTAAATGACGGTCGATCGCACTTTCGGCACGGTTTGAGCGGGCGGCTGCCCTGCTATAGAGACCCCCGACGCTGCCGCCCGAGCGGAGGCACAGGGAGGTTCGGATGCGGGCGAAGCGGCTGGCGATCGGCATTGCGGCAGTGTTGCTTGGGGCAGCCTCGCCCGCGCGATATGACCAGCCTTTCCAGAATCCCGACCTTCCGGTGGATGCGCGCATCGCCAATCTGCTTTCGCTGATGACGATCGACGAAAAGATCGACGCGCTTTCGACCAATTCGGGTGTCCCGCGGCTCGGCGTTCCCAGCTTCGGCTCGACCGAGGGCATTCACGGACTACAGCAGCGAGGGAGCCCCGAGCGCGGCTGGGCCGGCAGCAAGACCACGCAATTCCCGCAGCCTCCGGGCATGGGCGAGAGCTGGGATCCGGCGCTGGTGCGCCAGGCGGGCGGGGTCGAAGGCTATGAGGCGCGCTGGATCACCCAATCGGGCGACGGCAAGCACCCGATCCTGATGGCATGGGGACCGCAGGCGGATCTCGCCCGCGACCCGCGCTGGGGGCGCAGCGAGGAGGTCTATAGCGAGGACCCCTTTCTCGCCGGCACGATGGCGACCGCCTTCGCCAAGGGCCTGGAAGGCGACGACCCGAAATATTGGCAGGCCGCGCCTTTGCTCAAGCATTTCCTCGCCAATTCCAACGAGAATGACCGCACGCGCACGAGCAGCAATTTCGACGATCGGCTGTTCTGGGAATATTATTCCAAACCGTTCCGCATGACCTTCCGCGATGCGGGCGCGAGCGCGGTGATGGCGTCTTATAACGCCTGGAATGGGGTGCCGATGGCGGTCAACCCGGTGCTGCGCAAGGTGGTGATCGGCCAGTGGCATGTCGGCATCGTCTCGAGCGATGGCGGCGCGATCAAGACATTGGTCAAGGATCACAAGACCTCGCCCGACCAGCAGGCGGCAGCGGTCGCGGCGCTCAAGGCCGGGATCAACCAATATCTCGACGTCTACAAGGACGAGCTGCACGCCGCGCTCCAGGCCGGGCAGATCAATGAGGCGGATCTGGACGAGGCGCTCCGCCGCAAATTCCCGGCCACGATCAAGCTCGGCCTGCTCGATCCGCCCGAGCGCGTTGCATATGCGAATATCAAAGGCGGAACGCCGCCATGGGAAAGCGCCAAGCATCAGGCGATCTCCAAGCGAATGGCGCTGGAATCGATCGTCCTGCTCAAGAATGAGGCACGGGCGCTGCCGATCGCGAAGGCGGGCCTGCATTCGGTCGCGGTGATCGGCCCGCTTGCGGATGGCGTGCATTGGGACTGGTATGGGGGCTTCCCGCCGTATGCGATCACCCCGCTTGACGGGATCCGCAAGGCGGTCGGGCCCGACGTGAAGGTCAATTTCGCGCGTGACGATAGCGACGGCGCGGCGGTGGCGGCGGCGAAGGCCTCTGATGTCGCGATCGTGGTGGTGGGCAACGATCCCACCTGCGGCCCCAACATGGCGCATGACTGGACCGACAATGGCACCAGGCCCTGCGCCGATCCGGGCGACGGGCGCGAAGGGCGCGACCGCGAGACGATCACTCTGGCGCAGGAGGAACTGGTCAAGAAAGTGCTCGCCGCCAACCCGCGCACGGTGATGGTTTTGGTCTCGAGCTTCCCGTTCGCGATCACCTGGAGCCAGGCGCATGTGCCCGCGATCCTGCACATGACGCATGCCTCGCAGGACGAAGGCGCGGCGCTCGCGGACGTGATCTTCGGCGCCTACAATCCGGGCGGGCACACGGTCGCGACCTGGCCCGCATCGATCGACCAGCTCCCGCCGATGATGGATTACGACATCCGCCACGGCCGCACCTACATGTATATGAAAAGCAAGCCGCTCTACCCGTTCGGCTATGGCCTGTCCTACACCAGCTTCCGCTATGCCAACCTGCGCACCGACAGGCCGGTGCTGGCGAAGAATGGCGTCGCAACGGTGAGCGTGGACGTGACCAACAGCGGCGGACGAGCGGGTGACGCGGTGCCGCAGCTTTATGTCCATCACCTGGGATCGAAGGTGGGGCGGCCGATACAGCAGCTCGCCGGCTTTCAGCGCGTCCACCTTGCCCCCGGCGAGACCAAGACGGTGAAGATCCCACTCAGGGCAGTCGAACTCGCTTACTGGGATGGCACGGCGCTTACGGTGGAGGCCGAGCCGGTCGAGCTTGGGGTCGGAGACAGTTCGGCCGATATCGTGCTGCGGCGGAAGCTCGTCATAAGGTGAATTGCTAACGATCCTTCGCCGCCGCCTCCGGCTCCGGCGGGGGCATGATCCAGCTGTGATTTTCGACGATGATCGACGGCACCGGCCGGCCGTCGGCATCGCGTGACGGGCGGAAGCGGAAGCGGCGTTCGATCAGCGCGCAAGTATGCGCGTCGAGCGCGGCGGATCCGCTCGATCGGGTGACTATGCAGTCGCGGGCGCGGCCGTCTATCCCCACCCGATAGCGGACGGAGACGGTGCCGGAGATGCCCGCGTCGCTGAGCTCGCGCGGATAGTCGCGGTCGGAGATGCCGCCGCCAATCCGCTGCGGCGGCGTGCCGTCGCCGGCCCCACCCGCGCCGCCGCCTCCGCCGTTTCCATTGCCGGCTCCGCCGCTTCCCGTGCCGCCGGTTCCGGTCGCGGCCGGGGCAGGGATCGCGAGCGGCACGATCACCATCGGGGGCGGAGGTGGAGCGGGGGCAGATGGTGTGGACCGCCGCACGATCGTCACGGCGCGAACGCGCGGCCGTGATACGCGCGCACGCTGGCGCGGCGGAGGTGGCGGCGGCGGCGGTGCGACATCCGTAAGCGTGATCGGCACGACGTCCGCGCGCGGCGCGGGTGTGCGGTCGCGGGCCGGCGCCAACAGCAATAGCGCGAGCAGCAGGATGTGTATGCTAAAGGTGATCCCGCCCGCCGCGACCCGCTGCCGCCTGCCCCGGATATCCTGCGCCGCCATATCGGCTTTTCAACGGATGCCGACCGCTACGGCTCCCCAATAGCCACAGCCGTTCCGTCGAAGGAACGAGTTACTTACTGCGGTTTGTCAACAGCTTACGCAATCCCGGGCGCGCGATCCGGAAATTGGAACGGCTGGCGCATCTGGACGAAACCGACCGGCAGGCCATTCACGCGCTTCACGCCAGGATCGAGACCCACCCCACATATAGTATGTTGGTGAAGGACGGCGCGCGCGTAACGCACTGCACGTTGTTGCTCGACGGTTTCGCCTGCAGCCAGAAGGACACCGGCGATGGCGGACGGCAGATCCTGTCCCTTCACCTGCCCGGCGATTTCCTGGACCTGAACCATGTGCTGCTCGACCGTTCGGATCATGCGGTGCAGACGCTGACGCCCGCGACGATCGCGCGTATCGCGGTGCAGGATTTGCGCATGCTGGCGGAGGCGCGGCCGCGCGTCGGCCAAGCCTTATGGCGCGATACGTTGATCGACGCCGCGATCGCGCGCGAATGGGTGGTGAACGTGGGGCGGCGCGGGGCAACGGCGCGGATTGCGCATCTGTTGTGCGAATTCGCGACACGGCGCGAGATTGCGGGCTTCGGCCCTCCCGAACGTTTCGATCTGCCCATGACGCAGGAGCAGATCGGCGACGCGACCGGACTGACCAGCGTGCACGTCAATCGCAAGCTGCACGACCTGCAGGACATCGGCGTGATCGCGCGCGACCGTCGCGACCTGCATATTCGCGACTGGCCGCGACTGATCCGGATCGGTGACTTCGACGCCGCTTATCTGCACGCTTCGGCGTGAGGATTGCTCGCGGAAGAGCGCGTTTTCAAATACACCGCGTGGTCAGGCGTGGCGCGATGCGCCCCCGCCCGCCGCGGCGTTGATGGCAACGAAATGGAGCGTGAAAAAGACCAGACCTGCCGCATCGGTGACGCGCATCAGCCATTCGCCACGGCCCCAAAAGGCGCGCGGTGTATCGCGCAGCAATTCCGCAAAGTAGCAAACCGCATGTTCGCGCGCGGCATCGAGGCCGCTCAATTCCATCCCTTCCGCATCGGCGTGGATGGCGCCATCTTCCACATGGAAGAAATATCTGGGCATTCCGACTCCTTGCCCCAGCGATGTGGTAGGCGCGAACCTTGATCGAAATCAATATGATTTGCCCGCTACTTGGCTGATTTCCGGGGATAAAATTGGAATTATGAACGGGTTCACGATCCTGCCCGTCAAGGGCGGCGCCGATCTTCAGGACATTGCGGACTTGTTCCGCGCTTATGCGGCCTCGCTGCCGGTCGATCTTGGCTATCAGGGCTTCGAGGCGGAACTGGCCGGCCTGCCCGGAAAATATGCCCCGCCCACGGGCGCGCTGCTGATCGCGCGCGCACCGTCGGGGGAAGCGATCGGCTGCGTCGCGATGCGGCCGATGCAGGGCGACGGCCTCTGCGAGATGAAACGGCTCTACGTGTCGCCCGTGGCGCGCGGGCTGGGGCTGGGCCCGGACCTGATCCGCGCCATCATTGGGGAGGCACGCGCCGCCGGCTACAGGCGGATGCGGCTGGATACGCTGCCGACGATGCAGGCCGCACTCGCTCTATACGCCCGCGCGGGCTTCACGACGATCGGCGCTTATTATCCGACTCCGGTGGAAGGGACGATCTTTCTGGAATTGCGCCTTTAGCTCACTCCGCCGCAGTCACCGCACGGCCGGGCGGGGCCAGAGCGGCCGGCCGGCTCAAGAAAGGAACGCGTTGGCGCTCAAGCTGTTGATATCATTGCATCGACGTACCCCACCCCGCCGGTGCGCCCGGATTTTCGCATTTGGGCACAAGCACAGAGCCTCGCCGCAAACTCCCCCATTTGCGCGCGGGGCTCATTGCATCTGGCGGATCAGATCGCGCAGGATGTGGCGGTTTCGTAGAGCATGAGATCGCGATCGCCGAGGCCGAGCACGGGCCAGGCCGCGCGCCATTCCGCGAGATGCGTGGCGGCGAAGTGGCGATCGAGCGCCGTCTGATCCGCCCATATCTCCGTCACGCGGATCAGTCCGGGATCGAACAGATCCTCCGCATAGGCGTACAGCAGGCAACCCGGCTCGGCGCGGCTGGCCTCGACCATCCGCTCCATCGCCGGGCGCGCTACGCCCAGATTTTCCACAGGCAGCCGCACCGTTCCGACGATCACAAGCATGTCGCGCTTCTAGCTCATGCTTGCAATCGCGTCAATTGACGCGTATGTTCGCGTCAAAGGAGCAAGGGACATGGCATCTCTGGTTCAGGCCCAGACCATGGACGCGCCGGTCGAGCCGCAGAATTTCGCGCGCGCGGAGGATCGGGTACGATTGTCGGCGCCGGCACTCAGGGCCTTCCGCGCGCTGGCCGGGCAATGGGCGCTCAACAATGCCGAAGCCGCCGCCTTGCTCGGCGTTTCCGAAAGCACGTGGGACCGGATCAAGCGGGCCAAATGGGACCAGCCTTTGTCGCAGGACCAGCTCACCCGCGCCTCGGCCGCGATCGGGCTTTATAAGGGGCTGCATCTGCTGTTCGTCGACGACAATGCGGACCGCTGGCCCAAGCGCGCCAATGCGGGGCCGATCTTCCGCAGCAAGAGTCCGGTCGAGGCGATGATCGAAGGCGGGATTCCCGTGATGCTGGAGACGCGCCTGCTGGTGGATGCGGTCCGCGGCGGGCTCTGAGTGATCGACGATATTCCGGTCGCGCGCGAGGCGTTACCGCGCACGGTGCGGCTCGTGTCGAGCGCACGCTTGCGTGACTCCGTGCTGCTCGGGCTGGCCGAGGCGCGCGATCTGGATGCACTGGCGGAAATCGAAGGCGCAACCAGCGGGCGGCTGATCGCGGAGGCGCGTGGTCTGGGCCGGGTTTCCCCGCACGAACTGGTCCATGGCGTGCCGCACGCCGCGCACATCAACGCCGCCTTCGCTTATGCGCGGCCGCGCGCGCTCAACCGCTTCAACGGACCCTCGCGCGGCGCCTGGTATGCGGCGCTGGATGTGGAGACCTGCCTGGCCGAGGTCGCGTTCCACATGACGCGGTTCCTTGCCGACAGCGGGATTTCCGAGGCCGCGATCGACTATGCCGAACTCCATGCAAGCTTCGCGGGCGAGTTCCTCGACCTGCGTGCCCTGCCCGACCATCCCGCGCTCAATCCCGATATCGAGGCGGGTTATCCCGAAGGCAACAGGCTCGCCGACGCCGCGCTCGCGCAGGGACTGAACGGCATTCTCTACCCTTCGGTACGCCATACTGGCGGAACCTGCATCGCCGCGCTCGTGCCGCATGCGGTGCAATCGGTGGCGCAGGGCGGCATGTGGCGGCTCACCTGGGCGGGCAAATCCCAGCCGACTGCTGTAAAGAGTTCTTGACAGCCCCGCGCCGCATCTGTAAAGAGTTCTTTACGGGCAGGGGGTCGTTTTGGAAAACCGTTTGAAAGCGATGCGCGAGGAACGCGGCTGGAGCCAGGGCGAGCTTGCCCGGCGGCTCGGCGTTTCGCGCCAGACGATCAACGCGGTCGAAACCGACAAATACGATCCCAGCCTGCCGTTGGCGCTACGCATGGCGAAACTGTTCCAGGTGGCGGTGCCCGAGCTGTTCGTCGACCATTGGGAACCGGAAGAGGAATGAACGAAATGGCACACGAAAAATCCGTGCCGGCATGGCGCAACTTCGCGGCGTGGAGCGCTGTGGGAGCCACTCTCTACTGTCTCGCTGTGGGGGCCGCCATCGCGCTCGTGAACCAGAATGCGATCGGCGTAATAGTTCGGCCGTCAAAGGCCACTGCGGAGCTGGGCCTGGCGTTGATATTGTTCATGGCGGTGATCGGCTTTGGCAACCGCAAGCGGCGCGTCAGCTTTGCGACTTTCCGCAATTTCCTGATCCAGAATGCCGTGGGCATCGTCACCTTGCTGTTTGTCATGTGGGGCTTCGGCGGGCTCGCTCGCATGAGCGCGGTCAGCTTCTCGGGATGGATTGCCGCCGTGACCGGCGGGACACTCGTCGTCCTGGCCATCCTCGGGAGTCTCGCCACCGCCAGCACCCGCACGAACCTCGATCTGGTCGATGACGAAGTGGCGGCCGAAGAGATGCGCGAGCGTGGCCAGCTGTTCTTTTGCGGCTTCTCCTGGATGGCGGCCTATGGGCTGTTGCTGCTCGAACTCAGCCTGTCCGGGCCCGGCGGCCTGCTGTCGCCGATGGCGGCTGTTGCGGGCGCATTGATCCTGATCCTGGTCCTTACGTTGCTGGGGATCGCCACCTGGCGGCTGTCGGACGAACTGGGACGCACCTTGTCGCGCGAGTCAGGCAGTATAGCCTTCCACCTGATCCTGGTGATCGGGGGCGGCTGGGCGATACTCGCCCATCTCGGCTTCGTGGCCGCGCCCGCGCCGCTCGGCTGGCTGACGCTCTTCACCGTGCTGATGTTCGCGGCGAGCTTCATCGCGTTGGGCAGACGGAAATTGCTCACGCGGTGAAGGGCAGGTTTGCCGAAACGCGACACCCCATCCGAGCTTTCGGGTTGGTGGCCATTATGGTACCGTAACGCTTCCCGTCGGGAGACTTGTCATGGCTTTCGTTGAATGGCGTATGCGCGGTCCGGAAATTGCGAATTGCAATTGCGACTGGGGCTGCCCCTGTCAGTTCAACGCCCTCCCCACCCGCGGCGATTGCCGGGCGATGACGGCGATGCGGATCGACGAAGGCTATTTCGGCGATCTCGATCTGTCGGGCCTGTTATGGGCCGGCATGTTCGCCTGGCCAGGACCGATCCATGAGGGCGGCGGCGAGGCTTTCGTGGTGATCGACGCGCGTGCCAGCGAAGCCCAGCGCAGCGCGCTCCTGACGATCCTTTCGGGTGGCGAGACCGATCCCGGCGCGACCATCTTCAACGTTTTCGCGACGGTCATCGAAACGCTGCATGAACCCGCCTTCCTGCCGATCCACTTCTCGCTCGACATGGACAAGCGCGTCGGCGCCGTCCGCATCGAGGGCATCATGGACACGAGCACCGGACCGATCCGGAACCCCGTGACCGGGAAGGAGCATCGCGCGCGGGTCGTGCTTCCGAACGGGTTCGAATATCGCGAGGCGGAATATGCCAGCGGCGATACCCGCGCGACCGGGCCGGTCGGCCTCGAATGGACCGGGCGGCATGCGCATGTCGCAATGCTCGACCTCTCGACCCACGGCGCCGCCTGACCGCGAGATGCCGGGCGGCGCGCCTGCGCGGCCGCTGCTCACGCAGATCCTGACACGCGAAAACCGGATCGTCAGCGCCTGTCTGCTGCTGCTGTGCGGTGTCGGCTGGTGGTGGCTGCTGCGGATGGCCGCGCCGATGACGGGGGGCGGAGCGATCGGGACGATGGCGGGAATGGCGCCGATGCCGGCCGGCGTCGCGCCGTGGAGCCTTGTCTATCTGGGCCCCTCCTTCGCGATGTGGACGATCATGATGGTGGCGATGATGCTGCCGTCCGCGGCACCCATGATCCTGCTCTACGCCAGCTTCGCGCGGCGATCGCCTGCGCGTGGCGCGACGACCATCTTCGCCCTCACCTATCTTCTGCTCTGGACGGCCTTTGCGGGGCTCGCCACGGCCGGCCAGGCCTTCCTGATCGGGCATGGACTGCTCGCCAGCGCCAGTCTCGCGATCAGCGACCGGACGCTCGTCGCCCTGCTGCTCGCGGCGGTCGCGCTCTACCAGTTGAGCGGGCTCAAACGCCTGTGCCTGTCGCACTGTCGCTCGCCCGTGGGCTTCCTCATGCGCTACTGGCGGCCGGGTGTCACAGGCGCGGTGCGCATGGGGATCGCGCATGGCCTTTATTGCCTGGGCTGCTGCGGCCTGCTGATGCTGCTGCTCTTCGCCGGCGGGGTCATGAACCTGCTTTGGGTCGCAATCCTGACATTCGTCGTCCTGGTCGAGAAATATGCGCCACGCCAATGGCATATGGATTGGTTGATCGCGGCGGCGCTGCTGGTCACGAGTTGCGCATTGCTGGTGCGGTAGGTCTCGCGCCGCGCCGTCGAATAGACATCGGTCACATCTGGATGAACGCCGTTCAGCCCGTTTTACCAGCGGACCGTACTATCGACGCGCGGCGACAGCCTGTATCCATTCATCAATGGATGACCGAGATTCACTTTCAAGATTGACGGAGCGCGAGAAGCTCTGCCTGCGGGAATGGCTTCAGCATAAGTCTGCCAAGGAAATCGCCGCGGATCTCGGCATTTCGCACCATGCAGTCGAGAAGCGCCTCAAGATGGCGCGCACCAAGCTTGGCGCGACGTCGTCCTTGGAAGCCGCTCGGATGCTCCGTGAGGCCGAAGGGTACGGTCAAACAGTAGCCCAATCGCCGGACCTGGTTTCCGATGCTCTCCCGCCACATCCAGTCGTCACTCGTCTCGCAGTCCTCGGAGTGACCATCATGATCCTTGTCGGAGCCATTGTGCTCGGGTCGCTTTTGCAGCCCGCAGCCTTCTCACAATCGGCGAATAACCAACTCGCGGGGCTACCTGGAGAACAGGTTTCCACCCCCGGCTTGGTGCCGAACGCCGGCACCGAGGCCGCCTTGCGCAGGCTTGTCGCCGGGCTGGCGAACGGCTCGCCTGACTACGACAAGCTCTCTCCGCAATTCGCCGAAATCGTCCGCAGGGACCTGCCCATGACACATGGCCTGTTCAGCTCGATGGGCGAGCTGAAGTCGGTGACCTTCCGCGGGCGCGGCCCGATGGGCGACGACATCTACAACTTGGCGTTCGCCAAGGGCGGGGTGATAATGTCGGCCGTGCTCGACGCGGACGGTAGGATGGCCGGCGGCATTCTCCAACCGGCGGGGCCGCCGGGGCGCTGACGGCGGGGGCGCGCCTTCTTACGATGGAAAAGAATGCCCGCTTTCCAGCCACCCACAATAAGTACCTGAGTTGATCAGCAGCAGGGGGCAAATGATGCGCCATTCAGCCTTGATGTTCTTTGGTTTGCTTGCTTATCCCTTATCTGCGGCGGCGGCATTGACGCAGTCTGCGCCGACGCCGCCGCCAATGGCGGCTCAAGCCAACACCATCGACAGCAACGTGCGGCGCGATGTGGTCGCAAAACTCAGTGACGCCCTTCGTGACAATTACATCTTTCCGGATGTCGGCGAGAAGGCCGCGGAAAAGATCAGTGCGTCGCTTGCCGCTGGTGAGTATGACAAACTCGCGGATCCGGGCGCCTTCGCCGCGCGGCTCTCCGCGGATGTCGCTGCGATCGCGCATGACAAGCACATGTCGGTCAACTCGATGAGTGGGCCACCGCCTTCACCCGGAGGTCCAGGTGGGGCGATGCCGCGCTCGGAAGCGGGTGTGGTTCGCGCGGACAAGCTCGCTGGCGATGTGGGCTACATCGAAGTGATCGGCTTTCCGCCCCTGCCGGCATTCAAGCCGGTGGTGGACAAGGCCATGTCCGTCCTCAAGGGCAGCCGTGCCCTGATCATTGACGATCGCCGCAACATGGGGGGATCGCCGGATGCGGTTGGCTATTTCGTCAGCTATCTGATCCCGCCGAACCAATC
>JAEKMC010000214.1 GCA_019508115.1 Sphingomonas sp.
CTGAGGATCAGACAAAGGCGCCGCCGGGTTTCGACCCGGCGGCGTTTTTTATGGCATTATGACCCGCCGATCAGCCTGACGGCGATCGGACTTCCTCGCTTAGTCCAAAATCCGAAGCCACGGCCATCGCCGTTGGTAGCTTTCGGCCTTTTGCCGGAAGAGTTCCGGTTTCGCGTTGAGTGGGTTGATGCGCAATCTGCCGACAGTCAGGTCATGGAGACCGTTGGGGGCGTATAAATCTCCGCTCTCCACGTCGATCCCGACGCATGTGCAGGAAATGAGATAAAGATCGATGCCCGCGCGGGCGGATGTAAGCCGCGGATAGTCGCTGCCGAAGCGCTGGGAATACCAGAGATGGACACGCGCCTGGTTTCTGATTTCGACGGTGATCGGAAGATCTTTGGTCGCCTCGGCGACGCGTTGGATCACACGATCCTCAGCTTCCCAGGAGAGGTCCGCGTCATCGAAGTAGAAAATATCATAATCCTTGATGCCCCACTCCGGCGCCTTTCCCGAGGTCCGGTTCCAGAGGGTCTGGAACAGGCACCCCGCGGTGAGGTGGCACTCGTTCAGATTCAGACGTGGCAATCGGCGAAGCAACTCGCCGTTGAAAGGGTTTTCCAGCACGCTTGCCCCCACAGGCTGTACACCGCGACCGAAGCCGCGACGTATGCGCCAAGCCAGATCAGGTAGGCCCGGTTGATCGTGCGAGTGCGGACGAGATCCCAAATGAAGAGCGGCGAGAGGACCGCCAGGATGTAGAGATCGGTCGAGAGCGCGCTGGCGGGCAGGGTGGTCGGCAGCCACTCCATGCGATCGATTGCCGCCGGCAACGGCGTGGCCGCCGCGAGGATCATCATGCGCTTGTGGAAAGCGCCGTCCTTTCTCCGCGCCTTAAGCGCGAGGAAGATGAACAACGGGAAGAGGACGCCGATCCGCAGCTGAAGCAGCATGATATTGTCGCGGCCCAGTACAATCTGCTGGAGTTGCGCGCGTGCGGCCGGGGGTGCCGACTGCGCCGCGTACCAGGCGGCATGATAAATGGTCGGAATCAGGATGAGGCCGACCAGTACCAACGCGGGAACGAGGATCATCGCTAGCCGGCCTAGCCAACGATGTTTGTCGAGCCTGCCGGTCGCGGCGAGCGTGGTCTGCGCCAGCAGGAGCATCAGGAACGATCCCATCAGGACCGCGTGGAAATGCAGGACGAGCGGGAACGGCGGTCGCGCGCCTGCCTTGACCGCGGCGATCTTCATGGCTGAGTCGGGGATGAAGCCGATCAGCGTGAGCACGACGAAGCTCGCCGCCATGTAGACGTAGATCCACCGGTCGATCGCGCGCGCCAGCGGACTGCCCGAAAGCGGCACGCCCGTGCCGGCGCCTTTATTCGCAATGGTCGCCATGTATCCCCCCGTCCTTTTTCCCCGGAACGGATTTATCATTCATGACGATAAAAACGAATGGCTTAAATTGGGAGGAGGGCATTAGTTGGGCTGAGCTTTGCGTACTTCCCAGCTAATGTTTGAAATTATTTAGGAAGCCGGATTTACGCTGGGTCATGCGCGCGCCAATTTTCGCTTGAGCCACGCCCGCACCGGCTCGTCATACAGTTTCAGTGCCAGCCAGCTCACGACCACCACCAGCACGAACGATCCGGCGCCGGCCAGGTAGAGCGTCTGCGCAGGCGGTTTACGGAAGAGCGCGAAGTTCATGTAGATCAGCAGGAACGGGTAGTGGAGGATGTAGATCGGATAGGAGATCCGGCCCGCAAACTTGCATAAGGCCAGCTCGATCCGGCCGATCTCCGAATGCGCGCCGCTCAGGATGATCGCGGGGAACAGCAGCATTGCGACCGCCGCCTCGAACATGCCGTTGCCGTGCGGGACCGACTGCGGCACCAGCGGCGTCGCGAAGGCGAGCACCAATATCACGCTCAGCGCGACCCAGCCCAGGCGCAGCTTCGGCGCGCGCTCGCGTATCCGATACAGCCACAGCCCCATGGTGAAGGAGAAAGCCATGCGGGCCGGAGCGCCCCACCAGGTCGTCCAGTCCGAGCCCATGTCGATGCTGTTCCGCCGCCACAGCAGCCACAACAGCGCGCCCGCGGCGATCGCCATGACGATGCCCAGAGCGCGCGTCCCCAGCCGCCGCAGCGCGAGCGCATAGGCGAGATTGCCGATATATTCCTGGAGCAGTGACCAGGCCGGGCTGTTCAGGCTGTGCGTGTCGGTCCAGCGGTTGGGCAGAGCCGCGTGGGGCAGCAGCAGGCAGGCGAGCGCAAAGTCGCGCAGCACCACCGAAAGCGGGATGAGTTTCTGGTTGGCGGCGAAGGGATCGATCAGGAAGCTGATCAGCCCTAGCACCGCGCCCAGCAGTACGAGCGGGTGGAGGCGGATCAGGCGGATCGTGCAGAATTGCCCGACGGACATCCTGCCCCAGCGCGCATCATAAGCATAAGCGACGACGAAGCCCGACAGGCCGAAGAAGAAATCGACCGCCATCGCGGCATGGTGCAGATATTGGCCCTGGTCGACCCAGGCGATCGGCATGCCCATGATATGGAACAGCACGACCATGATCGCGGCGGTGCCGCGCAGCCCATCGAGTACCTCATAATGCGGCTTGCCCGTGCTCGTCGCATCGGGATGCACGATCGCTTCCGCGGTCGCCACGTCCATATCTCTCTCCCCGCTCGTTTTGGCGAGACTGCCACGGGAAACGGGAGAGGACAACGATGTCGGAATCGGGGACGGGCGATTATCGTTCAGCTCAACCGCACGTTTCCCGGCGAAAGCCGGGGTCCAGCGGTTACGATCGTTCGGGGAGAGTCGGGATGGTGAGGTCTCCGCAGACGCTAAGCGAGTCTGATCGGCGCCTTGTCGCCGCATGGGCCGCGGCCTGCGCCGAGCGGGTCCTGGGGTTGTTTGAGGCTGAAAGGCCAGGCGATGACCGCCCTCGCGCGGCTATCGCTCGGACCTGGGCGTTCGCTCGCGGAGAGTTGAACACCGGTGCGGAAGTTCGTCGGCGATTTCTCAGCGGCGGGGCGGCCCGCGACGCACGGTCTCCCGCGGCTGCCGCCGCCGCCAGAGCCGCCGGGCAGGCCGCCGCCGTCTGCCATATGGGCGCGCATGCGCTGGGCGCCGCCGCTTATGCGGTCAAAGCCGCCAGCCTGGCGGCTCCTGAGCAGCCAGAAGCCGCCAAGGACGAGATGCGCTGGCAGCTCGCTTATATGACGGCAGAGGTCCGCGCCGCCTTGCGATCCCTTCCGCCCATAGGGGAGAACCGGTCAGGACCTCTCGGGCCGGGGCTCCTCGCATCCGGCCAGCTCGGCATGATCATCCATGACCTCCAGGCCGGAATTTCGGGGACACAATACTAATTAGGCGGCGATGCCGATGGTGGAGTGCACTCCCAAATTCGCCGCCGCCACTCATTCATTCCGACCAGATAATGCGCGTGCCGTCGCTGTCGTCCGGCATCGGGCCGGGACTGTCGGCCCGAATAATCCCGGTCTGCGGATCGACGCGCAGGAAGCGGTTGGTGGCCAATGACATCAGCACCAGTTCGCCCGTCGGCGTTTCGATCCATTGGAAGTTTTGCGCCGTGCCGGACGGGCCGGCCACAAACGTCACCTCTCCATCCTTACCGACCGTGATATAGTTTCGGCCCGATCGCAGCGCGACGCGGCCCAACCCGCGGTCCACCACCTCGAACCGCGTCGGCACGCCCGAAGCCAGGTGCCCGCGGCTAACCGCCAGTCCGGTCGTCGCGTGAAACGATGCCAGTCGGATCGACCGGCCATAGGGAATGGGCCGCATCAGGCCGTGCGTATGCGGCTGATGGACGTCGATATAGTCGAAGTCGGCAAACCCGCCCTCGGCGCCGGTCCTGTTGTAGCTGAACAAGCTGTAGCGCACGCCCTGGAAGGTGAAGGTCTGGTAGAACAGCCCGACCTCGTCGCCGATCGGGGTGAAGGTGGTGCCGTCGAACGAATAGCTGAAGCGCGCTTTTTCGGAGAGAAAATCGCAGTCGGCCCGAAGCCAGACGCGCTTGTCCGTCATCTTCACCCGCACCGTCTGGTCGCGGTTCTGATCATAAAAGACGACGTCCTGTCCGTCGGCGCGCTTTTCAACGCCCAAGGTCGCATAAGGCAGATTGAGCAGCCCCAGACCGGCCGTATCGCCCGGCTTCAGGTTCGATGCATCGAGCAGGACGGTTGGCGTCGACATCGGCCCGATCGCCCGCTGCGTCAGCGTGTCGCGCGCGTCGTAGAACGAGGTCGCCGGCAAAGCGTGAAGCCGCAGGAAACCGGGCCGCTCCGACAACGACCATTTGCCGTCGACCGGGACATGGTTCCACTGCCATATCGGCTGGAGCCGTGCGGCCGAAAAATCGTCGCTGCGCCGATAGGGTACGCGCACCGGCTGCGGCGTGGCGGTCTTCGGCTTCACCCATGTCCGCGGCGTGCGCGTCAGATTGCCCGGCAGGCCGAAATAGGGCCAGCCGTCCTTCCAGGTGATTGGTGACAGGCTGAGCAGGCGACCGACGCTATTGAAATCCATCATCGAAAAGCCCCACCATTCGCCTGCGGGCGTATGGACGATGCCCCCCTGGTGCATCGCCAGGCTATGTTTGGCGGCGGAGTCAGGCCCCCAGAATTTGAACGGCGGCTTGGGCGAACCCGTGCGCATGCTCGACGCCATGCCGAAGTCTTCGTGCAAGCTGATCGCTCGATTGACCTCATAGGGCCCCAGCACATGATCCGCCCGCGCCGCCGGCATGCGAAAGCCACCGGCATATTCGGCGCTGATGATGTAATATTTGCCGTCGATCTTGTAGAAATGCGCGCCTTCGCCCATCCCGCCATCGGCCGTGAACAGCACGCGTTCAGTGCCCGGGACGATGTCGGTCAGGTCGTCCGTAAGTTGGGCCACGTGCATCGTCTGGTGATCCCAAACGACATAGGCCTTGCCGTCGTCGTTGAACAGCACGGACAGATCGTGAAAGCTGCGCTTCATCGGCGTGCGCGTCCACGGCCCCTTCGGATCGGTGGCCGTGAACATCTGGGTCGTCTGGTGGTTGACGTTCGAGAAGATGTAGAATTTGCCGTCATGGTAACGAAAGGAGGGGGCCCAGATACCCTGTCCGTAGATATTCTGGCCGCCCTCCAGCCGATAGGCCGGGCCGAGATCGAGCTTGTCCATCGCGTAGGCGACGAATTCCCAGTTCACCAAATCCTTCGATCGCAGGATCGGCAGGCCCGGCATGGTGTGCATGGTGGTGCCGGTCAGGTAGAAATAGTCGCCGACGCGGATCAGGTCCGGATCCGAAAATTCGTCATAGAATAACGGATTGGTGAAGGTGCCGTTGCCGTTGTCCGGCGTCCAGGTCGCGGTCGACAGCCCCTTGGCCGCGCGCGCCACCGGACCTTCCCGGGTCAGCGCGGATGCCGGCGCCGCGCATGATATCAGCGCCACGGTCACGCATGACATCAGCCCGGACACGACAATTCCGGGCAATTTCGACTTATGCTGCATGACTTCCCTTTGTGCCTTGAATTCACACCTGAGGTGGCGTCCGCCAACCGGCTTGGGCCCTATTTGGGGCACATGTCCGTGATCGGATTTGGTCCCTTGGCCGTCAGAAGGCCGAGCCGGTACGGAAGCTGGATATAATCGGACGGGTGGACCGACGGGTCATTACCCTGGAACAGGAACCGAAGCGGTTTGCAGGGGTCGATGACCTGGGTCTGATCCGGCGTGTCCCGGATCAGTTCGCCATGGGAAACACCCTCGGACCAGATGCGCTCTACGTTGTCGGCCATCGCCAAGGGATTCTTGGTGGCTTTGCCCAGCGGCACCCAGGCGCCTTCCAAACCGTCGCTTTTCCATATCCGGAAATAGCGCCCCTTCGGGCTGATCGCTTCCACGACGGTAAGGTAAATATTGGTTCCCTTTACCCGATAATGGCTGCTTGCCTCGAACGCGTCGTCTCGGGGCTGGGTGATGACGATGGTAGTATTGTGGAAGCCATTTGGGAATTGATCGATCGACGTCTCCGACCGCATCACGTGGCCGTTATCGTCGGTATTGAACAGGTAGCATTTGGTGTCGTCGCAGATGATGTAGAAATCGAGCCACCCCGTCCCCGCCGGCGGCTTCGTGATGTCCGGCGCCGTGGCGAAGAACGGGCGGGCAGGGCTCCACGACATCGGATCCTCGATGTTGGTGGTGGTCGAATACATCGGGTCGCCGCCCTGGAATATCAGATACCAGCGCTTTTGCGGAGCAAAGTAGAACACCTCCGGCGCCGCGCGGTACCCGGGGCCGATCGGCGATTTGTCGAGGTTGAATATCGGCGCCGTCGATGCGGACGACCAATCGGCGAAGCTTGTATAGGCGATGCCCCATCCCTTCGATCCGGCCGTGGTCATGAAGACATGGTATTTTCCGTTCGCGAATACGACGGACGGATCCTTCACAGCGTAGACGGTTTGGGATGGATCAGGTTGCGGTCCGATCAGCGGGGCGCTCGACGTCCAGCGAAAGGTTCCGTGCGACGGCGCCCAGGATGAAGCGGGTGAACCGGCAGACGCGTCGCCGGCGCATCCGGCCAGCAGGGCCACCGCCGCCAGCCTCGCCGAAAAGAATATCCGGGCCTTCATTTCCCGCATGTTTTTTGGGGAGGTCATATTGTGGATATCTTTCAAACTTTGAGCCTGACCGCGAAGATGGAAGGGTATCGGCCCAGTCTTGGGCGCTCCGACTATTCGAGACCAAGGACCGTCACCGATGCCGGTGCGACGGTGATGGTCAGCTTAGCGCCCGCGACCTTGGCCGACACGGCCTTGGGGGCGACGATATTGGGTGCGTCGAAGGTGTTGACGCTGTCGACCTTCGGCGCCGAAAGGATCTGGCCCGCAGCCTTCGTGGCTTTCACGCCGGCAAGTGAGACGCTGAATGTCGCGGGCGACTTCGCGTCGATATTGGTGACGGCGATCCATATCTTGCCGGCCTTGTCCTTCGCCGCGATGGCGTCGACGCGCGGCAGGGTGATGCCGTTCGTCGTATAGGTGCCGGCGACGAAGGTCAGCGGGACGAAGGTCGCGTCCTGGAACGGCACGTACATGCGCAAGACGTGGTAGGTCGGCGTCAGCACCATCTTGTCCTTGTCGGTCAGGATCATGGCCTGCAGGACGTTGATCATCTGCGCGATATTGGCCATGCGGACCCGGTCGGCGTGGCGCGCGAAGACGTTGATGCTGAGCGCGGCCAGCACGGCGTCGCGCTGGGTGTTCTGCTGCACCAAGCCGCCCGGGTTCGACCCCGGCGTCGGCGCCAGCCATGCGCCCCATTCGTCGACAGCCAGGGCGACCTTCTTTTCGGGATCATATTTGTCCATGATCGCCGAATAGGTCTTGATCGCGTCGTCCATCGCGATCGGGTCTTTTACCAGGGCGGCATAGTCCTTTTCGTCAAAGCCCGCGCTCTGCAAATGCGGCGGCCAGCCGCCGGTCGCGTAGAAATGCAGTGACAGACCTTCGATGTCCCAGGCCCCGGAACGGTCCTTCCACGCCTTCATGACCGCGTCGTTATAGCTGCCCTCGCCGCCGCCCTCGCCGACAGCCACGCGCTTCATCGGCTGGACGGCATTGTAATTGCGCACGAAGTGCGAAAAGCGCTTCATTTCGTTGACGTAAAAATCCGGCGACATGCGGCCGCCGCAGCCCCAGGATTCGTTGCCGAGGCCGAGGATCGCGACCTTGTAGGGCTCCGGATGACCGTTTTTGGCGCGCTCGGCACCCAAAGCGTCATCAGTAGGCGCGGTCATATATTCGAGCCATTCGGCCGCGTCCTGCGCGGTACTAGAGCCGAGATTGACCGAGATATAGGCTTCGGTCCCAATCTGCTGGGCGAAGTCCATGAATTCGTCGGTGCCGAAGCTGTTGGGCTCGCCGACGGCCGGCTGGCGCTCGGGGCCGATTCCGCGGCGCCAATTATATTGGTCGGCGAAGCAGCCGCCCGGCCAGCGTACGTTGGGGACCTTGAGCGCCTTCAACGCCGCTACGACATCCTTGCGGATACCGCGCGTGTTCGGGATCGTGGAATCCTTGCCGACCCAGATGCCGCCATAGATGCCGCTGCCCAGATGCTCCGCGAACTGGCCGAAGATCTTGCGATCGATCACCGTGCCGGGTCTGGACGCATCGAGTTTCACCTGAACCGGGGTATCGGCGG
>JAEKMC010000215.1 GCA_019508115.1 Sphingomonas sp.
CGGAAGATCTGGATCGAATAATGCCCCGCCGCATCCACCATCATCAGGCCCTGCGGGTGCTCGCCATAATTGTGCGTGACGCTGCCGTCGGCGTGATGCTCGTACGCCGCCTCCATCCGCCAGCTTCCCTGGAGCGACGCCGGCATCCCTTCCTCGGCCGTCGGCGGCGCGGCGCCCATCGCCATCACTGCCGCGAGCGCAAGTGCGATCAGTTTCGACATCCGACTCTCCTGTAACCTGCCATATCAGTTATCACCGGTAACCTGTTACACCGGTTATTCCGATTTGCGCGAGTCTCGGAAACCTGTCAATCAGGTTTCATGGCGCACGCAGGGTCCCCATCTCCCACCGATCGCGACGGGTTTCGTTTCCGCGGAGGGCATGTCGCGCTCGATCTGACCGCTACCCTCGCCGGCCGGGCGAAGGCCGAACCGCGCGAGTTGCTCAAGAGCCCCGCCGACTTCGTGCGATGGTTGGGATCGGCCGGCTTTCGGGCAAAGGAGGCGACAGCTGCCGACCTTTGGGCGGCGCAGCGCCTGCGGGAAGCGATCTACGCGCTGGCGTTGGCGCGCATCGCGGGCGCGGACAAGCCGGTCGAACGCGAAGTCGTGAACCTGCTCGCGGCGCTCACGCCGGCCGTTCCGCGGCTGACGCCCGACGCCAGGGTTGAACTCGGCGGTTCCGGGACGGCTATCCTGAGCACGATCGCACGCGAGGCGATCGCCTTGTTCGGCGGCAGCCACGCAGGCCAGATCCGGCAGTGCGAAGCGGATGGCTGCACATTGCTGTTCGTCGACCATTCCCGCCGGGGAGACCGGCGCTGGTGCTCGATGGCTGGCTGCGGCAATCGCGCCAAGCTCGCCTTGTTCCGGCGGCGTCAGCGTGAAGCGCGGGAAAGCACGCGATAGAGCGGAGCGTCAGCTCAGGCTTTTGGAGACCTGTTCGGTCACGTCCTTGGACAGACCGGGCGTCTGGAGGATGCGCTCCAGCTGCTCGGCCATCGCCGCCGCGCGCTTGGGTTCGAACCGGCGCCAGCGGCCGAGCGCGGGGACGAGGCGCGCGGCGCTCTGCGGATTGAGCGGATCGACCGCGAGGATGATATCGGCGAGGAAGCGGTAGCCGCCCCCCTTCAGATCGTGGAAGGCGCGCTGATTGGCCGCGAACGCGCCCGCGAGCGACCGCATCCGGTTGGGATTGGCGATCGTGAAATCGGGATGCTTGGCGAGCGCCCGCACCGCCGCGGGCGTGTCGGACCGCGTCGAGAGCGCCTGGACGCTGAACCATTTGTCGAGCACGAGCGCGTCCTCGTGAAAGCGCTGGTAGAAGGCCTGGAGCGCCGCCTCGCGTTCGGGCGCGTCGCCGCTCGCCAGCACGCCGAGCGCGCCCTGACGATCGGTCATGTTATCGGCCTGGCTGAATTGCGCGAAGGCGATCCGCGCCGCATCCTCCGCGCCCGCGGCGGCGAGATAGCCGAGCGCGACCGTACGCAGGCGGCGCGCGCCCTTGGCGGTGGGCGTATATTCGAAACGATTGGCGAGGTGCGCAGCATAAAGGTCGCGCCAATCCTCCTCCATCGTCCGGCCGATATCCGCGCGCAACGCCTCGCGCACTGCTGCGATCCGGTCGGGATCGACATCGGCCAATTGGTCGCCGATCAAAGCCTCGGCGGGCAGCAACACCGCCTCCGCCTTGAACGCCGCGTCGAGCGTGCCGTCGTTGAGCGTGTTGCGCACCGCCTCGAGCACCGGCGCATGATCCGCCTTGCCGAGCGTCACGCCCACGATCAGCGTATCGAGCATCAATTGCTGCATCGCCTCGTAGCGCGCGAACGGATCGTCATCATTGGCGGAGAGGAAGGCGAGCTCGGCCGGGCCGCGGTCGCTTTCGAGCACGATCGGCGCGGAGAAACCGCGGTTGATCGACAATATCGGCTTTTCATTGAGGCCGTCGAACAGGACTTCCGACCTGGCGGCGTCGAGCGTGACCAGCCGCTCGCCGCCCATCGCCTTGCCGCTGCGCTCGCCGAGCAGGGCGACGCGCAACGGGATCACCATGGGCTCCTTATCGGGCTGGCCCGGCGTCGGCGGGACGGTCTGTTCGAGCTTCAGGCGCGCGCGGCCGCCGGGCGCGTCATGCTCCAGGATCGCCTTCACGCGCGGCGTCCCCGCCTGGCTGTACCACAAGCGGAACTGGCCGAGGTCGGCGCCCGTCGCATCCTCGAGCGCGACCACGAAATCCTCGCACGTCGCGGCCTGCCCGTCATGGCGATCGAAATAGAGGTCGGTGCCCGCGCGGAAGCCCTCCGGCCCCAATATCGCCTTGAGCATCCGGATCACCTCGGCGCCCTTGTTATAGATGGTCGCGGTGTAGAAATTGGCGATTTCGATATAGGATTCGGGGCGGATCGGGTGCGCGAGCGGGCCCGCATCTTCCGGGAATTGGCTGGCGCGCAACGCGCGCACGTCCTCGATCCTCTTGACCGCCGCTGAGCCCTGGTCGGCCGAAAATTGCTGGTCGCGAAAGACGGTGAAGCCTTCCTTCAAGGAAAGCTGGAACCAGTCGCGGCAGGTGACGCGATTGCCCGACCAATTGTGGAAATATTCATGCGCGACCACGCCCGCGATCGCGTCGAAATCCGCGTCGGTCGCGGTCTCGGCATCGGCGAGGATGTAGCGCGAGTTGAAGATGTTGAGGCCCTTATTCTCCATAGCGCCGAAGTTGAAATCGCTCACCGCCACGATGTTGAAGATCGCGAGATCATATTCGCGGCCATAGACGCGCTCGTCCCACGCCATCGACGCCTTGAGCGCCTCCATCGCATGGCCGGTCTTGCCGAGATCCTCGGCGCGCACCCAGATACCGAGGTCGATGTCGCGGCCCGAGCGCGTGGTGAAGATGGATTTGTTGGCAACGAGGTCGCCCGCCACCATCGCGAACAGATAACAGGGCTTGGGAAAGGGATCGCGCCACAAGGCATAATGGCGTCCGCCTGGCAGATCGCCGCTGTCGACCGGATCGCCGTTCGCGAGCAGCACGGGAAAGCGATCCTTGTCCGCTTCCATCCGCACCGAATAGCGCGAGAGGACGTCGGGACGATCGGGGAAGAAAGTGATGCGGCGAAAGCCCTCCGCCTCGCATTGCGTGCAGAGCAACCCGCCCGATTCGTACAGGCCCATCAATTTGGTGTTGGTCGCGGGCGCGATCTCGACCTCGGTCTCGATCAGATGACTGTCGCCGGGCAGGTCGATCAGCAGATCGGCGCCGTCCATCCGCCACGCATCATGCAATTCCTCGCCGTCGATCAGGACGTGCGATGGCCGCAGTCCGTCGCCGTTCAGCCGCAGCGGATGCAGGTGCGCACCGTTGCGCCGCACGGTCAGCCGCGCCTTGACGATCGTTCCCGCCGAATCAAGCCGGAAATCGAGCGCGACCTCGGGTACCAGCCATTCGGGAGGGCGATAATCCTCGCGCAGGATCGGCGCGGGAACGACGGCGGTAGTGGACGCATCAACCATGGGTTCGGCCCTTATGGTTTGTGGTGACAGGATGCCAGTCAAACCGCGCCACTGGCCAGAGGAGGTTGGTTCGGCCTAACGGGCGTCATGGCTCAGCTCGTCCTGTTCGGCCCCGGTTTCACGGGCACCCGCATCGCTACGGCGCTGCAACGCGACGGCTGGCAAGTGGATGCAATGAACCGCACCACGTCGGTGGAGGCGACGCGCGCGGCGCTGGTTCAGGCGACGCATATCATCTCGACCGTGCCACCCGCCGACGAAGGCGATCCTGTGCTGGGCGCTTATGGCGATGCGATCACGGCCGTGCCGTGGATCGGCTATCTCTCCTCGACCGGGGTCTATGGCGACACGAAGGGCGCGTGGGTCGACGAGAGCGCGGCACTGACCGGCCGCCGCGACGGGCGGATCGCGGCCGACCTCGCATGGCAGGCGCTGGGCGCGCGCATATTTCGCCTTCCGGGAATCTACGGACCGGGCCGCGCGATGCTCGAACGGCTGAAGACGGGACAGGCGCATCGCATCGACCTGCCCGGGCAGGTCTTCTGCCGCATCCATGTCCACGATATTGTGGCGGGCGTCCGCGCGGCGATGCGGCAGGGGCCGCCTGGGGTCTACAATCTCACCGACGATCTGCCCGCGCCGCAGAATGAGGTGGTGGAGTTCGGCTGCCGTCTGCTCGGTCTGCCGGCACCGCCGCTCAAGACGTTGGACGAACTCTCGCCCCAGGCCCGCGCCTTCTACGGCGAGAATCGCCGCGTCGCCAACGGCAAGGCGAAACGCCTGCTCGGCTGGCGACCGTTGTACCCGACCTATCGCGAGGGATTGGCGGCGGTGCTGGGCGAGACCGCGAACTAACCGTCACCCCGGACTTGTTCCGGGGTCCACCCATCCACAAGCACGTCGCTTGCCGCCCAGTGGATGCCGGAACAAGTCCAGCATGACGCTTTGGCCTACCCCATCGTCGGGATCACGAACGCGTTGCTCCCGTCGGGCGACCCATCGGGCCAGCGGGCGGTGACGGTCTTGGTCTTGGTCCAGAAGCGGACGCCCTCCATCCCATGCTGGTTATGATCGGCGAAGCCCGAGCGCTTCCACCCACCGAACGAATGATAGGCGACCGGCACCGGGATCGGCACGTTGATCCCGACCATCCCGACATTGACCCGCGCCGCAAATTCGCGCGCGGCATGGCCGTTGCGCGTGAAGATGGCGACGCCATTGCCATATTGGTGCTTCGAGGGCAGCGCGACCGCTTCCTCGAAATCCTTCGCGCGCACGATCTGCAATACGGGCCCGAAAATCTCTTCCTTGTAGGACGACATTTCGGGGGTGACGCGGTCGAACAGGCTCGGTCCGATGAAGAAGCCCTGCTCATGCCCCTGCAGGCTGAAGCCGCGGCCGTCGATCACCAGTTCGGCGCCCTCGTCGACGCCCTTCTGGATCCAGTCCTCGACGCGCTTCTTGTGTGCGGCGTTCACGACCGGGCCGTAATGCGCCTCCGTATCGGTCGAGACGCCGACACGCAGCGCCTCGATTGCAGGAATGAGCTTCTGGCGCAGGCGATCGGCGGTATCCTCGCCGACCGGTACCACCACGGGCAGCGCCATGCAGCGCTCGCCCGCCGAACCGAATGCGGCGCCCGAGAGATCGGCGACGACCTGGTCGAGATCGGCGTCGGGCATGACGATGCCGTGATTCTTGGCGCCGCCCATCGCCTGGACCCGCTTCCCCGCGGCGGTGCCGCGTGAATAGACATAATGCGCGATGTCGGACGAGCCGACAAAGCTCACCGCCGCGATATCAGGGTGGTCCAGGATCGCGTCGACCATCTCCTTGTCGCCATGCACGACCTGGAGGATGCCCTCGGGCAAGCCTGCCTCGCGCATCAACTCGGCCAGCCGCACCGGCACCGACGGATCGCGCTCGCTCGGCTTGAGGATGAAGGCATTGCCGACCGCGATCGCGGGGCCGAACATCCACATCGGGATCATCGCGGGGAAGTTGAACGGCGTGATGCCCGCGCCCAGCCCCAGTGGCTGCCGCATCGACCAGACATCGATGCCCGGCCCCGCGCCCTGCGTGAACTCACCTTTCAGCAGATGCGGCAGGCCACAGCAGAATTCGATCACCTCGAGCCCGCGCTGCACGTCGCCCTTGGCGTCGGCGATGACCTTGCCATGTTCGGACGAGAGCAGGTGCGCGAGTTCGTCGATATGCGTCTCGATCAAGGCCTTGAACGCGAACATGACGCGTGCGCGGCGCTGCGGATTGACCGCCGCCCAGGCCGGCTGCGCGGCTTTGGCCGCATCGACCGCGCGATCGAGATCGGCCTTGGTGCCGAGCGCAACCTTGGCCTGCACCTGGCCGGTATTGGGATCGAATACGTCGCCCTGCCGCGCCGTGCCGCCGCCGGTAGAGGTCGCAAGGAAATGATCAATCACACGCATGATTTCGCTCTCCAATTTTGAAGGCGGGTTAGACTTCTACAGCTCCTCCTGGAAGTCGCAGCCGATCACTGTCATTGTGCAAGAATGCAGGAACCGGATTGGGATGACCTCCGCATTTTTCTGGCAGTGCTGCGCGGCGGCAGCATCATCGCCGCCGCACGCTATATCGGTCTGGACCATTCGACCGTCACGCGCCGCATCACCAAGCTCGAGGAGCGGATCGGCCAGCAACTGGTCCACCGCTCGCCCGCGGGCATCGCGCCGACCGAGGCCGGATCCCTGCTCGCCCAGCATGCCGAACGCATCGCCGAGGAGATCGCCGCCGCGCGCACCTTGCTCGATGCGCGCGAGGAGCAGGTTTCCGGGACCGTCCGCCTCGCCACGCCCGAGGCGTTCGGCCTGTTCCTGGTCGCGCCCGCGGTTGCGCAGCTTTACCGCCGCTACCCCAACCTTCAGCTCGAATTGATGCCCGAATCGCGCAATGTCAGCCTGTCGCGGCGCGAGGCGGACATGGCGGTGGTGCTGACCCAGCCGCCGCGCGGGCAGGTGGTGGCGCGTCGACTGGTCGATTACCGGCTGGGGCTCTACGCGTCGCACGATTATCTGGCGCGGACCGAGCCGCTCGCCGACATCGCCGCGCTGCGCGGCCATCCGCTCGTCTGGTATATCGACGAGATGATCGACCTGCCCGAGCTCAGGTTCCTCGACCAGATCGCCGGCGGATCGTCGAGCCTGTTCCGATCGAGCTCGATCGCGGCGCAGCAGGCGGCGGTGGCGGGCGGGCTCGGCTATGGCGTGCTCCACGCTTTCGCAGCCGATGGCGATCCCCGGCTGCGGCGCGTGCTGGCCGATACGGTCGAGGTGAAACGCAGCTATTGGCTGATCTTCCCGCGCCAGGCGCAGCGCGTGCCGCGAATCCGCGCGGTCGCCGAGTTCCTGGGCGGGCTGATCCAGCAAAATCGCGCTCTTTTCTGAGGGCCGGTCCAGCCCACTGGCCCGGCGCGGTACCGGCCCGCATCCCCATGCGAACGCCGGCCCGGGAGTCTGCACGGGCCGGCGTTCGCGCTTCTATCCTAGGCCGGCACCGCTTGCCGTCGAGCCCATCAAAAGCCGCGGTGCGCCGGGCCGTTGCTGGCTTCAGCCGAGCGCATGGTGCAGGGCTGGCGAACGGGCCGAATCGGCGTCATTCTGGGTGGGGCATGCTGCGCGCGTTCGCATTGCGGCGACTCGATTCGCACTTTCTTTCATGCCTGGCCCTCCTTTTACTCGCGGGCTGCGCCCATCGCGCACCGGGTGGGGAGCGCCTGTTTGTCTCGGATGACCAAAGCGGCGTCGTGGTCGCCGTGGACCTGACGAGCGGAGGCGTCGCGGACCGTATCGCGGTAAGCGGCCGCCCGCGCGGAATGGCCTTCTCGCCCGACCATGCCACGCTCTACGTCGCCTTGTCGGCCGCGCCTGATGCGGGCGATGAAGAGGATGAAGACAAAGCGGGCCCTGCCCGGATCGACGGCGTTGCCGCGATCGACGTGGCCTCTGCCCGGGTGCTGCGCGTGCTGCCGGCGGGCAAGGACCCGGTGCGGGTCGCGATCAGCCGCGATGGACGCACGCTGTTCGCGGCCGATCAGGCGGATGGGGCGGTGACCGAAATCGCCACCGACGGCAGCGGCAGGCCGCGCACCATCGCGGTCTGCGAGACACCCGAAGGGCTCGCGATCGCGTCGCAATGATCGATCCGCGCAGCCTGCAGATCCTGCGCAAGATACGCATCCGCGGCGGACCCCGCGCCGCGCTCGCCGCGCATGACGGGCAACATATCTATATCGCGACCGATAATGGCCGGCTGGCGATCCTCGGCGCGAGCGGCAAGGTCGAGCGGACGTTGGACCTGACGCGCGACGCCGACGATGTCCGCGCCGCCGGAATGGTCGAGACATCCGATGGTCATCTTTTCGTCACGACGGGCCGATACGGCGCGGTGGTCGAAGTGGATCCGAAGGCGGGAACGATCGTCCGCACCATCGCCCACGTCGGCGCCGAGCCGATGGGTATCGGGATCAGTGCCGACGGCGCGACCCTGGTCACCGCCAACGGCGCGTCGGGGGATGTTTCGCTGATCAACCGTTTATCTGGTAAGATCACCCGCAAGCTGAACATCGGCAAGCGGCCCTGGGGCATCGCCGCCCGTGGCTGAGGCGCAAGGGACAGGAATGAGCGACCGCGCGGACCAAGGCCGAAGCGCGAAGGCGAGGCGGATTCTGCTCGCCTCGATCCATGACGTCGGTCCGCGCTTCGAAAGCGAGGTCGATCAATTGGTCGACCGGGTCGAGGCGCATGTCGGCACCGGCCGCTTCGCGATGCTGGTCGTGCCCGACCATTGGGGCGAGGCGCCCTTGTCCGAATCCCCCGCCTTCGCCGCGCGGCTGCGCCGCTGGGCCGACAATGGGGTCGAGATGTTCCTGCACGGCTGGTCGCATCGCGACGATAGCGCGCATGCCGACGCGCGCGCCGCGTGGAAGGCGAAGCATATGACCGCGGGCGAGGGCGAGTTCCTGGGCCTGTCCGAAGCCGAGGCGACGCGCCGGCTGCGCGCGGGGCGCGCGGTGGTCGAGGATGCGATCGGCCGTCCGGTCGCGGGGTTCATCGCCCCCGCATGGCTCTATGGCCCCGGCGCGCATGCGGCGGTCAGGCATGAACATTTTCCGCTCGCCGAGGATCATATGCAGGTGTGGGATCCCGCGAGCGGCGACGTCCTAGCGCGTGGACCGGTCATCACCTGGGCAAGCAGAAGCCGTGCGCGCATTCGAAGCTCACTCGCTTTTGCGGCCTTGGCGCGGTTCGCGCTTCAGCCTTTGCGCACGGTCAGACTTGCGGTTCATCCAGGCGATGCCCATGTCCCGGCCCTGCTCCGGAGCATCGACGCGACCTTCACCGCTTTCAGCGGTCGCCAGGCCGCACATTATTCCGATCTGCTCGGCCCCCAGGGCGGGCGTGTTCGAGGGGAAGTTGGTTGAGTAACCGGAATGGCGAGGCCGCGACGGTCGGCTGGGAGGAAACCAGCTTCGATCCACCTTTGCTCGAGGCGGGGAACGCCGCGCTGCGCTGGATCGGGCCGTTCATCTCGCTCGGGATTTTCGCCGCGGTCCTCTACCAGTTGCGCCACCTGCAGATCGGCGCGGTCGCGGCGATGCTGCCGAGTTCGCCGCTCTTCTGGCTGGCCTTCGCGGCTTATTATCTCGCCGCGCCCGCATTCGACTTCCTGATCTTCCGCCGGCTATGGAACCTGCCCGCCGCGGGCTTCGGCGCGCTGATGCGCAAGTTCGTCGGTAACGAAATCCTGATGGGCTATATCGGCGAGGTTCATTTCTACAGTTGGGCGCGCAGCCGGCTGAAGATGGTCGCCTCCCCCTTCGGCGCGGTCAAGGATGTGGCGATCCTGTCCGCGGTGATGGGCAATATCGTCACGCTTGCGGTGCTCGCCGCCGCTTATCCCTTCCTCGGCGTGCTCCACGTCGGCGTCGCGCCGCGGACCCTGGTCGCGGCGGTCGCGATCACGCTCGGCTCGTCGCTCGTGCTGCTGCTGTTGCGCGGCCGCGTTCTCACGCTCGGCCGCAAGGATCTCGCGTTCGTCGCGGCCGCCCAGCTCGCGCGCGTCGTGGTGACCGCCCTGCTCCCGGCTTTGCTGTGGCATCTGGCGCTGCCGCAGGTCGCGCTCGGCTGGTGGATCCTGCTCGCGGCGGTCCGTCTCCTGCTCTCGCGCCTGCCCTTGCTTCCCAACAAGGATCTGGTGTTCGCGGGCGTCGCGATCGCGCTGATCGGCCGCGCGACGGGCATCGACGAGCTCATGACGATGATGGCGAGCCTGATCCTGGCGACGCATCTGATCGTCGGCGCGGGACTGGTGCTGGCCGAATTCGCGCTGCCCGAGCCCGAAACGGCCTGATCCGATGCGGATCGTCGACGTCTGCGCCTTCTACACGCCCGCAGGCGGCGGGGTGCGCACCTATGTCGACCGCAAGCTGAAGGCCGCGCCGGCGGCGGGGCACGAGATGATCATCCTCGCCCCTGGCCGCGAGAATCGCGTCGAGGAGCGCGGCGACGGCGCGCGGATCGAATGGCTGGCAAGCCCGCGCTTCCCGCTCGACCGCC
>JAEKMC010000216.1 GCA_019508115.1 Sphingomonas sp.
AGGGCTTGGTCGCCGAACCCGGCTTCTGATCGATCGCGCCGGGCAGCGGGGTTATCATGTGCCCGCCGGTTTCGGTCTGCCACCATGTGTCCATGATCGGGCAGCGGCCGTCGCCGACGACGTCATGATACCAGCGCCAAGCCTCGGGATTGATCGGCTCGCCGACCGATCCCAATATCTTGAGCGAGGCGCGGCTGGTGCGCTTCACATATTCATCACCTTCGCGCATCAGCGCGCGGAGCGCGGTCGGCGCGGTGTAGAGTATCTCGACCTTGTGGCGGTCGACGACTTGCCAGATGCGGCTGGCGTCAGGCCAATTGGGCACGCCTTCGAACATCAAAGTGGTCGCGCCGTTCGCGAGTGGGCCATAGACGATATAGGAATGGCCGGTGACCCAGCCGATATCGGCCGCGCACCAATAGATCTGGCCGGGGCGGTAATCGAACACGATCTCGTGCGTCAGGCTCGCCCAGAGAAGATAGCCGCCGGTCGTGTGCATCACGCCCTCTGCGCCATCGCAGCCTCATACCAGATGTCGCGGCCGTCCTGCATCGCGATGTCGCCGCCGGTCGCGCGCACCACGATCACGGTCTCGATCGTGCAGCGCTCGGCGGCGGCATCGACATTCTTCTTGAGCGGCACCGGCTTGCCGCCGCGCCGCCCTTCGTCGGCGGTAATGACGATGGTCGAATTGCAATCCTCCATCCGTCCCGCGAGCGCATCGGGCGAGAAGCCGCCGAACACGACCGAATGGATCGCGCCGATCCGCGCGCAGGCGAGCAGAGCCACCGCCGCTTCAGGGATCATCGGCATGTAGATGGTGACGCGGTCGCCCTTCTTGACGCCCTGCGCCTTCAGCACATTGGCAAGGCGGCAGACCTGCTCGTGCAATTCGCGATAGGAGATGTGCCTGGGCGCCTCGGACGGCTGGTCCGGCTCCCAGATGATCGCGGTGGTATCGCCCCGCGCGGCCAGATGGCGGTCGAGGCAATTGGCGGCGACATTGAGCGCGCCGTCCGCGAACCAGCGGACCTGGAATCCGTCCTTGGCATAAACGCTCTCGTCCACCTTGGTCGGGAAGGCCGCCCAATCGAGACGCTTGGCCTGATCGAGCCAGAAGGCCGTCGGATCGGCGAGCGAGCGCGCGTATATGTCTTCGTAGCCCGCCCGGTCCAGCTTGGCATTCGCCGCCCACGCCGCCGACACCGGATAGATCGCGTCTTCGCTCATCCAAACCTCTCTCTCAATCCGCTTCTGGCTGGCCCCCATAGCGCCGCGCGATGAAGGCGCAGGCCATGAGCTGCATTTGATGGAATAGCATGATCGGTAACAGGATCACGCCCGTTTGCGGCCCCGGAAACAGGACTTTCGCCATCGGCACGCCCTGCAGCAGGCTTTTCTTGGTCCCGCAAAACTGGATCGCGATCCGATCCGCGCGATTGAAGCCAAGCGCGCGGCCCAGCCCCCAGGTGAAGCTGAGGCCGATCGTGAGCAAAACCGCGTTCACCGCCACCAGCAGGCCGAGCGCGGCGGGCGGCAATTTGTGCCACAAGCCCTCCAGCACCGCCGCCGAGAAGGCGCCATAGACCGCGACGATGATAGTCGAGCGGTCGGTAATGCCGATCAGCTGCTTATGTCGGGATACCCAACCGCCGATCCACGGCCGGAGCAGATGGCCGGTGACGAAGGGCAAAAGGATCTGCGCGGCGATCTCGCCCATGCCCTTCAGATTGACGCCGCCCGCGCCATGTGCGCCCGCCATCAGGCCCATCAAGAGCGGCGTGAGCAGGATGCCGAGCATCTGGCTGGCCGACGCGCTGGCGATCGCCGCGGGCACGTTGCCGCGCGCCATCGAAACGAAGGCGATCGCGGACTGCACCGTCGAGGGAAGCGCACAGAGGAACAGCATGCCGATCCAGAGATCGCGCGGCAGCAGCCCCGGCCAAGCCTTCGACCCAAGCACGCCCACGATCGGGAAGAAGATGAAGGTGCTGCCGAGGATGGTCAGGTGCAGCCGCCAATGGGTCAGCCCCGCCACGACCTGCTCGCGCGCGAGCTTTGCACCGTGGAAGAAGAAGAGCAGGACGATCGTCAGGATCGACAGCCAGCCCACCGCTACGGCGAAGCCGCCACGCGCCGGCGCGAAAGTCGCCAACAGGATCGTGGCGACCAGAAACAGCAGGAACGGGTCGGGAATCAGGCGGCGGAGCACACACTGCCTGTGGCAGGCCGTGCGTGCTTCGCCAACACCAGCTTTTGTTCGTCATGCTGAACTTGTTTCAGCATCCATCGGGAGGCGCAGGACCTGCCGCGAGATGGACCCCCGGCCTTCGCCGGGGCAGGCTCTGAACCAAGTTCGGGGTGATGAAGATATTTGGGTACGGACCCTGGATCAGACCTTGTCGCCGAACAGGCCTTTGACCGTGCCCTTCAGATTCTGGCCCTGGCCCTCGAGGTCCTGGTCTTCGCCTTCCATCGCGATGTCGGGGCGGTCGGTAGCGTTGCCTACGGCCTGCTTGGTCTTGCCGGCCACCTGATTGGCGACACCCTTCGCCTTGTCGGTCAATTCACCCATCGAAAATCTCCTCTACACGACATGATGGAGTTCAACGGGCCGGCGGCGGGCCCTGTTCCTGCCGATGCGGCGAGCCGCAAGGGTGACGCGTCGCGCCCCCTCTGCTAGTCGGCGCGCCATCATGGCATCCACCGACCAAAACGAACGCCGTACCTTCGCGATCATCTCGCACCCCGACGCCGGCAAGACCACGCTGACCGAAAAGCTGCTCCTGTTCGGCGGCGCGATCCATGCGGCCGGCGAAGTGCGTGCGCGCGGGCAGCAGAGGCGCGCGCGATCCGACTGGATGAAGATCGAGCAGCAGCGCGGCATCTCGGTCACGTCGTCGGTGATGACGTTCGAGCGCGAGGGCGTGACCTTCAACCTGCTCGATACGCCGGGCCACGAGGATTTCAGCGAGGATACGTACCGCACGCTGACCGCGGTCGACAGCGCGGTGATGGTGATCGACGCCGCACGCGGCATCGAGGCACAGACGCGCAAATTGTTCGAGGTCTGCCGCCTGCGCAACGTGCCGATCATCACCTTCATCAACAAGGTCGATCGCGAGGGCCGTGCGCCGTTCGCCTTGCTCGACGAGGTCGCCGACGCGCTCGCGCTCGATGTGGCGCCGATGAGCTGGCCGGTCGGCATGGGCGGCACGTTCGAGGGTATTTACGACCTGGCCAAGAACGTCCTGCATCGTCCGGCGCAGGATGCGACCGGCGCGTTCGAGGGCGACAGCGTGCCGGTTGGCGGGCTCGACGACAGTGATCTCGACCAATTGCTCTCGGCCGATGCGGTCGCGCTGCTGCGCGAGGAGGCGGAGCTGGCAATGGCGGGTTACGCGCCGTTCGACGACAAAGCTTATAAGGCAGGCGACCTGACACCGGTCTATTTCGGATCGGCACTCAAGGATTTCGGGGTCGAGCAGCTGATCGATGCGCTCGCCGACTTCGCCCCTGCCCCGCGCCCGCAGCCTTCGGATGCGCGCGAGGTCCAGCCGGACGAAGCCCAGGTCGCGGGTTTCGTGTTCAAGGTGCAGGCGAACATGAATCCGCAGCATCGCGACCGGGTCGCGTTCATGCGGCTGTGTGCGGGCAAGTTCCGGAGGGGCATGAAGCTGGCGCAGGTCGGCACGGGCAAGACGATCGCGGTCCATTCGCCGATCCTGTTCTTCGCGCGCGAACGCGAGCTCGCCGAAGAAGCCTTCCCCGGCGACATCATCGGCATCCCCAACCACGGCACGCTCCGCGTCGGCGATACGCTGACCGAGGGCGAGCAGATCCGCTTCACCGGCATCCCCAATTTCGCGCCGGAGATATTGCGCCGCGTGAAGCTCGGCGATCCGACCAAGACCAAGCAGTTGCGCAACGCACTGAACGACATGGCCGAGGAAGGAATCATGCAGGTCTTCTTCCCGCAGATCGGCTCCAACTGGATCGTCGGCGTGGTCGGCCAGCTTCAACTCGAGGTGATGATCAGCCGGCTGCAGGCGGAATATAAAGTCGATGCCGGGTTCGAGGCCTCGCCCTGGGATACGGCGCGCTGGATCTCCGCGGACGATGCCAAGGCGCTCGACCAATTCATCGGCGAGCATCGCGCGGCCATGGCCGAGGATCGCGACGGCGCGCCGGTGTTCATGGCCAAGGATGCGTGGGAGCTGAACTATGTCGCGGGGCGCTTCCCCAACATCCGTTTCGCGGCGACCAAGGAACGGCATTAGGCTTTAGATGGATCTCCTGAAATCCTCCCCTGAAAGGGGAGGTGGCATGCCGAAGGCATGACGGAGGGGTAGCGCGGGCGTGAGGGAGGACTCCGATCCCACCGGGATACCCCTCCACCGCCTTCGGCGGTCCCCCTCCCCCTCCGGGGGAGGAATTAATGCGCTGTGGATAGCTTCAGCGCCCCCCGGAACGGCGCATCGGTCCCATCCACATCCGCCTTGGCCGGCATGTGGAGCAGGTCGCGCAGCAAGGCATAAACATCGACATTGTCGAAGGTCGGGATCGTTCCCTTGGGCGCGATGCCCGGGCCGGCGGCGATGAAGAGCGCCTGCATTTCGGGCGCCTGATTGTCATAGCCATGGCTGCCCGCATCGACGCCGTTTTTTTCGGAAATCTTGTCGAGCATCAGCCAGCCCACCTCCGCTTCGCAGACGAAGGCGGCGACGCGCGGATTGCGGCCGTAATGGAGCCGCTCGGGCAGGTCCGCCTTGCGCAGGCAGTGGACGTGCGGGATCGGCTTCAGCAGGCTTGCCGCGAGTGCGGCTTCGTGCCCGGGCATGGGATCGATCAACGCGACTGGGCCCTCGTCGATGAGGTGATAGTCGGCGGGATTGGCGATGTCGTGGATCATCACGACGCGATCGGGCGAGGTCGAAGCCATGCCATGGTCCGCCACCACGACGATATTCGCGGGCTGCCTCAGTTCGGCGAACCCGCCGCGCAACCGGCCGATCTGCCGATCGACCTCGCCAAGCGCCTGGTTCAGCTCCGGACTGTCGGGTCCATGGCGGTGGCCGGCGGTATCGACCGTATCGAAATAGAGCGTGATGAAGCGCGGGCGGATCGCAGCCGGGCGGCGCGCCCAATCGAGCACCGTGTTCACGCGCTGGGTCAGCGTGACATTCTCGTCCCAGGGAAACCAATCCTCCGGGCGGATATTCTCATAGGCGACTGCCGAGCCCGGCCAGAACAAGGACGCGCTGCGGATTCCGGCTTTCTCCGCACCCGCCCAGAGCGGCTCGGCCTCGCTCCACCAGAATGCATCCTGGCTGTTTTTCATGGTGAAGGTTTCGCCCGGACGGCGGGGATCCTCCATCTTGTTGCCGACGATGCCGTTCCGATCGGGACGGAGCCCGGTGACGATCGCATAATGGTTGGGGAAGGTCTTGGTCGGGAAGCTCGGCCGCATCGCCGCGCTGATCCCATGCACCGCCAAAGCGGCCAGATTGGGGGTGAGGCCGCGCTGGAGATAGTCGGCGCGGAAGGCGTCGATCGAGATGAGGATCGTGATCGGTTCACGTTTCTCCGCGGCCAGCGCGGGGCGGACGAGCAAGGCGAGGAGCGCCAGCAGCGCGAATCGAAGGGACAATGTCATCGTCTCCTTCGATGCCCGAGCCGTGTGACGGAGAAAAGGCCCGCGCTTCCGCGCCCGTCGTTCGTCAGGGGCCAATCTTCGGCGGCATACCGCGCCCGCCGGTCGACACCCTCACTTGATCCGTTCGGTCGGGTAAGGCCTCCCATCCTTATGGACATAGCCGCGCGCGGTGAAGCGCATGTCGATGTCCGAATATTCGCCGCCCGCGTCCATACCGCCGCTCATGCAGACGAAGGTACAGTCGACATCGCTCCGGTTGACGACATGATGGCCGTTGCGCTCGCCCTTCGGGAAGGCCGCGCAATCGCCAGGTGCGAGATGATGCTCGCCATCGTCATCGATCAGCACTGCCGTGCCGGACAGCATTACCAGGAACTCGTCCTCGCCCTCGTGCCAATGGCGCTGTGACGACCAGGCGCCGGGTTCGAGGCGGACGAAGCTCACCCCGAATTCGGTCAGCCCGCCCGGCGGCGCGAGCCGGCGATACCATCGCCCTGCCACCGCCTGGTCGAAAGGTGGCGGATAGCCGGTCGCATTGGCTTCGGGAATCTGGCTGAGATCGATCTTGGGCATGGGCCCGATCATGCCAATTCGCGCCTGCAAGCGAAAGCTGCGCTTGAGGCATCCCAAGCATCATTCGGCTGAAAGCCCGAACGCCGATCCCCAAATCGCCGCAGCACTGCATTCCCCAGGGAGGAACAGCCCACATGCCTCGTCTTACCGATCCGATCGAACTTGGCTCCATCCACGCGAAGAACCGCATATTGATGGCCCCGCTCACCCGCGGCCGCGCCACGCGCGAAGCGGTGCCGACCCCGATCATGGTGGATTATTATCGCCAGCGCGCATCGGCCGGCCTGATCATCACCGAAGCGACCGGCATCTCGCGCATCGGTCTCGGCTGGCCCTATGCCCCCGGCATCTGGAACGAAGCGCAGGTTGCCGGCTGGAAACATGTCACCAAGGCGGTCCACGCCGCGGGCGGCAAGATCGTCTCGCAGCTCTGGCACATGGGCCGGCTCGGCACGTATGAGGTCAATGGGGGCCAACCCGTCTCCTCCTCGGCCACTACCGCGCCGGGCTACACTCGCACCTTTTCGTCCAGCGCTCATCCCTATCCGCAGGCGCGCGCGCTTACGCTCGATGAGATTCCAGCGTTGCTCGACGATTATGCCCGCGCAGCGGAGAATGCGCTCGAAGCGGGCTTCGACGGCATCCAACTCCACGCCGCCAACGGCTATCTGATCGATCAATTCCTGCGCGACAATGCCAACTTCCGCACCGACCAATATGGCGGCTCTGTCGAAAACCGCATCCGGCTGCTCGGCGAAGTCGTCGATCGGCTGGTGCGGACGATCGGTGCGGACAAGGTCGGCGTCCGCCTCTCCCCCAATGGCCAGGTCCAGGGCGTCAACGACAGCAACCCCCATGCCTTGTTCGGCGCGGCGGCGAAGCTGCTCGACGAGAAAGGCGCTGCCTGGCTCGAACTACGCGAGCCACGCCCCGGCGGCACGCGCGGCGCGCCCGACGTTCCCCCGGTCCATCCGGTGATGCGCAAGGCCTTCTCGCGCCCGCTCATCCTCAACTCCGATTATCGTCATGATGACGCACAGGCCGCGCTCGATGCGGGCGAGGCGGACGCGATCGCATTCGGCCGCCCCTTCCTCGCCAATCCCGACCTTCCCCGTCGCTTGATCGAGAAACTCCCGCTCAACCCACAGCGCGAGGATCTGTTCTACGCGGGCGGCGAACAGGGTTATCTCGACTATCCGCACTGGGAGGAAATCGGCCAGCCCGCTTAAACTGATAAAATACCGTTCGTGCTGAGCTTGTCGAAGCACTGTCCTTCTTGGCTTAAGGAAAGGGCGGGCTTCGACAGGCTCAAGGCAAAAGGGCTCAGGTGACGGGCGGCTCCCACCCCGGCGGCGCGAGGGTAAAGCCGGCAAAGTCGAACCCCGGCACCACCACGCACGACACGAACGCCCAGCCGTCGCGCGCCTTCGCCGCCTGCCATTCGCCCGTCGGCACCAAAGCCTGCGGATTGGCGCCATCCAGCGTCACCGTCGCCGCGCCGATCCGTAGCTCGAGCGGCGCGCCGGCGTGCCATAACCAAAGTTCGTCCGCATCGACGCGATGCCAATGCGAGCTTTGCCCTTGCTCGAGCAGGAACAATATCGCGGTGCCGGGCGACCGCTCGCCGTCGCCCGCCTGCGCCCGCCACGTCTCGCGATACCAGCCGCCCTCGGGGTGCGGCGCGAGATCGTGACGCGCGATCAGCGCTTTCGCGTCGTTCACCCCTT
>JAEKMC010000217.1 GCA_019508115.1 Sphingomonas sp.
ACCGGTGACGATCGCGCCGGACCAGTGCGCGCTGACCTCGGCAAAGCAGGTGACCTCGCTGATCCGGTTCGTGATGCCCGTGGTCGGAAGCGGCGCACCAACTGGGCCGAGCGATCGATCGAGACGCGTGGCATTATGGGTATAGCTGACGCCGACGACCCAACCGATCCTGTCTCCTAGCGGGCGCCATAGCCGGCTCTCGCTGGTGAACATCGCGGTATGATTGTCCTGGAGGAAGGATCGCGGCGGACCGCCGGGAAGGGTGGCGTCATAGCGCTCCGCGAGGTGATGCCGCACCCAGCCGGTCGAGGAAACGAAATTGAAGTCCGCTCCGCTATGTTCGGCCACCACGCTCGCCATTCGGTAGCGCGCTTCGAATCCGCCGTCGGTCGGACTGGCACGTTGGAGCGGCTTGAGCTCGCGATCGGCATATTCGGCATATTGGCTGTCGCGGCCGTCGATCGACTGCAGCACCGCACCGAATTTGATACGCCAGTCCGGTGCGGGCAGGACCATCAGCGTGGCGCGGCCACCGATGACGTCGGTGCGGTTGATATCCCGTCGCTGACGCAGCACATCGTCGATATAGCCGCCGTCCCTGATGCCGTAGCCGACCAGCCGCAACGCCGCGCGGCTTTCGATCGGCAGGTTCAGCCATCCTCCCAGATCGGCGCTGGGCGCGCCATGCTGGGTCGCGGAAAGGCTGGCCGAAATCGCGCCGCCAGCCGCCTGTGGTTCGGGCGCGTTCGGCACGATCCGGACGATTCCGCCCAGCGAGCCCGCGCCGTAAAGCGTTCCTTGTGGTCCCTCCAGCACCTCGACCGAACGGACGTCGTACAGTCGCACATCGGGGTCGGGGGCATTGTAGGTCAATCTGAGGTCGCCAAAATATTGGCCGACCGTGCCCTGTGTCGGGCCCGTAAAGCTCGAATCCGCAATGCCGCGGATGAACAATTTGTTGCGTCCCGCACCAAGATAGGTGGACGAGACGCTCGCCAGCCGGCTGACGATCGCATCCGTGCCGCGCGAGCTTGAGGCGGACAGATCCGTTCCGCCCAGGATTTCGACCGATCCGGCATAATCGCGCACGGGCACGTCGCGCTTGCTTCCTGTAACCACGATCACGTCGCTGCCATCGGCCGACGCTGGCAGCGGTGGAGGATTGGCCGCTTGCCGTGTGGCGGCGCGCGCGACCGCGACCACGCGCCACGACGTCGGCCCAAGCCTGATGGGTTTCGCTCCCGCCTGGGCGAGAATGCGACGGAGCGCCTCTCCCGGCTCGATCCGCGCGGACAAGGGCCCGACATTCCGGCCCCATAATTGGGAATCCTCTACCGACACGCTGATCCCCGCCTGCGCCGACAAGGCGGCCAGTGCCGAGCGCAGCGAGCCCTTGGGAATGTCGAGTGCACATGGGGTCGCCACGGCGGCGGTGGCGCTCATCGACAGAAGGAAGAGGGTTGCGAGTCTGAGCACGTCAGCGTGGTGAGATCAGCCAACCGTCGGCGGTCCGCCGGATCCGCGCATTGAGAAGCGGGCCCAATAGAAGCAGATCGCGCGAGCCGGGGACGCTGATCACGCCCCGGAATGTCTGGCGCTCCAGCGCGGGATCGAGATCGATCCGGGCCCCGGTATAGCGGGCGAGATCCGCGGTTACGCGCGACAACGGATCGCCGTCATATATGAAGCGGCCGCCACGCCATGCGCCCACCTGGTCCGGCGCTGCCCGGCCACGAATCGCAACCGCGCGTCCATCGGCGATCCGGAGCACATCGCCCGCCTGCAACCGGACTTGCTCGCGCTGCGGATTATACAGCACGGCGCCCTCCGCCACCGACACTTCCGTGCCATCAGATCTTCGGACGATATCGAAGCGCGTGCCCAGATCGACGACGCGATCGTCGCCGAGCTCTACGGTAAATGGATGGGATGCATCATGACGGACGGTGAACAGAGCTTCGCCGCTTTGGAGCGCCGCGAAACGCGGATTGTGCCGATCCAGCTGGAGCGCGGTCGCACCGTTCAGCAGGACCGAAGTTCCCCCGGGCAACGTAAGTTCGCGCTGTTCGCCCGGGCGCGTCCGCACCGCATAGAGGTCAGGCGCCCTCCATATCGCATTGACGGACAGGATCGCCGCCACCGCGGCGGCGGCGGCCGTGCCGTAAGCCAAAACCGAACGGAATCCCGGGCTACGCCGCACAGGTGGAGCAGCCTCTGGAAACGGAGCGGCGGGAGAGGGGGCAAGTAGCGGATCGAGCCGGCGTTCGGCGTCCGCCTGCCGATGATAGGCGGTTGCATTCGCGGGATGGGCGAGCAGCCATGCCTCGAAGCTTTCCCACGCGTCGAAATCAGGATCGCGCAGCCGTACGATCCAATCCAGCGCCTCCCCATCAGCCGTGTTGCGCCCGTCGGTCATGCGTCATCCTCTGCACGATGGACGGAGACGATCGGTTCAGGCCTCATCGAGCATCCTCCTGAGCTCGATCATGGCCGCGTAGGCCTTGCGCAGATCCGCCTCGATTGTGCTCAGGCTCACATTGAGTTCGCGTGCGATCACCTTTTGCGGCACGCCGTCGAGCCGGTGACGGCGGAAGGCCGTCGCCGCGCGGGAACCGAGCGCGTCGAGCGCCTGTTCGGCCAGCCGCAACTGCTCGCGTGCGATCAATGAACGCTCGCTGGAGGGGGCATCCGATATGTCCGGTTCCCCGGTGTGGGCCGCAATCCAGTTCGCGTCGCGGCGGATCGTCTGCTGCGTCGCCCGGTAGCGGTCCAGCATCAGGTTATTGGCCGCGCGATAGAGATAGGGCAGCGGCTGCGCGATCGGTGCGGTCACGCCGGTCGAAACCCTGATCCACAATTCCTGCAACAGGTCTTCGGCGGCGTCGCCTGCGCCGTGCGCCATCAGAAAACGGAGCAGCTTCTCGCGATTGGCGAAGAAAACCGCCTGCAAGCCCGACTCGGGAACGGAGTTCATGGTCTGCGCGGGGGCACCGGAGGCATGGCTGCGATCTAGCGGATGCGGCCGTACCCGCCAACCAAGCGGATGCTCCGGCATCACGCCGCCGGCCGGTTCGGACAAGGGGATATCGACGGTCAATCTGACCTATGACGGAGCCGTTCGTCCCGAACCTTTATCGCCGATCCACGCCAAGGATGCGGCAGCCCGGCCTCGTCTGAAAGTCCGGACGGTCGCCGATGCGAGCGTGTGGCCGTCCAACCAATCGGACGGCCCCGTCGATCGGAGCCGCGTCAGGGACCAGGGGACCGATGACAGTCGTCGATCTTATCAATGCAGCGCAGGTCGGGCATGTCCGGCGCATGCATGGCGAAAGCCTGCGATCCGGCTCGGCTGGCGCGGTCGAGCTCAGCATCGTCGTGCCGACCTATAATGAACGCGACAATATTCCCGAACTCGTCGAGCGGGTGAGCGCGGTCATGGAGGATGTGGCTTGGGAAATGATCGTTGTGGACGATGATTCTCCCGATGGCACCGCCCGCCAAGCGCGCATGCTCGGTCGCCACGATCCGCGCATCCGCCTGATTCGGCGCATCGGCCGTCGAGGGCTTGCGTCGGCGTGCCTCGAGGGAATGCTGGCCTCCAATGCCCCTTTTGTGGCGGTGATGGACGGCGATCTGCAGCACGACCCCTTGCTGTTGCGCGGGATGGTCGCCGTTCTGCGAGACGGCCGCACGGACCTGATCGTGGCCAGCCGCAGCCCAGCCGCCGGCTCGACCGGTGATTGGCCCGAATATCGCGAAACTGCCCGGCGGCTGGCGATTCGGGCCGCGCGGGCTGTCGGATCGATTGCGCTGAGCGATCCGCTGAGCGGTTATTTCGCGCTTCGGCGCGAAATCATCGACGGCATCGCTCCCCATCTCACGGGGGCGGGCTCCAAGCTGCTGCTGGACATCCTGCTTGCGGTACCGGACCTGCGGCTCCGCGAATTGCCGCTGGCTTTAGGCTCGCGCATGCGGGGCGAAAGCAAGTTTTCGCCGCGCGTGGTGTGGGATTATGGCGTGATGCTGGCCGAGCATCGCGTTGGGCCCATCTCCGGCCGATTGCTATCCTATCTGCTGATCGCCGCGGTCGCGCTGATCGTGCATGGCGGGACTTTCTGGCTGTTCCACGAGCTGTACGGCCTGGGGGTGGGCAAAGCGCAGCTCATCGCCGGAACGATCCTCTGCGTTGCCACCTACGGGCTGCAGGAATGGCTTTCCTATCGTCGATCGGGTCCATGGCGCTGGTACCTGGGTTTGCTGCCCTTTCTGGCGACGCGAACGGTGGGTCTTTTGGCAACGTTGCTCATCGCGCGTTGGCTGGTGGCATTGGGCTTTGGCATGTCGGTCTCGGTCTTCGCGGGAGCGGTCGCGCTGACCTGGTGGAATTATGACGCCGTGCAGCGTTATGGCGGTTTCAGCCGATGAGTGGTCCGGATACCGCCATTGGCGGTCGGCACACGCTGCTTCTGCTGCTGATCGCCTTCGCGGCGGCGTTCGCGACACGGGCCTGGCTGTTCGGCGATCCCGTGATCCAGGTGGACGAGCAATTCTACCTGCTCACCGGCGATCGCATCCTGCACGGCGCCATTCCCTATGTCGACATCTGGGATCGCAAGCCGATCGGCATCTTCCTATTATATGCGGCGATCCGGTTGGTGGGTGGGGAAGGCATCTACCAATATCAGCTCGCCGCGACCTTTGTCGCAGGCCTTACCGCCTATCTGATCGCGACGATGGCGCTGCGCTTCACGAACTTTCGCGGGGCGGCAATGGCTGCGGTCGCCTATCTGCTCTGGCTGCTGATCTTCGATGGCGGCGGCGGCCAGACCCCCGTCTGGTACAATATGCTCGTCGCCGGCGCCGCGCTGCTGGTGATGAAGGCATGGTGCGACGAACCGTCCGAACGCGCTCTGATCGTGCTTGGTGTGGCAGCGATGCTGCTGATCGGCGTGGCGCTGCAGATCAAATATTCGGCATTGTTCGAGGGCATCTTCTTCGGGCTCGCGCTGACGTGGCGCTCCTGGGCAATCGATCGATCCTGGGGCCGCACGATCGGCCGGGCGCTGGCGTGGGCATTGATCGCGGTTGTGCCGACGCTCGCCGCGATCGGCTGGTATTGGCGCATCGGCCATCTCGACGCCTTCCTGTACGCCAATTTCGAATCCGTTTTCCGGCGGGCGCCGGCGTCGCACGGCAAGCTCCTGCTGCGCGTGCTCGCGATCATCGGTCTTGCGCTGCCGCTCCTCCTCTGTGCGCTGACCCAATGGCGTTCGGACAGAAGGCGGATACGGGACGACCAGCCGGAGCGTGCCCGAGATTTTGCGATCGCCTGGCTCGCCAGCGCCTTGTGCGGCGTCGCGATCTTCGGGACCTACTTCCTTCATTATTTTCTGCCGGTGCTGGTTCCGCTCACCTTGCTCTGCGCGGGCATGCTCGGCGATCGCAGCGCGGGTGTCGCCGTCTTCGCGGGCGCTCGCCGGTACCAACTATCGACCGCGACCTTTCTGATCGTGTCCGGCCTGGCGTTGACGCTGCTGACAGTTCCCAAGAGATTGCGTGCGCGCGGCGAGGACCCGCAGGTTCGCGCCCTCGCCAGTTCAATCAAGACCAATGTGCAGGGTTGCCTCTTCGTCTTCGACGGCGATCCGATCCTCTATCACCTGACGCAGGCCTGTATCCCCACGACGCTCGCTTTTCCCAATCATCTGAATGAGCAGATGGAGGCAAGTGCCGTGGGAATCGATCCACGCCGGGAGGTCGAACGCATCCTGGCGTCGGAGAAGGTGGATGTCGTGGTGGATTCCTTTCCCAGGGATCCCGGCTACAATCCGAGCACTGCGGCGATCGTGCGGCGTGCGCTCCAGGCGCATTACCGGCCAATCGCGGTCTTCCCCGTCGGCTCGCACGAGCGCATTGTCTATAAGCGGATCCATGGCGTGCCGGAGACGGTGGCCGTCCAGGCAGGCCTGGGGCGCATGGCGATGCGGTGACCGTTCGGCGCCGGCAAGAAAGCCGAAGCGGGTTCAGTTCGTCATCGAGAAGGGACGGGCCTTTTGGGCAGTCGCCCAGCTTTTGTTGGGCGTCGCCTGCATCGTGAAATGGAGTTCGCCGCCGGCCATGATCTCCGCATGACGGATATAGGCGCGGTTGAGCGGCACGCCGTTCAAAAGCACTTTGCCGATATACGGCTTGGCGGGATCGTCGGTGCTGACCGTGAAGCTCTTGCCATTGGGCAAATGCAGCACCGCCTTCGACACGAAGGGCCGGCCGATCACATATTCGAGGCTGGCGGGCGTGACGGGGTAGAAGCCCAGGCTGGTGAAGACCAGCCAGGCCGACATCTGGCCGAGGTCGTCATTGCCCGCGAGGCCATCAGGTGAGGGTTTATACTGGCTGTCGACGATCTGCTTGAGCCGCGCCTGCGTGCGCCACGGCGCGCCCGCATAGACGTAGAGATAGGCGACCGAATGGCTCGGTTCGTTGCCGTGGATATATTCGCCGATCAGCCCGGCAATATCCTCTGAGGAGGAGTAATCGAGCTTGCTGATGTCGTAATCGAACATCGCATCCAGCTTGGCGACGGTCTTCCTGTCGCCGCCGAGCAGGCGCACCAGCCCGCCTTCGTCCTGCGGCACGAACCAGCTATATTGCCAGGCATTGCCCTCGGTATAGTCGGAGCCATATTTGATCGAGACGGGATCGAACGGCGCGCGGAAGGCGCCGGTGGAAAGGCGCGCGCGGACCCAGCCGGTCTTCGGGTCGAAGCTGTTGCGCCAGTAAGCGGCGCGCTTGTCGAACGTGGCGGCGATATCGGCTCGGCCGAGCTTGTGCGCCATCTGCGCAATCGCCCAATCGTCATAGGCATATTCGACCGTCTTGGAGGCCGCCTCGGGCTCCCTGTCGATCGGCACATAGCCGAGCGTCATATAGTCCGAGAGATCGCCATAGGGGCCGTAGGTCGCGCTCGCGACCATCGCATCCAGTGCTTCGTTCGGATCGAAGCCCTTGATGCCCTTCATGGCGGCATCCGCGATGACCGGCACCGCATGATAGCCGATCATCGTCCAGGTCTCGCGGCCCTGAAATTGCCAGATGGGGAGGATGCCGAACGGGCTATATTTCCGGCTGGCAACGAGCGAGCGGATGAAATCGGCGTTGGTCTGTTCGGGCTGGATCAGGGTGAGCAAGGGATGCTCGGCGCGGAACGTGTCCCACAGCGAGAAGGTCGAGCGGAAGGTGAAGCCGTCGGCCTTGTGGACCTGGTTGTCGGGGCCGCGATAGCGCCCGTCGGCATCGCCCGCGACCGAAGGCGCGAGGAGCGAGTGATAGAGCGCGGTGTAGAGGCTTTTCGCCACCGGCGCGGGTGCCTGGATGTCGAGCGCGGCCAAAGCCTGCTCCCAGGCGGCCTTCGTCTTTGCGCGGATTGCGTCGAAATTGCCGGGTTCGCTGTCGAGATTGGCGATGGCGCCGTCTTCGTCGACGGAGGACAAAGCGACCTTGACTTCGATCGGTCTGGACAGCGCGCCGAAATCGAAGCGCGCGACGATTGCGCGGCCCTCGCGCGCAGCCACCGCGTCGGTGCCGCGGCCTGGCCCCTGGAAGCCCTTATAAGCGATATCGGTTTCGGTATTGGCGAAGGCGTGGGCCACGAGTGGCGCACTGAAGCGGATCGCGAAGCAGAGAATCCGGTCGGGCGCCCAGCCGCGCGTCTGACGGCAGCCGGTGATCGTGCCGTCGGAGCGCAGCCGGATCGAGGACCAGAGCGTCTTGCCTGGATAATTATAGAGCGTGGTCCTGAGATCGAGCAGGAGGTGCGCCTGCGCGCCCTCGAGGAAAGCATAGCGGTGCACGCCGATCCGCGTGCCCGCGGTCAGCTCGGCGAAGACTTTCTGGTCGAGCAGGCTGACCGCATAATAACCGGGCGTGGCTTTCTCGCTCTTATGGTCGAAATGCGAGCGATAGGCTTCGCG
>JAEKMC010000083.1 GCA_019508115.1 Sphingomonas sp.
GCCGCGAGGGCCGGGTCGAGGAGATCACGCGCCGCCATGCCGAGGAGCATCGCGAGGAGCCGGAGGATATCTAGGTTTTCCCGATGGGGATTCCGATGATTGCGGGGCCGGGGTCGATCGCGACCGTGATGCTGGTGACGTCACGCAATCATGGCCTGCATCTGATGATCGTGCTCGGCGCGCTGGCGGCGGTGCTGGCCACCACGCTCGTTTCGCTGCTCGCCGCCGGCCCGATCATGCGTGTGCTGGGCGACAAGCTGGAAGCGATGATCACCCGCATCCTGGGCGTGCTGCTCGCCGCGCTGGCGGCGCAATATGTGATCGACGGGGTCAAGGCGAGCTTCGGCTGACGCCATGGCGCTCGAGCTTCGGCCCAATTGCGAATATTGCGACAAGGACCTGCCGCCGGACGCGACCGACGCGCGCATCTGCACCTATGAATGTACCTTCTGCGCCGACTGCGTCGATACCAGATTGTTCAACGTCTGCCCCAATTGCGGCGGCGGCTTCACGCCGCGGCCGATCCGGCCCGCGACCGAATGGCGTCCAGGCCTATCCGTCGCCAAGCGGCCGCCATCCTCGCAGCGCCGAACGCTGAGCCATGATATGTCCGAGGTCGAGGCCCTCTCGCACAGGCTGCGGGATATTCCGCCCGAGCGGCGTTAGAGTCGGGTTCAGCAAAGCTGAACCGGGCGGCGCCGGCCCGCACCCCCACCCGGCCTCCCATAGAATACCCTGTTGGGAGGCCGGGTGGGGGTGCGGGCCGGTGCCGCTTCAGCGAAGCTGAATCAAACTCTAGGTCTCGACCCGGTAGGTGCCGTGGCCCTCGCTCACGCGATCGTCCCGGAAACGCACTATCTCGAACCGCTCGGGCCCGTTGTTCATGCTGAAGCCGATCAACAGCGAATCCACGCCGGCGAACAGGCTCGTCAGCTCGAAATGGAGATCGGGCACCTGGGCCAGCGCCGCGCTCCAATATGCGCGCAGCGCCGGCTTGCCGCGGATCACGCCCGCGCTTTCGGGAACCACCTTCATCGCGAGTGGCGAGGTGAAGACCACGTCGTCGTGGAACAGCGCCAATACGGCATCCAGATCATGTGCATTCCAGGCCGCGAGCCAGCGTTCCGCAAAGGGTCTCGGGTCGATCATCACTTGATCCTTCGCCATAGCCGATAAGGCGAACCATCCGGCAGCTTCACCGGCTGCAGCCAGGCGGGCACCTGATCATGCAGGATCTGCGCGTAGAAGCCCTTGGGCGCCTCGCTCAGATAGACGGTGGATTCGGGAAAGCCTGGGCAGATCAGGAGTAGGCTCGCGCCATGGCGGCGCATTACGTCGTGCGCGAACTCCGGGTCGGGATTGCGGAAGCTGTGCTGCACGTCGAGAATCGCATCGCTCGCGCGGTGATACGGCCCCGCCACCGCGTCATGATGGGTCACCGCGATCAATCGCGGCCCCAGATCGATGAAGGTCAGGATCGTCGCGGGCGGCAGGTCGGCAATCGGCTTGAGCGCGGGCAGCGTCGGACAGCGGCGGCTCGCCAGATCGACCTTCACGCGGTACGCGCTCTTATGCTCGGGTACGTTCTTCACGATCAAGGCAGAGAAGGAGCCCGAGACGAGCAGAAACACGGCAACCGTCCCGAATATACGGATCAGCATGTTTCGGTGATCGAGCGTCCAGGTCACCAGCGGCCAGCCCAAAGCGGTCGCGCCGATTACGCCCATCAGCTGCGAACCCGGCCCCGCGCGCGTCTGCCAGAAGAGCAGGAGCGCGGAGAAGAGCGAAAGCAGAAAGACCAAGGCCCAGGGAATCGCTTTCTCGGTCCCGCGCGTGCGCCAGAAGGACCAGGCAGCGCCGACCACGCCAACGACGGATAGCGACAATGTCGGGAAGGCGACCCGCCAGCCATGCTGATAAAGCGGCCGGGCTTCCTTGATATGGCTGAACCAGAGCTTGTCCGCCTCGGGCGACAAATGCTCCGGCCGTCCCAGGCATTGCGGAAAGGCGCCGGCATAGAAACCGAGGATCGCGCCGCCGGCCAGAATCGCGGCGGCGATGCGCTGCCAGCGCCGGGCGATCGGCAGCGCGCCGAGCGCGAACAGGATCGCGCCCGCGCCGACCAATGTCGACAGATAGACCGGGGTCAGCGCATCGCACAGCATCTGTTCGTTGTCGAACGAACCGAAGACGAGATAACCGAAGGCGGTGCCCGCGGCGAGGCTGATGCCATAGCCTTGCAGCCGCCGCGCCTGCGCGCCATCGATCACCCACCATAAAAGGATCAGCGCGCCAACGACGGCGAGATAGGGCAAAAGCTCCAGCCCGATCGTCAGCGAGAAGGCCGTGGCGAAGCCCGCGGTCAGGCCGCCGCGAAAGCGCTTGCCGTCGGCCATGCCCGATACCGCGACAATCAGGCTCGCCAATTGCCAGCCATGATGATCGACCCTGAGCGGCATCCACATCAGCAAGGTGGTGTTGGCGCAGGCGAGGATCGAGCCGGCAAGGAAGAACGACCAGCGATCGACCAGCCGCCGGACCGTCAGCATCAGCCCGTACAGTGCCGGGCCGATCGCGAGCATCGGCGCGATCGCGCATGCCCAGCGCGCGGCTTCCTGCCCGCCGAGGAAGGGCCTGAGGATCAATATCAGGGCCGCGATCGGCAGATCGACCAGCCGCGACCAATGGATCGAGATACCGCCCGGCGGATCGATCCGATGCTGGCGCAGGTCGTACCAGCCTTGCCCTCCGAGCAATGCCTGCACCTGGGCGAAGCGCATATTGTCGTCGGTATCGCTGAGCGAGAACCAGTGGATCCCGTTCCACTTGTACCAGAGCATGTAGACGACGAACGCCGCCCAGCAGGCGAGAAACCAGCGGCGCCAATAGGTCGGTTGTTCGGACTGTTCGCTCACCCGCTCTTCCCTCTCCGGTCGCGGCGCTCTAGAGCCTGATCGTCGTCCAGGGAAGACAGGCCCTATGGACGGCAGGAGGCAGAGGCCCGCCTTCTGCGGCAGGACGAACAGGGGACGTTGGTTTGACGGCGATGGCGCGAAGGCGCGAACTATTCTGGCAGATCGTCCGCTACGGCGTGAATGGCAGCATCGTTACCGCGCTCTATTCGCTGGTGCTGGTGTCGCTCGACAGCTGGACGCACCTGCCGCTCCAGCTCTGCAATTTCGCCGGCTATATCGCCGCGCTCTCTCTTGGCTATTTCCTGCACAGCAGGGTGACGTTCCGCAACCACGGCGCGCGCGACCGTTCGAGCCAGGTTCGCTTCGTGCTCGCCTCGGTCCCCAGCCTTATGCTCAATGCGTTCTGGGCCTGGCTGCTGACCGAGGCGCTCAAATTGCCGCATTGGACGCTTTATGTGCCGATCTGGTGCGTTACCCCTGCTATGATCTTCGCGCTCAACCGCTGGTGGGTGTTCACGTGAAAGTCGTCTCGTCCACCTCCCCTGCCCGCAACAAGCCGGTCGCGGCGGTGGCCAGGCGGCCGCTCGTCTCGGTGATCGTGCCGGTCAAGGACGAGGAGGATGCGATCCAGCCGTTCGTCGCGCGCGTGAGCGCGGTGCTGGATGCCTTGCGCGATCCGGCGGGCGACGCGGTATTGTGGGAAATATTGTTCGTCGACGACGGCAGCTCGGATGCGACGCTTGCCGCGATCATGGCCGCCAATCGCCGCGACCCGCGCATCGTCGGCATCTCGCTGTCGCGTAATTTCGGCAAGGAGGCGGCGCTGTCGGCAGGCCTCGACCATGTCCGCGGCGAGACCGTGATCCCGATCGACGTCGACCTGCAGGACCCGCCCGAGGTGATCGGCGCGATGCTCGACCAATGGCGGCTGGGCAACGAGGTCGTGTTCGGCGTGCGGCGCAACCGCATGACCGACAGCTTGCCGAAAAGGCTGACCGCGGACCTTTATTATCGCGCACATAACTGGCTGTCGGAGGACAAGATTCCCGAACATGCCGGCGACTTCCGCCTGCTCGACCGCAAGGTGGTCGAGGTGATCCGCGCGATGCCCGAGCGCAACCGCTTCATGAAGGGCCTCTTCTCATGGGGCGGATTCAAGCAGGCCGCGGTCTATTACGATCGGGCCGAGCGTTCGGTCGGCCGCACCAAGTTCAATTATATCAAGCTGTGGAAGCTCGCGATCGACGGCCTCACCTCGGCCTCGACCGCGCCCCTGCGCGTCTGGTCCTATATCGGCTTCGTGATCGCCGCGATCGCGTTGCTGTATGCCCTGTTCCTGATCGGGCGCGTCGTGCTCTACGGGATCGACGTCGCGGGTTATGCCTCGATGATGGTCGCGGTGCTGTTCCTTGGCGGCGTCCAATTGCTCTCGCTCGGAATCCTCGGCGAATATGTCGGGCGGATCCTGGTCGAGACCAAGCGCCGCCCGATCTACATCGTGCGGGAAACGATCGGCGATGCGGGCGATGACCAAGCCTGATGGAACGCCATGTCTATGACCGGATGGCGGAGATCGACCGCGATCATTGGTGGTTCGTCGGCCGCCGCAAGATCCTGACCGCGTTGCTCGAACGCTGGCGGCCCCGGAAAGGGCCGCTCAGGATCCTGGAAGTCGGCTGCGGCACCGGCTCCAACATCGCCATGCTCCAGCAATTCGGTACGGTCGATGCGATCGAGCCCGACGATCATGCGCGCGCCTTCGCGGCGCAGCGGACCGGCGTGGCGATCAAGGGCGGCTATCTGCCCGACGTGCCGCTCGAAGACGGCCGATATGACCTGATCGTGCTGCTCGACGTGCTCGAACATATTCCCGATGACCAGGGTGCACTCGCCGCGCTGAGGCCCAAGCTCGCGCCCGGCGGCCGGCTGGTGCTCGCGGTGCCGGCCATGCCGTCCTTGTGGAGCGGGCACGACGTCGCCCATCATCATCAGCGCCGCTATACGCGCGCGACACTGGAGGCGGTGGTGCGCGCGGCGGGATTCCGTACGCTGCGCCGTACCGCGTTCAACACCTTGCTGCTGCCCGCGATTGTCGGCGTGCGCTGGCTCAACCGCGTGCTAGGCCGCGAAGGCGGGGACGAGGATCGCATTCCACCCAAGCCGGTCAACACGATCCTGACCTGGCTATTCGGGGCCGAGCGTCACGTCGCGGTGCGCGGCTTGTTTCCGGCGGGCGTTTCGATCGCCCTGGTGGCCGAGCCCGCCGGTTCGGGAATCGGCACGGACCAGGATGGGCGCGGTCCGACGCGGTAGAGGATGCCGCTTTCGCCGCCGGTCCAGATCGGGGTCAGGCCGGGAAAGCTGTTCCATTTGTCACGCGGCATGTCGATCAGCCAGACATAGTCGAACGCGTCGTGCGGCAGGTTGTTGATCCCGGCGGGATAATGTTTCGCACGGCGATCGTTACAGGCGCGTGGACGCAATATCTCGGTCGGATCCTCCGCATAGCCCTTGGCCGGCGCATATTTGATCCGCACCAATTGCGCGCCCGGATCGGTCCACTGGCCGTTGGCGAAGGCGCCGCGCCGCACGATCGCCATTGCGCCGAGATGATCCATGCGCGACGTCTCCCACATACTGAGACATGGGAGATGCACCTCGACGAACACGCGGCTGCCCGGCTTGACCAGGTTCAATGCCTCGAGCTGATGCGCATTGTCGCGGTCGTGGCGCGCGAAATCCTCGGTAAGGATGCCGATCCGCAGCACGAACAAGGCGGTCGCCGCCGCGGCGACGATCGACGCCTGCCGGCGTGACGGCGTGACCAGCACGAGCGCGCCGACCGCGATCAGCATGACATAAGGCGCGAGCCGCATATCGGCGTAAGCCGATCCGAACAGAATACGCGGCAACAATATATAGGCCAAAATCAGCATCAGCGACGCGATGCCGAGTGTGCGGTTCATCCGCACCCAAACGCCCGCCAGACCGAACGCGACCAGCCCCCACAAGAGGTAGACGCAGGCGAGGTCGAACGCCATCCCGGTGTTGCGCAGGATCGAGACCATGTAGACATATTTGGCGCGCCAGGCGAACCAGTCGATATTCTGCCCGCTCGCGTCGCCGCTGCGCCATACGATCAGCAGCAGCAAGGGCGGTGCGAGCGACAGGCAGGAGATCGCGCCCTGCCACAGGCTCGGCAGGAACTTCCGGCCCGCATCGCGCGCGCGCACCGTCTCCGCACCGAACGCCAGCAGGCAGAGCACCGCCCAGCCGAAAATATGCGCGGTGGTCAGGATCAGGCCGATCGCGACGAACAGCGCATGGCGCAACGTCCATCGCTGCTGGCGCCCGAGGCGGAGCCACAAGGCATAGGCATTGAGCGCGAGCGCCATCGACAGCAGGAAGTTGAGGAAACCCCAGATCAGCGGGAAAGAATAAGCGAGCGGCAGCGCGAACAAGGCCGGCGGCGGGACGCGTCCATGCGCCTCGTGCGCGGTCCACAGGAGTCCGCTCGCGGTCAGCATCACGATGCCGATCACGATCAGTTTCACGCCGAGCTCGAGCCCGAATATCTTGGCCATCGGCACGACCAGCAGATCGACGCCGAGATTGGCGATGAATGCCCAATGGAAGCTGAAATAATCCTTGAGCAGAGGATCGTTCGGATCGGACAGCTGGATCCGATAGCGGCCCATATGCTCGGGCAGGTCGGTCAGCGGCGGGATCGTGGGGTAAAGAAGCGGCACCGCCGCCAGCAATACCAAGAATATCAGGAACCAGCGGCTATTCCACCAGCCAGCAGGCGTCTCGACCGGGGGTCCTGAACGGAACATCGCGCCCCCTTATGGCGTCGCCAGCCGGCGCGACAAGTGCCTGCAAAGGTTATAAGCGAAACAATCATGCGGGACCGACGCACAATCTGGATGGCCGCCGCCCTGCTGGTCGCGATCGGCGTGGGCTTGCGGACCTGGAATCTGACCGGCGATCCGATGTGGCTGGACGAGGCCTATAGTGCCTATGCCGCGGACCATGGCTTCGGCTTTCTGTGGCGCGTGGTTCCACTCTACGAGAGCCATCCGCCTTTTTATTACACCCTGCTGCACCTCTGGGTGCTTCCGTTCGGCGACGGGCTGGCCTCGCTAAGGCTGTTCGGCTGGACGTTCGGCATCGCGACCCTGCCGGCGCTGTGGCTGGTTGCCGCTTCCATGGGCCGCTGGATCGGCTGGGAGGCGGACGAGCGCCGCCGGCTCCAGCTCGCCGTCGTCGCGCTTGCCAGTCTTTCGCTCGCCTTGGTCGAGATGACGCGCGAAATCCGGCCTTATTCGCAGATGATCCTGCTCTACACGATCGAGATCGGGCTGATCCTGCGCTTGGCCACCCGCGCCGAACGCGGACGGCCGATATTCGGGCGCAGCCTGATCGGCTATTTGCTGCTTCTCGAGGCCCTCGTCTGGCTGCACAATCTCGGCGCGCTCTATGGACTCGCGCTCACCCTCGCGCTCGCCTTCGCGCTACCCTTGCGCCAGCTTGCCCGGCGCGACTGGATCGCGCTGGTGGCGGGCCACGTTATGGTCGGCCTATTATATTTGCCTTGCCTGATGATCCTGCGCGGCCAGGCGGCGGTCTGGACGCAGCACACCTGGTTGCAATTCTCGCTCAACTGGGGACTGATCGACCATCTCATGATCCTCTATGGCGTGCCCGGCTGGATCGGCCTCGGCAGCCTGGTGCTGGCGGGTATCGCGACCATAGCCTTGCACCGCGCCGCGCACGGCAGGCAACTGACAGCAATGCTGCTCACACTGGCGCTGCTGCCGCCGATAACGGCGATCCTGCTATCGCTGACCATCGCGCCCGTATTCGTGACGCGAATCATGACCGCGACCGCGATACCGGCTCTCCTCCTGCTGGGTATCGGCGCGAGTGCTCCCGGCCGATATCGGATGCTTGGGGTCGGTGCGGCGGTGCTGATCGGCGCGTCCATGTTGACCGCGGACGTGCAGGCGCGGATGGGGCCGCCGATGCAGGACTGGTACCGGACGGTCGATTGGCTCGCGGCCCATTTCAACCGTGGCGACCAGATCTTCGCTTATCCCAACGAAGGCAAATTGCCGTTGCATTATGCGCTGCGCGACAAGGGGCTGAGCTATCCGATCCGCGCCATTCCGCGCGACGTACCCGCGCTCGAGGACCGTCACGGCACGCATCCCACCGGAACGCGCGGCGTGTCCTCGCTGCCCCGGCCCGAGCTGCACGCCATCGCGCAGGAACCCGCCACCAAAAGGGTGCCGACCATCTGGCTGCTGCGGTTGGGCGCGAAGACCTACGATCCCGGCGACATGTTCCTCCAGGAACTGCACCGGGATCGTTACATCGTACGATCCTGGCAGGACGGGCCGATCGACATCATCGGACTGAGGCTACGGACGCTGGCGCGTCCGGTTCCCCACCCTCGCGAGGTCGATCTCAAATCGCAGCCAGCGCCTGTTCGAAATCGGCGATGAGGTCGTCGGCATTTTCGACGCCGATCGAGATGCGCACCAGATTGTCGCCGATCCCCAGGGCCTGTTTGCGCGCGTCGGGCACCGACAGGTGCGTCATCGCGGCGGGGTGGCTGGCGAGCGTCTCGGTGCCGCCGAGGCTGACCGCGAGCTTGGCGATCTTGAGCGCGTCGAGGAAGCGGAAGGCTTCGGCCTCGCCGCCCTTGAGGTAGAGCGAGAAGGTCGACCCCGCGCCGGTGCAATGGCGGTTGTAAATGTCCGCCTGGCGCGAGCCTTCATCGAGGAAGCCGAGATAGCCGACGAGTTCGACCTTGGGATGATTGCGTAGCCAAGCGCAGACCTTGGCCGCATTCTCGCCCGCGCGGCTCATGCGCAATTCGAGCGTTTCGAGGCTGCGCAGCAGCATCCACGCCGGATGCGGATCGAGGATCGTGCCGATCGTGTTGCGCATCATTCGGATCGGATTGATCGCCGCCTTGGAGCCGACCGCACCGCCCGCGACGAGATCGCTATGCCCGCCGGCATATTTGGTGAGGCTGTAGAGGACGAGATCCGCGCCATGCTTGAGCGGCTGCTGCCAGAGCGGGCCGAGGAAGGTGTTGTCGATCACGATCAGGGGCTTCTCGCCCCCCGCTTCGGAAGCGAACAGTGCGTCGCGCGACGCGCTCACTGCCTCGATATCGACCAAGGCGTTGGTCGGATTGGCCGGGCTTTCGAGATAGATGAGCGGCACGCGGCCGCTCTTCTTGGCTTCCATCATCACCGCGTCGATTTCCTCGCGCGTCGCGCCCGCCGGGAAATCGAGCCATTTGACGCCGAACTTGCCGAGGATCTTACCGATCAGCGTTTCGGTGGCGGCATAGAGCGGCGCCGAATGCACGATCGTGTCGCCCGGCTGGACCAAGGCCAGCAGCACCGTCGCGATCGCGGACATGCCCGACGAAAAAGTCAGCGCATCTTCGGCGCCTTCCCAGATGCCGAGCCGATCCTCCAATATCTCCTGGTTGGGGCCGTTGAAGCGCGAATAGACCAAGCCCTCGGCGCCGCCCGGGCGCTTGCCGGTGACGCCTTCAAAGAAGCGCTTGCCCGCCGCCGCGCTCTCGAAAACATAGGTCGATGTCAGGAAAACGGGCGGTTTGAGCGAGCCTTCGGACAAAGCCGGATCGAAGCCATGCCCCATCATCAGGGTCGACGGGCTGAGACGATGATTGCCGATCTCGAGCGCCTGATGGCGCGGACGGCGGCGGGGTTCGCCGGCCGTGAGGTCGGCTTCGGTGGGTGTCGGAGTCTTGGCCAAGGGATTGGACCTTTGCGAACATGTTGTGCGGCGCCCGCGTCTTTGCGCGGGGCCTTGTCATGCCGCCTTCTCCCAAATTCGGATCGCGAGGAGAAGGGCCGTCGAACATGTGCGCGTTCGTTGGCGGTTCAGCGAGGCTGAACCGAGCCCGCACCGGCTCAACCCAGCCGTACTTTCAGGCCTGTTCCGATTCGGGCGCGCTGTCGCGGAAGAAAGGCTCGACCGAGCCGTTCATCTTCATCGTCAGCGGATTGCCCTTGCGGTCACGCGTCTTGGCCATGGCGAGGCGCACCCAGCCCTCGCTCACGCAATATTCCTCGACGTTGAAGCGTTCGGTGCCGTTGAAGATGATGCCGATGCCGCGCGCGAGCGCCTCCTCATCGAAAAAGGGGCTGCGTGGATCGACTGAAAGGCGGTCGGGCGGGGTTGGCGTAGTGTCGGTCATGCGCGCCCTTTAGCGGGCTTCCCTTACTGCGTCATCACTCCCAGGCCGCCGAATCGAACCGGATGGGCCGGCCGATCGCCCTGGCGGCAAGCGCACCGTCGCGCATCACCACATGACCGCGTACGATCGTGGCGACCGGCCGCCCGGTGATCTCCATGCCGGTGAAGGGCGACCAGCCGCAGCGCGACGCGAGCCAATTATCCTCGATCGTCCATTTGGCCTTGAGATCGACCAGGGTGAAATCGGCGTCATAGCCCGCCGCGATCCGGCCTTTGCCGGTCATGCCGAACACGCGTTGTGGTCCGGCGGACGTCAGCTCGACCAGCCGTTGCAGCGACAGCCGGCCATGCGCGACGTGGTTAAGCATCAACGGCAGTAAAGTCTGCACGCCCGGCATGCCGCTGGGGCTGTCGGGATAGGGCTTGGCTTTCTCGTCCTTTGTGTGCGGGGCGTGGTCCGAACCGAGCACGTCGGGCACGCCCTGGTTGAGCCAATGCCACAGACCATCGCGATGCGCGCCCGAGCGAATCGGCGGGTTCATCTGCGCATAAGTGCCGAGTCTTGGATAAGCCTCCTCGCCGGCGAGCGTGAGGTGCTGCGGCGTGACCTCGCAGGTCGCGATATCCTTGTTCCGGCTGATATAGTCGAGCTCGGCGGGCGTGGTCACATGCAGGATGTGGATCGGCCGCCGCGCGGCGCGGGCGAGTCGCAAGATGCGCTGCGTCGCGAGCATCGCGCTTTCGTCGTCGCGCCATACCGGATGCGAGGAGGGATCGCCTGCGACGCGCTCGCCCAGCCGCGCCTGCATGCGCGGTTCGTCCTCGGCATGGATCGCGACGCGGCGGCGGCCGTGCGCGAGCACGCGCGCCAATTCCCTATCCTCGGACACGAGCAGATCGCCGGTCGAGGCGCCCATGAAGATCTTGACCCCGGCCGTGCCGGGCAGCCGTTCGAGCTGGCCGAGCAATTCGGCATTGGCGCTGGTCGCGCCGACATAGAAAGCATGGTCGCACCACATGCGCCCCTCGGCGCGCGCGAGCTTGTCGTGGATTGCGCTCTCGCTGTCGGTATTGGGCTTGGTGTTGGGCATCTCGAACACCGCCACCACGCCGCCCAGCACGGCCGCGCGGCTCCCGCTTTCCAGATCCTCCTTCGCCTCCAGGCCCGGCTCGCGGAAATGGACCTGGCTGTCGACCACGCCCGGCAGCACGGTGAGCCCGGTGCAGTCGATCGTTTCGCCCGCATCCGCCGATTCGCCGATATGCGCGATCTTGCCGCCATCGATCCCGACCGAGGCCTGGACCGGTCCGCCCGGCGTCCAGACGATACCATTCTTGAGGAGAAGATCGTAGCTGGCCACCGGCGACTCCATTGGCAAATGGGTTAGGCCTCCCTAGCTCCCCAATATGACCGCGACCACCCTTACCGACCGCGCGCTCGTCCGGCTTTCCGGCGAGGATGTGCGCGGCTTTCTTCAGGGCCTCGTCACCAACGACGTCACCGGCCCCTTGCCCGTATGGGCGGGCCTGCTCACGGCGCAGGGCAAGGCCTTGTTCGATTTCCTGGTGTGGGACGATGGCGGCGACCTGCTGATCGATTGCGAGGCCGCCCAGGCCGACGCACTGATCCGCCGACTCGCGCTCTATCGCCTGCGCCGTCCGATCGTGATCGCGCGCGACGAAAGTCTCGCGGTCCACTGGTCGCCCGATGCGAATCAGGGCGTGCCCGATCCGCGCCTGGCCGCGCTCGGCCGCCGCTGGATCGCGCCCGCCGGTGGCGCAGCCACGGGCTGGCGCGCGCATCGGCTCGGCCTGGGCGTGACCGAGGGTGTTGCCGAACTGGGATCCGACAAGACCTTGTGGCTGGAAACCAACGCCGCCGAACTGAATGGCGTGAGCTTTTCCAAGGGCTGTTATGTCGGGCAGGAGAATACGGCGCGAATGAACTGGCGCCACAAGGTCAATCGCCGGCTCGCGGTAATGCGGGTGCAGGACGACCCCGGCGATGCCGCCAACGTCTATTATCCCGAGCTGGGCCTCGCAGTGCTTCGGGTCCAGGTCGAACGGCTCGCCACTGCCGCCGCGCCAGTCAAGGACGAAGCCTTCATTTGCCCCGATTGGCTGAGGGCGGCGCTGTCTTCATCGGGCGAAATGTAAACTATCTCTGCGCGGTCGCCGTTAACTACCTATTGTCGTTGCAAAATGCGCAGCTTCTAGTTATCCACAGTCACAAGGCAGAGACGTTTGGTCTCCCCTGTCCTTCGCGACTCGGGTCCCCAGGCGGTCAACAGACCAAAAATAAAAATAGTTGACCGGACGCGGCAGTGGTGCCGCCAAGCGAGAGTGGGGACTCTTAGTGATGCGTAAGCACGTATTCTGCTCGGCTGTCGCCGCGGCTGATAGCCTGCGTAGCACAGCCATGCCGTCGGCCGTTTCCGTCAGCGATTTTTCGATCGACACGCCTGGTTCGTGGGGAACCGGCGTGGGTCATCGTCGCGCCGGACGGTCTTGGCGACACGCTGAATGGGCGATCTGGAGCATGACGCCGCTCCGCCGCGACATGCGGAAAGATCTGTTAGCCTAAATTTTTGAGCTTCATTGGGGGAGAGCCCGGGCGGCGCGGCGCGCGACGCCCGGGCTTTTATTTTGTCCTCCGCCGCACGGACGGTGAGCTTCTCGATTACTCCGGCCGCGGCTCGCGATGACGCCCCGACGCGCTTACCGTCGTTGGAGAGCCTCCGGGCTTACGCTGCCAGCTTGCGCAGCACGTAGGGCAGGATGCCGCCGTTGAGGAAATAATCGAGCTCGTTGACGGTATCGATGCGGCAGCGCGCCTCGAAGCTGCTTTCCTGGCCATTGGTGTGCTTGACCTTGACCGTCACCATCTGGCGCGGGCGCAGGCCCGCGACATTCTCGATCGAGAAAAGCTCGCTGCCGTCGAAGCCGAGCGCCTTCCGGTCGACACCTTCGGGGAATTGCAGCGGCAGCACGCCCATGCCGACGAGGTTCGAACGGTGGATCCGCTCGAAGCTCTCGGCGATCACCGCGCGCACGCCCAGCAGGTTGGTGCCCTTGGCCGCCCAGTCGCGCGACGAGCCGGTGCCATATTCCTTGCCCGCGACGATCACGAGCGGGGTGCCGTCCGCCTTATATTTCTGCGCGGCATCGTAGATCGCCAGCGTCTCGCCGGTCGGCACGTAGCGGGTCATCCCGCCCTCGATGCCGGGAACCATCTCATTGCGGATGCGGATATTGGCGAAGGTGCCGCGCATCATGACCTCATGATTGCCGCGGCGCGCGCCGTAGCTGTTGAAGTCGGCCTTCGAGACCTGATGCTCGTTCAGGTAACGGCCTGCCGGGCTGTCCGCCTTGATCGAGCCCGCCGGCGAGATGTGGTCGGTGGTGATCGAATCGCCGAGGATGGCAAGCGGACGCGCGTCGACGATGTCCTCGACCGGCGCCGGCGTCATCGTCATGCCCTCGAAATAAGGCGGGTTCTGAACGTAGGTCGACCCCGCCGACCAGGTATAGGTGTCCGAACCCTCGACCTGGATGCCGCGCCACTTGGCATCGCCTTCGAACACGTTGGCATAGCGGGTGCGGTACATGTCGCTGTCGATCACCGAGGAGATGAGATCGCTGATCTCCTGGTTGGTCGGCCAGATATCCTTGAGCATCACCGGCTTGCCGTCCTCGGTCGTGCCGATCGGGGTAGTGGTGATATCTTCGCGGACCGTGCCCTTGAGCGCATAGGCGACCACCAGGGGCGGCGAGGCGAGGAAGTTGGCGCGCACGTCGGGCGACACGCGGCCTTCGAAATTGCGGTTGCCGGACAGCACCGACGCGGCGACGAGATCATGCTCGTTGATCGCCTTGCTGATCGGCGCGGGCAGCGGGCCCGAATTGCCGATGCAGGTCGTGCAGCCATAGCCGACGAGGTTGAAGCCGATCGCGTCGAGATCCTCGCTCAGTTTCGCCTTGTTCAGATAATCGGTGACGACCTGGCTGCCCGGCGCCAGGCTGGTCTTGACCCATGGCTTTGGCTTGAGGCCGAGCGCGTGCGCCTTGCGCGCCACCAGGCCGGCGGCGACCAGCACCGAGGGGTTGGACGTGTTGGTGCAGCTCGTGATCGCCGCGATCACTACGTCGCCATGGCCGACCTCGAAATCGCCGCCCTCCACGGGCACGCGCACGTCGCTATCGCCGGTTTTCTTGTAGCCGGTCACCAGCTCGTTGTTGAAATTCTCGTCGACGTTGGACAGCAGGACCTTGTCCTGCGGGCGCTTCGGGCCGGCGAGGCTCGGCTGTACGGTCGACATATCTAGCGCGAGCGTATCGGTGAAGACCGGGTCGGGCGCGGTGGCGTCGCGCCACATGCCCTGCGCCTTGGCATAAGCCTCGACCAGCTCGATCTGATCGTCCTCGCGGCCGGTGAGGCGCAGATAATTGAGCGTCGCGGTATCGACCGGGAAAAAGCCGCAGGTCGCGCCATATTCGGGCGCCATGTTGGCGATGGTCGCGCGGTCGGCGAGCGTGAGCGCGTCGAGGCCGGGGCCGTAAAATTCGACGAAGCGACCGACCACGCCTTTCTGGCGCAGCATCTGGGTGACGGTCAGCACCAGATCGGTCGCGGTGATGCCCTCGGCAAGCGTACCGGTCAGCTTGAAGCCAACGACCTCGGGGATCAGCATCGACACCGGCTGGCCGAGCATCGCCGCTTCCGCCTCGATCCCGCCCACCCCCCAGCCGAGCACGCCCAGGCCGTTGACCATCGTGGTATGGCTGTCGGTGCCGACGCACGTGTCGGGATAAGCGACGTCATTGCCGTCCGCGTCCTTCGATACCCACACCGTCTGTGCGAGATTTTCCAGATTCACCTGATGACAGATGCCCGTACCCGGCGGCACCACCTTGAAATTGTCGAGCGCCTTGGAGCCCCAGCGCAGGAACTCATAGCGTTCCATGTTGCGGGCATATTCGATCTCGACATTGTCCTTGAACGCGGTGGGCGTCCCGAACTCGTCGACCATCACCGAATGGTCGATGACGAGATGCACCGGCACCAAAGGATTGATCTTCTGCGCATCGCCGCCCAGCTGCCCCATCGCGTCGCGCATCGCCGCCAGATCGACCACGCAGGGCACGCCCGTGAAATCCTGCATCAGCACACGCGCCGGGCGATACTGGATCTCGCGTTCCGACGTGCGGTCGGTCAGCCACTGGACCATCGCCTTCAGGTCGTCGGTGGTGACGGTGGCGCCATCCTCGAAGCGAAGCAGGTTTTCGAGCAGCACCTTCATGCTGAAGGGCAGGCGCGAAATATCCCCGATCGTCTCGGCCGCCTTGGCGAGCGAATAATAGGAAAGCTGGCGTCCTCCGACCACCAGGGTCGAACGGGTGCCGAGCGTGTCCTGGCCAACGGCGGTCATGGCGGGATTCCTTATGCTGCGATGCGGTGCGTGCGGTGCCCCTAGCAAGCGGAACCCGGTGGGGAAAGGGGTGCGGCCGGCTTGGGGTTTGATTCAGCTTCGCTGAAGCGGCACCGGTTCGGCTTTGCCGAACCAGGCCTAATATCCGTCAGGCCGCCACGATCGCGCGCCACTCCGCGAATTCGACATAATCGAAGGGCTCCGACAGCTGGAGCCCCGCCTGGTCGCCACGGCACCAGCGCACCGTCGCGGCGCGCGGGGGCAGCCCGGGAAGCGCGATGGCGCATGGGATGCCGGCCTGGAGCGGATCCGGCGCACCGATCTGCACGCCCGCCTGCGAAACATTGCCGACGCGCACCGGGCGGTCCTCGGCGCCGAGCTTGAGCAGGCCGTTCATGTCGACGCTGAGCCGCGGTGGGCGCAGCGTGCCCACGCGCGCGTCGAACGAGCAATGTGCCAGCATCGCGGCCATCGGCATCGGCTCGTCGAAGGACACGCCGATCAGGTCGGGCTCCGCCCAGGCGATGCACCCGCTCAACGTATGACCGGTGCGCACCTCGACCTCGACATGCGTGCCCGTCTCCACCGGAACATAGATTTCAGCCTTGAGCCCCTCGGGCGAGATGTCGCGCAACAGGCATAATTCCTCCTGCACGCCGGCAAGACGGATCTTGGCGATCTGCATCACGGTCGTGTGGCGGATGCTGCGCCGGCGCTCTTGCACCGGCTCCTCGACTTTTGCCTTGGGCCTGAAAAAGAACACGCAAACACCACCCACCATAGGTTGAGAGGAAGCCTGAATGCCTGATCAACCTGTAACCATTCCCGCCTCAACATCGTTGGCGGCAAATTAACGATCAATATTCTGGGGCCGTATCCGAAACGATCTGTCGGCGGAATAGAGACTGAAAGAGGCGTCAGTGGAGGCCCGCGCGCCACCGTGCGAAGGTGGGATAGTCGAAGGGCTCGGTCAGCATCAGGCCGGCGTCGCCGCCACGCCACCAGCAGACCGACGCGGCGCGCGCGGGCAAGCCGGCCAAGGCGATCGAGCAGGCGGCCCCCACTCGCAGCGGCTCGGGCGCGGCGATCTGCATCCCCGCCTGCGAAATATTGCCGATGCTCACCATCCGCGCATCAGCGCCAATTCGCAGCAGCCCGCGCAAATTCACCTTGAGCCGAGGCGGACGCGCACTGCCGCCATTCACCTCGAACGAACAATGCGCCAACATCGCCGCCGCGGGGATCGGCGCATCGAAGGCGACGCCCATATCCTTGTCCGCTACCCAGACGATCTTCCCGCTGACCGCGTGCGCGGTGCGCAGCTCGATATCGATCGAGACGCCCCGCTCGAGCGGAATATAGACCTCCGCCTTCAGCCCTTCGGCCGAGATATCGCGAAGCAGGCACAATTCCTCGCGTCCCGATGCCAGCCGTATTTTGGCTACCTGATTGACGACTGCGTGGCGGAGACTGCGCCGGCGATCCTCGACAGGGGTTTCCGCGCCTTGGCTGGGTTTGGAAATGAACACGAAAACTCCGCCGGAACACTAGCTTGGTTCCAAGACATGGGCCAGAATCGATAACTTTTGACGGGCCAAATATGGCTGATGCAAAATTAATGAGACTGCCCGGCATCGGCACGGTGCTTCCCCCGGAGAAGATCTGTCTCTAACCTTGCGAGCGAGGATCATGCCGCCACCCGCACCCCCGCCTTTGCCCGAAGCGGCCCTGGAAGAACGCTTTCTCGCCGCGACCGGGCCGGGCGGACAGAATGTCAACAAGGTCGCGACCGCGGTCCAGCTCCGGCTCGATGTCTACGCGCTGCGGTTGCCGCCCGATGTGTTCGCGCGATTGAAGACGCTCGCCGGCAGCCGATGGACGCTCGACGGCGGCATCCTCGTCACCGCGCGCACCCACCGCACGCGCGAAGCCAATCGCGAGGAAGCACGGCGCCGGCTGGCCGAGCTGGTCGCGGAAGCGCGCGTCCGGCCGGAACGGCGGATCAAGACCAAGCCCAGCCGCGCCGCGAAGATCAAACGCGTCGAAGCGAAAGCGCGCACGGGGGCGGTGAAGAAGAACCGGGCCAAGCCGCGGCTGGATTGATCTTCCCCCGCAACGATCTGCCATGGGCGGAAAAACAAACCGCCGCCCCGGACGAACCGGGACGGCGGCAGGGGTCTTGGGAGGAGAGGAGGTTTTACGCGACTTCGGCCATCTGGGCTTCGTTCGGCTCGCGCAGCACGTAGCCGCGGCCCCAGACGGTTTCGATATAATTCTCGCCGCCGCATGCCAGGCTGAGCTTCTTGCGCAGCTTGCAGATGAAGACGTCGATGATCTTGAGCTCGGGCTCGTCCATCCCGCCGTAGAGGTGGTTCAGGAACATTTCCTTGGTGAGCGTGGTGCCCTTGCGAAGCGAGAGCAGCTCCAGCATCGCATATTCCTTGCCGGTCAGATGGACGCGGGCGCTATCGACTTCGACCGTCTTCGCGTCGAGATTGACCGCGAGCTTGCCGGTCTTGATGACCGATTGGCTGTGGCCCTTCGAGCGGCGGACGATCGCATGGATACGTGCGATCAGTTCCTCGCGGTGGAACGGCTTGGTGACATAGTCGTCGGCGCCGAAGCCGAGCGCGCGCACCTTGGCGTCCATCTCGGCAATACCCGAAAGAATGAGGACCGGGGTCTGGACCCGCGACGTGCGCAGCTTCTTGAGTACGTCATAGCCGGTCATGTCCGGCAAATTGAGGTCGAGCGCGATCAGGTCGTAATCGTACAGCTTGCCGAGATCGAGACCCTCCTCACCGAGGTCGGTCGTATAAACGTTGAACCCTTCCGAGTTCAGCATCAGCTCGATCGAGCGGGCAGTCGTGGGATCGTCTTCGATAAGCAGCACACGCATGGCTAAACCCCTGTCTCCTGGCGTCCGGGATGGACCCCCGTCCTAACCGTCAACGCGCTTGGTTACGAATACGGTAATGAAGGTTAAAGGTTAACAAGACCCTAAACATCTTAACCTTTCTTATGTGTCCTGACCATTACGGTGCAAAAATCCCGCAAAATCGCCGATTCGGGCGCTTGATCAGCCCTTCCGAATCGGGGCGGATCATATCCTCACCTTTTTTGGCGGCTCTTCATCAGCGGCTGAATGCGCGTTCCGAACGCCTCGACCCCCTCCAGAAAGTCGTCGAAGGTCAACAAGACCCCTCCCGTATTGGGCACTTCGGCCATCTCGTCGAGCATGCGCGCGATGCTTTCATAAGAGCCGACCAAAGTCCCCATGTTGAGGTTGACCGCGCTTTCCTTGTCCGCAAGCTGGCGGACGTTGGTGGTGGTACTGGTCTTGTCGGCGGCGCCTTGCTCGCCCAGCCAGGCGACCGCATCATGGTCCACGCCCTCGCGATAGTGGATCCACTTCTCCATCGCCTGCTCGTCGGTTTCGGCGGCGATCACCATCACCAGCACGAAGACGGATACGTCGCGTCCGGTCTTTTCGGTCGCGAGCGCGAGGCGTTCATTATTGAAGGCGAAGGCCTTGGGCGTGTTGACGCCCTTGCCCAGGCAAAACGCATAATCCGCATATTGCGCGGAGAAAGCGAGGCCCGCATCGGACGAGCCCGCGCAGATGAGCTTGATGTCGCCCTCCGGCTTGGGCCGGACACGGCAATCGTCCATCTGATAATAGGATCCCTTGTAGTCGGAGACGCCCGTCGCCCACAGTTCGCGTAGGATGTGCGCATATTCGCTGAGCATGTCGTAGCGGTTGCGGAAATGCTCGTCGCCCGGCCACATCCCCATCTGGCTATATTCGGGGCGCTGCCAGCCGGTGATCAGGTTGAGCCCGAAGCGCCCATGGCTGATCGAATCGATCGTGTTGCACATGCGCGCCGCGAACGCGGGCGGGATCAGCAGGGTCGGACAGGTCGCGTAGATCTTGATCCTGTCCGTGACCGCCGCGAGCCCCGCCATCAGCGTGAAGCTCTCCAGCCCATATTCCCAGAATTCGGTCTTTCCGCCGAAGCCCCTGAGCTTGATCATCGACAGCAGGAAATCGAGCCCGTGCGCCTCCGCCTTGAGCGCGATCGCCTTATTGAGATCGAAGCTCGGCATATATTGCGGGCTGTTCTCGCTGATCAGCCAGCCATTGTTATTGATGGGAATGAACACGCCGACCTGCATGGGATCTACTCCTCGATGAGCGCCTTTCCCGCCAGCCAGGCGAGCGCGAATTGATGAAAACTTGCCGGATCGGTGACGTTGCAGGCATGGCCGCCCCAGCGCATCGTCACTTCGGTGCCGCCGTTGAAGGGCGAAAGATGATCGACGATGCGCGTCGAGGCGATCGACGGCACGAGGACGTCATCGCTCGCACAGACCGCCAGCAAAGGCGTGCCGATCTCGCCCACCCGATCGAGGATGTCGAAGCTGCGCGCCGCCGCGATCCGTTTCTCGAGCGCGGCCGTCTCCGGGAAATGTTCGACCGTGGCGTGCGCCATCGCCGCGACATCCTCTTCGTGCAGCGCGATCCAGTCGGCGGGGAAGAGGAAGATCGACTGCGCCTCGGCATAAGCCTGCGGGCCACCCTCGCGCAGCAGCCGCAGCCGCGCGTCGAAGCAGCGCGCCGTATGCGGTTCGAGCCGCGCCCAGCCGTTGATCACCATCAGCCGCCGCAGCCGGTCACGCGCCTTGAGCGCGATCGCCATGCCGATCATCCCGCCGATCGCATGGCCGACGAAATGCGCGCGCTCGATCGCGAGAGCGTCCATCAGCGCAAGCACGTCGTCCGCCATATCTTCGATACTGACCGTCTCTGGCAAGGCCGGGTCGCTGCGTCCGGTACCGCGATGATCGTAGGTGAGGACGCGGAAATGCTCGGCGAACGCCTCGACATTGGGCCGCCAATAATGCGCTGACCCGCCGAGGCCGGATGAAAGGATGAGCGGTTCGGCCTCGGGCGGCCCGTACAGATCGTAATGGAGCCCGGCGGCTTCAGGCACCGATATGCGCCACCGACGCAATCTCGACTAGACAGCCAGGCTTCACCAGCTCGCATTTGACACAATAACGCGCGGGCTTCTGGCCGGGAAAATAGTCGGCATAGACCGCGTTGAAGGCGGCATAATCGGCCAGATCCTTGAGGAATATGTGATTCATCGCGACGTCCGCCATGGTCGCGCCGGCGGCCTCTAGCGTGATCTTGATCACCTCCAGGACATGGCGCGTCTGCGCGGCGACGTCGCCGACATGCAGCACCGTCCCGCCCTCGCCCAGCGCGAGCACGCCCGAGACGTAGACAGTGTTGCCCGCTTTGGCGCCAGCCGAATAAGGCGCGATCGGCGTCGGGAATTGGGGCGGATTGATCGCTTCAAAAGGCACTGCCCTAACTCCCTATGGTCAACCCGCTCGCCCTGAGGAGCGGCGTTGGGGTTCACTTTCCGATCTGGCCGAAGCTGCCGCAGAAATCGGCGACGCTGGAAACCCAGCCGAAGAATTTCTCGACATTATAAGCGGTCGCTTGCCGGCAATATTCGGGGCCGAGATGGTGGGTTGCATCCTCCAGCATCACGCCGAAATATTCGAGGTGGAAGCCGTCGCGAAGCGTGCTTTCAACGCAGACGTTGGTGGCGATGCCGACGAAGACGATGTTGCGGATGCCGCGCGCGCGAAGCGTCTGGTCGAGCTGCGAATTGAAGAAAGCGGAATAGCGCGTCTTGTGGGCGCGTCGACCAGATCATAGTCCCAGCCGCCGCGCGCGAGCAGTTTCCCGCTGAGCTCGGGCCGCGCGCGCATCGTCTTGAGCGCATTCGACTTATGATAATTGGGCGATCCCGGACCGCCCGCCTCGACATAATCCGGGTCCCAGCCATTCTGCAGATAGATGACCTGCACGCCCGCCGCGCGCGCGGTATCGAGCACGGTCGCGATCTTGCCGATCGTGCCGGCCGCGCCCGCAATGTCGAAGCCGGCCAGGTCGACATAGCCGCCGGTCGAGGCATAGGCATTCTGCATATCGATCACGACCACCGCGGTCTGATCGGCCGCGAGCCTGATCGGCTCAGGCCGCGCGGGCAAGGTGACCATCCGTTCCGAGGACGGACAGGCGGGTTCGACGATGCCGCCGCTCTGCTGCATATGCGAGATGGTGGCGCGTTCGAGTCCCGCGCGCAAGCCCCACCCTCCCGTCGACCCGGCGGACGCCGGGTCGACGGGCGAGGTTCACTCGTACCGAAGCGCCAGGATCGGGTTTGCCCGCGCGACGCGGAAGGCGTGGCTGGCGATGGTCGCGATCGCGATGCCGAGCGCAAGACCGCCCGCGAGCAGGAAGGGTGTCGGCCCGAGCCCGACGCGCTGGTCGAACTTGTTGAGCCAGTCGCGCATCACCCACCACGCGATCGGCCAGGCGATCATATTAGCGATCAGCACCGGTCGGCTGAACTGCCAGACGAGCAGCTGCACGATGTCGCGCGTCCGCGCGCCCAGCACCTTGCGGATGCCGATCTCCTTCGTGCGGCGCTCGGCGGTGAAGGAGGCGAGCCCGAACAGGCCGAGGCAGCCGACCACCACCGACAGGAAGGCAAAGCCCGCGAAGAGCTGCCCACGCGCGGTATCGGCCTTATATTCGTCGCGCAGGATCTCGTCGGCGAAATCGGCCTGGAACGGCACTTGCGGCACCAGCCGGTTCCAAACGCGCTCAACCTCGTCGCGCAAAACGTTGGGCGCGATCCCGGCGTAGCGGATGTCGATATGCGTGAAGCCGCTTTTGGACATCAGGAATATGATCGGCTGCAAGGGATCGTGCATCGAGCGGAAACGCGCATCCTGCACCACGCCGATGATCGTTGCAGGCACCGGGCCGATTTCCTGGAGCGTCAGACCGGCCATCATGTTTTTGCCGATCGCCTCCTGTGGCGTGCGGAAACCAAGGCGGCGTGCCGCGCTTTCGCTGATGACGACGTTCGCGCCGCGCGCGGCGAAGGCGCGCTCCGCATCCATGTTGATCGGAAAAGGCGTGGTCGCATCGTCGCGCGGCCGGTTCTGGTCGAAGTCCCGCCCAGCAACCATCTTCATGCCCATCGCTCGGAAGAAGCCGTCCTGGACCGGATAGTTGCCGAGCGTGATGGAAGAGGTGCTCCCGGGCAGAAACACGCCGGTCATATTGTTGTTACTGGGCTGGATCGCGATACCGGTCGCGGCGGCGGCCTGCACGCCCGGCAGGCGGCGGATCTGATCGACAAGCCGCAGCACGATCTTGTCCACGCCCTGGGATTCCAGGTTGCGGATCTGGAACAGGCCCTCGCGCTGATAGCCTTGATCGACCGTGCGCACGTATGTTGTCTGCGCGTAAATCACGACCGTGCAGATGATGAGCGCGATCGATACCGCGAACTGACCGATCACGAGCACGTTTCGGAGCATGCCCGTCCCTTGCGCGTCGGCGGCCGACTTGTTGGCGCGCAGCACGCGCGCGGGCTCGAACCGTGAGAGATAGAAGGCTGGGTACACGCCGCCCGCGGCACCCACCAGCAGAACCAGCCCCAGCAAATAAGGCAGCGCGGTATCGCGCCCGAAATAGTCGAGCCTGATCTGGGCATCGAGGAAGGCGTTGAACGACGGCAGCAGCAATTCGACGATCGCGAGCGCGATCACCATCGCGATCGCCGCCACCAGAACGGACTCGCCGATGAACTGCGCAATGAGCTGGCTGCGCGTCGCGCCGAGCACCTTGCGCAATGCGACTTCGCGTGCGCGCTGCGAGGCGCGCGCAGTCGCAAGATTGGTGAAGTTCACGCACGCCATGCCCAGCACCATCACCGCGACCAGGCCGAAGGTGAGCACAGCGCGTTTGTCGTTGGTCGGCCTGATACCGAAGCGCTGTCCTTTGCCGAGATGCACGTCGCGGACATTGACCAGGGCATAATCCTGCAAATCGCCCTGGTTGGTGCGCTCGCCATTGGTGATATCGTCGGGAATGTTGCGTTTCT
>JAEKMC010000218.1 GCA_019508115.1 Sphingomonas sp.
GCAATAACGATGAAGTTCGGGCCGGATCGCGGCGACCAGCGCGGGGAAGCTCTCCCGCTCGACGCGCTCTATTGGCGGCTGGCTCAAGCGGCTTTCTCTTTCAGCACCGTCACGCCCGAATCGCCGCGGATCCCCAGTGCGAGCGCCGTGTCAAAGGCACTATCCGTAAGGATTTGAACGACATGCTCGCCAAAGGCGCGTGGGGTCATTGGGGGATAACGCTCCATGTAGGCCTCCACCGACATGCCATTGGCCGCAGCATAAGCCATGGCGCCCGCGCCGCCGACTCCGGTTCCACGCACCATCTGTTGCGGCACGATCGTCCGGAAATCGATATCCAGCCCGCGCTGGTCCGATATGCTCTGTGCATAGTGCGTCATCAGCCACAGCATCCACTTGGCTCCGCCATAGCCCCCCGACATCGTCGAACCCTGCAAAGCGGCGCCGCTCGAACTCACCAACACCCTGCTGCCGGGGGCGAGCGGCAGGTTGAGCGCCGCCTGCAGCCAATGGAGCCCGCCCCGGACATCGGTTTCCCAGGTGGCGCTGAATTCTTCCCAGCTGGTCTGATCGAACCGCGCCATGCGTGGCTTCGCCCCGGCGTTGAGGATCAATATGTCGGGCCGCACGTCAGCGAGAATCGTCTTCGCGGCGTCCGCGTCGGTCATGTCCGCCGGTGCGGTTTCGACATCGGCCATGGTCCGCAAAGCATCGAGCGCGGTCGACGGCCGCGCCACGACCCACAATTTCGCGCCCTGATCGAGCAATGCCTCGACGATGCCAAGGCCCAGCCCTCGGCTTCCGCCGGTGACCAGCACGCGCTTACCGTTCAAGCTCATCGGAAAACTCCATCCTTCATCCGAAGACGAGGACGGGCGGATCGTACGAAAAGAGTCACGAAAAACGCGGGCGAGGGCAGCCAGACCTCACAATAATGGTCTACAATCCGGCGAGCGCGGATGGCCGGGCGAGGGTCCGGCCGCTGGTCGGTTAGGTCAGGCGGCCATCCGGGTCTGGCCCGCGATGAAGGCGCGGGCGCGGCGCTGGGCCTCGACCACTTCGCGCGCGCTCATTTCCATCGCGATCTCGGCGCGGGCGGACGGCGCGCGATCGTCGCCGGTCATCGTGGCGAGGTTGAACCATTTATGGGCCTCGACGAGATCCGAAAGGCCGCACGCGACACCGCGATCATAAAAGCAAAGCTGGTCGATACCGCCGACACTACTGGCATAGAAATCCAGAAACATGGCTCATACCCCGTTTACTCGAAGCCCCTGAAAGCGGGCGACGATGCATGGTTAAGGCCAGATAGTTAACGGTTAACTAATCTTAATCCGGACTGACATCTTCTGCTTCGGCAGGAGGCAAAACCGGGTCCGACGACGACCGGCCATAGATCTCCCCGCCGGCCGACGAGCCGCGGAAACGGCCATGCCCGCGCCAACGTGGGCCCTGACCAGTGCCGTAGGAGATAGCGGCGACTCCATTCTGGCCGATCGGCGCAATCAACGTGCCGTAAGCGGCGCGCTCGCCGCGGCTGCCGACCTCGACGCCGACCTCGCCATGGACGCGCCGATCGGTTGCACCATATTGGATCGAGTCGTCCTTCGCCCGCGCCGCGCCGGCCTCCAACGCGGCTTCACGCTGTTCCGGCGTCAATGTGACGATACTCGATGGGAAGGCCGGATCCTGTGCATGCGCCGAAACGGCCAGCGTGCCGAGCGCGCAAAGGGTGAAAGCCAGGCGGATCATGTGCTCATCTAGCGCCCGCGATCCTGTCGGTCTTCTGAACAGGCACTGCAGACGCGATAGGGCGTTCGTTAAGGTGCGACTCGCTAGAAGCCGACGCAAGCGGTCGTCGACGTGGATATAGCCCTGGAAGCGCCGGCGGCCGCGAGCCGGTCGGGCCGCGCCGCCCCAGTCGACGAGGAATCGGGCGGAAAGCCCGGTCAGGCCGCATCCTTCTCGCGCTGGCGCATTTCCTGATTGAGCATTTCGGCAAGCAGGAAGGCGAGCTCGATGCTCTGGCTGGCATTGAGCCGCGGATCGCAATGCGTGTGATAGCGGTCGGCCAATCCCTGTTCGGTCACAGCGATCGCGCCGCCGGTGCATTCGGTCACGTTCTGGCCGGTCATCTCGGCATGGATACCGCCGCCATGCGTGCCCTCGGCGCGGTGGACCGCGAAGAAGCCGCGCACTTCGGCCAGGATCCGCTCGAACGGCCGCGTCTTGTAGCCGTTCGCGGCCTTAACCACGTTGCCGTGCATCGGATCGCAGCTCCACACGACCGGGCGCCCCTCGCGCTTCACCGCGCGCACCAGCGACGGCAGGCCCGCCTCGATTTTGTCAAAGCCGTAGCGGGTGATCAACGTGATCCGGCCCGGCATGCGTGAAGGGTCGAGTACGTCGAGCAGGCGTAGCAGCACGTCGGGCTCGAGGCTCGGGCCGCACTTGATCCCGATCGGGTTGTTCACGCCGCGCAGATATTCCACATGCGCGGAGCCGACGAACCGCGTGCGGTCGCCGATCCACAGCATATGCGCGCTGGTGTCGTACCAGTCGCCGGTCAGGCTGTCCTGACGGGTCAGCGCCTGCTCATATTGAAGCAGGAGCGCTTCGTGGCTGGTGTAGAAGCTGGTCGCGCGCAATTGCGGCACCGTCTCCGGATTGACGCCACAGGCCGCCATGAAGGCAAGCGCCTCGCCGATCCGATCAGCGAGCTGCTGATATTGCGATGCCCAGGCCGAGCGCCCCATGAAATCGAGCGTCCAGGCATGCACCTGCTGAAGGTTCGCATAGCCGCCCTGCGCGAAGGCGCGCAGCAGGTTCAGCGTCGCCGCCGACTGACTATACGCCTTGACCATGCGTTCGGGGTCAGGTCGGCGCGCGTCCGGCGTGAACGCGATGTCGTTGACATTGTCGCCGCGATAGGAGGGCAGGCTGACGCCGTCGATCTCCTCCATGTCGGCCGAGCGCGGCTTGGCGAATTGCCCCGCCATGCGGCCGACCTTCACCACCGGCAGCTTGGAGGCATAGGTCAGGACGACCGCCATCTGCAGCAGCACGCGGAACGTGTCGCGGATATTGTTGGGGTGGAATTCGGCGAAGCTTTCCGCGCAATCGCCGCCCTGAAGCAGGAAGGCGCGGCCATTGGCGACTTCGGCCAGTTCGGCGGTCAGCGCGCGGGCTTCGCCCGCGAAGACGAGCGGCGGATACCGGCGCAACTCGCCCTCCGCCGCGGCCAGGGCCTCGGGGTCGGGATAATGCGGGAGCTGCCGGGCTTCATGACCGCGCCAGCTTTCGGGAGTCCAATTCGTCGCCATTTTCATTCTACCTCGCGGGCGCTTTCGCGGATGAGGGGCGGAATGGCAAGGACAAGCCTGCTTTGGGCGGGCGAGGGCAGGGTTTACTCGCACCCTCTCCCCTTGGGGAAGAGGGACCTGCCGCGCAGCGGCAGGGGGTGAGGGCACGCGCATTCCCAACCCCACCACCGTCATCCCTGCGCAGGCAGGGATCCATATTCCCGAACCATCCGGCTCCTGCCGCACTGGCAGGGCTTATGGATTTCCGCCTTCGCGGGAATGACGAAGAAGAATGCACTGCCTTCCGCCGTCATTGCGAGCCGCGAAAGCGGCGCGGCAATCCAGCCCACCGCGCGCCTCGCATCCAGGCCTGGATCGCGTCCCCAGCTTTCGCCGGGGTCGCTATGACGAGGAAGAATACCCACCGCCATCCCGACCTAGGTCCAAGGTGACGACGCACCTTCACAATAACCGCAACTGATCCCCCTCCGGCGGCCGGAACAGGTCCGTCCGTAGCTTCAGCCGCTCGCCTTTCAGGTCCAGCCGGTTGCACGCGATCTTGAACCTTGTCCGCAGCAGCTCCGCCCATGGCCCCTGGCCCTGCATGCGCGTGAAGAAATTGGGGTCATTGTCCTTGCCGCCCCGGATCGACTGGATCGTCGCCATCACCTTGGCCGCCCGGTCGGGATGGTGCACGTCGAGCCAGGCGCGAAACAAGGGGGCGACCTCGTGCGGCAGGCGCACCGGCAGGAAGAAGGCGCCGCGCGCGCCCGCCGCTTTCGCCGCCTCCAGGATATGCTCCATCTCATGGTCGGTGATCTGCGGCACTACCGGCGCAAGGCTGACGAAGGTCGGCACGCCCGCATCGATCAGCGCCCGCACCGCCGCCAGCCGTTTCGCCGGCCGCGGGCAGCGCGGCTCGAGCGTGCGCGCGGTCACGGGGTCGATCGTCGGCACCGATACCACCACCGCCGCCAGCGCTTTCGCCGCCATCGGCGCGATGATGTCGAGATCGCGCACCACCCGGTCCGACTTGGTCGTGATCGTGAAGGGATGCAGCGTCTCGACCAGCACCTCCAGGCAGGCGCGCGTGATGCGCCATTCGCCCTCGATCGGCTGGTAGGGGTCGGTGTTGGTGCCGAACGCGATCGGGCGCGGCACATAATTGCGCGCCATCAGCTCGTGTCGCAGCAATTTGGGCGCATCCGGCTTGGCGAACAGCCGCGATTCGAAGTCCAGCCCCGGCGACAGATCATGGAACGCATGCGTCGGCCGCGCGAAGCAATAGATGCAGCCATGCTCGCACCCCCGATAGGGATTGATCGATCGGTCGAAGCCCACATCGGGCGACTGGTTGCGCGTGATGATCGTCCTCGGCCGCTCGACCGTCACATCGGTCTTCAGCCGCGGCGCCTCTCCGTCCAGATCCTCGCGCGCGTCGAGCCAGTCCCCATCCGTCTCGCGCGCCTTCAGGTTGAAGCGCTGCGGCGTCTCATTGAGCGTCGCGCCACGGCCGGGGCGGGGCGGGAGAGGGGGCGTTCCCATGGCTCCACGTTAGATGTTTCACGTGGAACATAGCAAGAACATTTCACGCGTTGGGCGGCCCGAAGGTCTGGAGCCGGCACGCCCTCAGCGGTCGCCGGGCCGCTTCGCACCCAGGTGTCGCCGCAACCATAGCGGCACAATTCTCACCATTTCTGGCGCAGTATGGGTGGGACCCAGCGTCAGCCATTCTTCGGCGCTGCCGGTCCTCGCCAACTGGAACATGTGGTTCACCCCGGCCAACTCGATAAATGTGGCGTCGCGATTACCTCGGAGTGCCTTCCGCGCCGCCTCCATATTTTCGGCCGGCGAGACCAATATATCCCTTTGCGCATAGAGAGCGAGTACGGGCACGTGTATCCTCGCGAGCATTTCCGCAGGCCGATAGGCAAGGTTGAGGGCCAGCGCGGGGTCGCTCAATCCGGCGACCATCATGTCGATCGCTTCGTTCGGGAACAGATCCTCGCGTGCGGCCTGCACCACACGCTCTCGGATCTTCGGCTGCCGCTTGGACGCGTCGGGCTCCGCAGAAATGATGTCGAGAATGTCTTCCATGAAGAGCCGCTGCTTGCGGATCTTCGCGCCGCTGCCGGCCGGGTCGCGCAACTGGTGCGTGATCTGGTCGATCAGGATGGCCCGGCTGGGCAAAGCCGGGCCTGCCAGCATGACGATTGCCTTCACAGACGGCTCCTTCACCGCCGTGGCGGCGGCCACCATTCCGCCCTGACTTGCTCCGACGAGTCCAATTCGGGCCCGATCGATCTTCGGCTGTTTGCCAAGGAAGCGAACGACGGCCCGTGCATCCTCAATATGGACCGCGACATCGTCGATCGCCTTCCCGCCTGATTGGCCCCATCCGCGTTTGTCATATTCGAGCGTCGCGAAGCCAGCCGCGAGCAAGCGGTCGTTAAGCGCCGCGAATCCGCCGCGTTTGCCGGGACCCGAGCCGCCGATGATCACGACCGCCGGAAAGGGACCATGGCCTACAGGCGTTCGCAGCGTGGCAGCCAATCGCAGGCCATCGGGCGCGGGGATGGACAGATGGCCGGTCACACGATCCCGTCCATAAGTGCGGATCTTCGCCTCGACCGCGCCATCGGGCAGATCGCCCGCGACAGTGACGATGGGGCCCAGCCGCACTTCGGTACCGGCCTGCCCGAGGTGGAGCGCCACGACATGGCTGAACGGCGCCGCGTCGACCTTCCCAACCGCGCGCAACGTGAAGGAATGCCATTGCGGGTCCAGCTGAATATCCGCCTGCGCCAACGCCGAATTGGGCGACGCGCTCGGCAGCAGCAGCGCCTTCAAGCTGGTCGGCGCGGCCGAGCGGGCCCAGAAGGTGACGGTAATCGTCTCGCCCGCGTGCAGCGCCTGAGTGATAGGAGCGGTCGCGCCGCTGCTCCATGGCTCGGGCTTCTTGTCTTGGGCAGACACCGCAAATGCGATGCCGCCCGGCGCCGTGCGATCATGGACCGACTCGCCATCGACCCCGTAAACCACCCATGAATCAGAAGAGGCGACGATCGGCTGCTGCGGCTTCGACGTGGGACCAGCGAAAACAGGGGATAAGCCTCCACCGAGGAGGACGAACAGCAACGCGAAGTACCAAGGCCACACCCTTCCTGGGCGCGAGGGGACAATAAGAACGGCCAGAACTCCCCTCAATGCCGCAGGCTATGTCCCGCGTCTCGACCGCGATCCTATCGCTCTTTCAGCCGCGGCATCAACTCGACGAAATTGCAGGGCCGGTGCCGGCTATCCAATTGGCTTGCGAGGATCCCGTCCCAGCCATCCTTCACCGCGCCGTTCGAACCCGGCAGCGCGAACAGATAGGTGCCCCGCGCCACGGCCGCGGTCGCGCGCGACTGGATGGTCGAGGTGCCGATCTTGGCGTAGCTCAGCCAGCGGAACAGCTCGCCGAACCCTTCGATTTCCTTGTCGCGCACGCGTGCGAACGCCTCGGGCGTGACGTCACGCCCGGTCAGCCCGGTTCCTCCGGTCGAGATCACGCAATCCACCTCCGGATCGTCGATCCAGCCATGCAGCCGCGCCACGATCTCGGCGACGTCGTCGATCACGATCGCTCGATCGGCGAGGATATGGCCGGCCTCGGTCAACCGCTCGACCAGGATCGCGCCCGACGTGTCGGTGTCATGCATGCGGCTGTCAGACACGGTCAGCACCGCGATCCGCACCGGCAGGAAGACGGCCGTCTCGTCGATCGGCATCAGTTGGGCGCGAGCGCGGCCGCGCCCGCCTGGATCGGCTGGCTGCTGGCGGTCTGAACCGCGCCGCGAGTCGGGAAGGCCGGCCAGCGTCCCGCGGCGAGCGCGGTCAGGCTGGTGGTCGGCGTGCCCGCCCGACGCTGGTAGATCCAGTAATTGCGCAGCACGATCGCCACATAAGCCCGCGTCTGCGCGAACGGGATCGATTCGATGAAGAGCAGGGGGTCGTTCATCCCCGCGGTCCAGCGCGCAACATTGTTGGGCCCGGCATTGTAAGCCGCGATCACCCTCGGCAGCAGCCCGTTCGTGCCGCCCGTCGCCGCCAGCTCCTCGAGATAGGCTTGGCCATATTCGAAGCTGACCGATGGATCGTCGAGCGGACGGACGACGTCGCCCTTGTGGCGCGCGATCAATTGCGCGGTCGCCGGCATCAGCTGCATCAGCCCGCGCGCGCCGGAGCGGCTGACCGCATCCACCCGCATCTCCGATTCCTGCAGCGCATGCGCGTAGACCAGGGCGGGATCGATCCGCCGGCGACCATGCTGGCATCGGATAGCGCGCCGCCAGGCTGGTATGCGTCCCGGCGGGTGCGTTCTGCGCGAGCCAGACCTGCGTCGCGGGCAGGCGGAGCGCGGCGGCGAAACCGATCAATTGGCCATGTTCGGCCGGCGCGCCGATCCGCGCCTGATAACGGATCATCTGGTCGGCAAGATTGGTCTCGCCAATCTCGACCAGCGCGGCGGCGGCGCGGAGATTGGGATGGCGGAGCAGCGCCTGCATGTCGGTCGCGGCGAGTGCGCCGTTGGACATGTCGGGAATACCGAGCGCGGCGTTCGCCAGCATACCGTAAAAGGTCTCGCTCAGCCGGCCCGCCGCCTCCAGCCGTGGCGTGGCCGAAGCCGCATCGCCCATCGCGGTACGGCTGCGCGCGGACCAGAACCATCCCGCCGCGCGCGTCTCGTCGTCGCTGGCGTTGGAGCCGACGCGGTCGAACGCATCGCGCGCGGCGGCGAAATCGCCCGCGCGCCAGCTGGCGAGGCCGTTGACCCAGGCCGCATCCACCGCCCAGTCGCCCGCACCGGCCTGCGCCAGCGCCGCCACCCGTCGCGCGGAGGCGTCGTCGCCATTCTGGAAATAGGTCCAGGCGACCTTCTGCCGCCATTCGGTCAGCGCCTCGGGCGAGAGGCCGCCGGCGGCGGCTTCGACCAGAGGCTCGGCGCCGGCCGCGTCGTTGACCCGGAGCAAAGGCTGCACCTTCGCCGCGAGTGCAGCACAGTCGCGGTTGGGTCGGCTAGCCGCGCGCTTGCTGGGGCCGCCCGCGCGCACCAGCGGGTGCTGCGCGGGCAGTGCCGCGCCGGCCGGAACGAATTTGGCGAGGGTAGGCGCCTCGGGCAGTTCGGGTGAGAGCGTCAGCAGCGCGGTGAGGGCGTCGGGATCGCGCGCCGACGAACTCGCCAGCATCAGCTCGGATCGCGCCATCGGCGTCAGTACGCCCGTCGGCACGCTCTCCAGCCTGGCTGACGCCGTCTGGTAATCACCGGTGCGAAGCGCCTGAAAAACCTGGCGATAGGAATCGCGATCCGCGTCGCTAAGCTGGCGCGGGATCGTGGCGGCAACCGGCGGCGGTATGATCACCGGCACGTCGGCCAGCGCCGGGGAGGCCAAAGCCAGTGCGAGCGCCGAAAACAGGCTCGCGCGAATCAAAGCTTCTCGAACCTCTGCAGGTCGGCCCAGATGAGCGGGCGCCACTCGCGCTTCATGCTCACCAGCCGCGGATGGATCGTCGCGACGGTCGGCACGGTCGCGGTACCGATCGTGACCGTATGTTCGGCATCGCGCGCCTTTGCGGCGGGCTGGCCGAGCAGCGCCTGGACGGGTGCGTCGCCCAGCAACAGCAATTTCTTCGGCGCGATCAGGCCGAGATGGTGCAGCAGCAAGGGCTTGAGCGCCTTGAGTTGCGCTTCCGCAAGCCGGCCCGAGGTTGGCCGCGCGGGGGAGAAGGGGATCAGATAGGCTTGCGCGCGTTCCAGCTTGATCGCGCCCAGCATCCGATCGAACAGGGCGCCGACCTCACCCGAGAGTAGCTTGCCCGATGCACGGTCCTCGGCCTCGGGCATGTCTACCACCACCACGATTCCGGAGGAGGGATCGCCGATGGCATCGATTCGGGTATTGGCGGGGCCGGGGATGGCGGCATCGGTGAGCAGGAAGGCACGGAACGCTTCGAGCGTGTCGGGCAACGTCACCGACGTGGCCGGTGTCGGCAGGACCGGAAGCATTTCGGCGAGGCTCGTTTCGGCCATCGTCGAAACCGGCGCGGCGGCGAGCCAGTCGCGGGGTAGATCGTCCACGAGCGTGTCCACTCCCGCCTCCGCCCACCAGTCGAGCGCGCTCAGGGCGACGCTATCCGCCATTCAAAACACCCCTGCCTCTCGCATCCTTCGATTTGACGGGAGGTTGACGAGGGGGTCAATCTGCAGGCACCGGCTTTCTGGATGAGGCGTTCGGTCGATACGACGATCGGACGCGGAGAGAGACATGTCGACACGCGAAAGCATGAATTACGACGTCGTGATCGTGGGGGCGGGCCCGGCCGGCCTCGCCGCGTCGATCCGGCTCAAGCAGATCAATCCCGACATTGCGGTCTGCGTGCTGGAGAAGGGCTCCGAGGTCGGCGCGCACATATTGTCGGGTGCGGTGATCGATCCGATCGCGCTCGACGAACTGCTCCCGGACTGGCGCGAAAAAGGCTGCCCGCTCGAGGTGAAGGTGACCGAGAACCATCACTGGTTCTTGAGCCGCACCGGCAAGCGCGGCATGCCGCATCTGTTCCTCCCGCCCTTGATGAACAACAAGGGCACTTATACCGGTTCGCTCGGCAATCTCTGCCGCTGGCTCGCCGATCAGGCGCAGGAGCTGGGTGTCGAGGTCTTCCCGGGCTTCGCCGCGGCCGAGATATTGTTCAACGACGATGGTTCGGTGAAGGGCGTCGCAACCGGCGACATGGGTGTTGCGCGCGACGGCACGCACAAGCCCGATTACCAACCCGGCATCGAACTCCACGCCCGCTACACCTTCTTCGCCGAGGGCGCGCGCGGCAGCCTGACCAAGGAAGCCAAGCGCCTGTTCGACCTCGAACGCGATTGTCAGCCCCAGGTCTACGGCCTTGGAATCAAGGAACTTTGGGATATCGATCCGGCGAAGCATATGCCGGGCCGCGTGATCCACACCCAGGGCTGGCCGCTGAAGGACGAGGTCGGCGGCGGTTTCCTCTATCACCAGGCCAACAACCAGGTCGCGGTGGGTTTCGTGGTCGGCCTGGGTTACCGCAATCCGCATCTGTCGCCCTTCCACGAATTCCAACGTTGGAAGACGCATCCCGCGATCCGCGAAATCCTCGAAGGCGGACGGCGCGTCTCCTACGGCGCGCGCGCGATCAACGAGGGTGGTTGGCAGTCCGTGCCCAAGCTTGCTTTCCCTGGCGGCGCGCTGATCGGTTGCTCGGCGGGTTTCGTGAACGTGCCGCGCATCAAGGGCACGCACACCGCGATGAAATCGGCCATGCTCGCCGCCGAAGCCGCCGCCGAGGCGCTCGCGGCGGGAAGGGGTGGCGACACGCTCGACGGCTACCAGCCCGCGGTCGAGGCAAGCTGGATCGCCAAGGAGCTCAGGATGGTCCGCAACGCCGAGCCTGCGCTCGCCAAATTGAGCGCATTCCTCGGCACGCTCTGGTCGGGCATCGACCTGTGGATGCGCCAGCTTGGCCTGGGCCTGCCTTATACGTTCAAGCATCATCCCGACAATGAGGGGCTGTGGCGCAAGGATCTCGCGCAGCCGATCGATTATCCCAAGCCCGACAATGTGGTCAGCTTCGATCGCCTCTCCTCGGTGTTCCTGTCGAACACCAATCATGAGGAGGATCAGCCCATTCACCTCACGCTCAAGGATGCGTCGGTACCGATCGACGTCAATCTCGCACTCTATGACGCACCCGAGCAGCGTTATTGCCCGGCGGGCGTCTATGAGATCGTGGGCCAGGAAACCGGGGATCCCCGCTTGCAGATCAACGCCCAGAATTGCGTCCACTGCAAGACGTGCGACATCAAGGATCCGACCCAGAATATCAATTGGGTCGTACCCGAAGGTGGCGGCGGCCCCAATTATCCCAATATGTAAGGGCGCAATCCTCATGCCATATCCGCGTTCCTTTCTGCTGCTCGGTCTGTCCGCTCTGGCGCTTGCCTCGCCCGTCGCGGCGGTGAAGCCCACCGCTGGAGGCCTCTATCTGCGCGCCCGCGCGGCCGAGGCGCTCGGCGACACGTCCGGCGCCAATGCCGGCTTCGCCGCTTTGCTTGCGCAGCTTCCAGGCAATGTGATGATCGCCAACCACGCCTATCGCCAGGCGATGCAGGCCGGCGACATGGCTTTGGCCGTGCGCGCGGCGCACGTGCTCGAGGCGCAAAAGGCGGTGCCGCCGGATGCGCGGATCCTGCTCGCACTGGAACAGGTCAAGGCGCGCGACTGGGTCAAGGCGCGCGCCGCGACCGAATTGCTCGCGCACGACGGCGCCTTCGGCTTTCTCGCGCCGTATTTCCGCGCCTGGATCGCGGTCGGCTCGGGCCAGGGCGACGCGGTCGCGCTGGTCGAAGGCGGGCGCAGCCTGCCGTTCGCCTCGACTTATTATCCGGAACAGCGCGCGCTCATCCTGATCGCACTCGGCCGCGCCGGCGAGGCGGCCAAAGAGCTCCGGCCGGAGTCGGTGCCGCTGCTTCCCGCGCGGGTGACGGGGGCCGAGGAGGGGCTTTCGCCCGTGCTCGTCCATGTCGCGACCGATCTGGGGCGCCAGCAATATGTGCCCGTCGGCATGCTGCTTGCGCGGATGGCGACCTATACCGCGCCCGAAAATGGCATGGGCTGGATCGTGCTGGCCGAACTGCTTCAGCGGATGCAACGCGCCGACCTGGCGCTTGCCGCGCTTGACCATGTGGATCCCGCCAGCCCGGGGGCGGAGGATGCACGCGCGCTCCGCATTGCCTTGCTCAACGATAGCGGCAAGCATGAACAGGCGCTCGCCGAGGCGCTGGCCGCGACCAGAAGCGCGAGCGCCGGCATCGACGATTGGGGACGGGCAGGGGACCTTTACCTCGTCCTCTCGAAGCCGAACGAGGCGGCGCAGGCCTATGGCAAGGCGCTGGCCCTCGCCCAAGCCGCGCATGCACCGGCGGATGTCCTATGGCCAATCCTGCTCCAGCAGGGCGGTGCGCTCGATCTCGCGGGCGACTGGCCCGCGGCCAAATCGGCTTATGAGCGTGCCTATGCGATCGCGCCCGAACAGCCGACCGTGCTCAATCAGGTCGGCTATTCGGAGATCGAGCATCATGAAGATGTCGCGCGGGCGAGCGCGATGATCGCCAAGGCGAGCAGCCTGCGCCCCGACGACGCCGCCATCACCGATTCGCTCGGTTGGGTTCTCTATCTCCAGGGGAAGGGAGAGCAGGCGATCCCGCTCCTGGAAAAGGCGGCGGCGGGCAATCCGGCCGAAGCAGCAATCAACGAGCATCTCGGCGATGCTTACTGGTCCACCGGGCGCATCTACGAGGCGCGCTACGCCTGGCGCGCGGCGCTTCTGACCGCCGAGGACAAGGATAAGGCTCGGCTCACCGCCAAGATCGACACCGGCCTCGACAAAGCGACGGCGGCGCCCTGATGGCGGTCGAGACCGCCTTCGCCAAGATCAACCTCGCACTTCACGTCCGCAGGCGCGAGGATGATGGCTATCATGCGATCGAGACCCTGTTCGCCTTCGCCGAGGACGGCGACCGGCTCAGTCTGACCGACGAGCCCGGATTGCACGTGACCGGCCCGTTCGCGGGCGCGCTGGCCGAAGGCGACAATCTCGTCACGCGCGCGGCCGAGGCCTTTGCCGGGATGACGGGCAGGCCGGTCATGGGCGGCTTTCTCCTCGACAAAAGGCTTCCGGTTGCGGCCGGGATCGGCGGCGGCTCGGCCGATGCGGCTGCCGCGCTGCGCCTGCTTTGCGCGCGCGACGGGATCGACCCGGGCGAGGGGCGCGTCCGCGCGCTCGCAGCCAGCCTCGGCGCGGACGTTCCCGCGTGCCTCGCCTCGCGGCCCGTGCGGGGGGAGAAACGCGGTGACAGCCTCATCCCGCTTCAGGGCGTGCCGAGCGGCCAGCCCCTGCTGCTGGTCAATCCGATGCGCCCGCTCGCGACCGGGCCGGTCTTCGCGCGCTGGGACGGCGTCGACCGAGGCTCGCTCGATGGTGGCGATCCGATCGAGGCGGCGCGCAAAGGGCGCAATGACCTCGAAGCCCCCGCGATCGCGATCTTGCCTGTGATCGGCGAGATGCTGACCTTGCTGGAGGCGCAGGACGGGGTGCTGCTCGCGCGTATGTCCGGTTCGGGCGCGACCTGCTTCGCCCTGTTCGATCGCGAGGCATCCTGCGAGGCCGCCGCCAACGCAATCGCGGGCGAGAATCCGGACTGGTGGTTGATGCGGACGCGACTCCGGTGAGCGAGGCCTGGCGGGACATACAGGGCGATCCCGCATCCGCGATGCTGCTCATCGCCGATCATGCCTCCAACCGCTTGCCCGAGGGCGTGGACCTGGGCGTGCCCGCAAGCGTGATGCACGAGCATGTCGCGCTGGATATCGGCGTGGCACCTCTGGCGTCCTCGCTCTGCGCGACCCTCGGCTGCCCGGCGGTACTCGGCGGCATCTCACGGCTGCTGCTCGACCTCAACCGCGAGGATCATGCGCCCGGGCTGATCCCCGAGACCAGCGACGGCATCCTCATTCCGGGCAATACCGGCCTGACCCCCGCCGACCGCGCATCGCGGATCGCCGCTTATTGGCGGCCTTATCACGATCATATCGCTGAAAAGATATCAGGGCATCGGCCTAAGCTTCTGATTTCGCTACACAGCTTCACGCCTCGCCTTGCCACGAGCATGGAGGCCCGGCCCTGGCAGATCGGCATCCTCTACAACCAGGACGAGCGCGCCGCGCGGATCGCCTTGCCCTTGCTGGAGCAGGCCGGGATCGCCGCGGGCGACAATCTGCCTTATTCTGGCAAGGTGCTGAACGCGACGATGAACCGCCACGGCGAGGGCAATCACATCCCTTATCTGGGGATCGAGGTGCGGCAGGACCTGATCTCGGACGCCGACGGCGTCACCCTTTGGAGCGAGCGACTCGCGCCGATCGTCCGCGCCGTGCGCGATCGCCTGGCCTATGACTGAGACCTTCCCGATCCTCTCCGCCGCCGAAATGCGCGCCGCCGAACAGAAGGCGATCGACGGCGGCGTCTCGGTCGACACGCTGATGGAGCGTGCGGGCGCGGCGATTGCCGAAGCGGTATGGCGTATCGCGGGCGCAAGCGAGATCCTGGTCCTCTGCGGGCCGGGCAATAATGGCGGCGACGGCTATGTCGCCGCGCGCCTGCTCAAGGAGCGTGGCGCGCATGTCCGGCTGGCGGCGTCCGCGCCCGCCAAGGCCGAGGCAGCACGCCGCGCGGCGGACCTGTGGGAGGGCCCGGTCGAAGCGCTCGCCGATGCGAAGCGGGCGGCGACGTTGGTCGATGCCTTGTTCGGCACCGGCCTGGCGCGCCCGCTCGACCCCGAAGCCGCCGATGCATTGACGCGGCTGTGCCGAGGCGCGCATCGCCGGATCGCGGTCGACCTGCCAAGCGGCATCGCGACGGACGACGGCAAGGTCCTGGGCACGGTTCCGCATTTCGACCTGACGATCGCTCTGGGTGCGCTCAAGCCGTCGCATCTGCTGCTTCCGGCCGCTGGATATTGCGGGCAGGTGGCGGTCGCCGACATC
>JAEKMC010000219.1 GCA_019508115.1 Sphingomonas sp.
CGTACTCCCCAGGCGGAGTGCTTAATGCGTTAGCTGCGACACCGAAGCTCTAAGAGCCCCAACGTCTAGCACTCATCGTTTACGGCGTGGACTACCAGGGTATCTAATCCTGTTTGCTCCCCACGCTTTCGCGCCTCAGCGTCAGTGTCGGTCCAGATGGCTGCCTTCGCCATCGGTGTTCTTCCCAATATCTACGAATTTCACCTCTACACTGGGAATTCCACCATCCTCTCCCGAACTCGAGCGTGCCAGTCTCAAGCGCGGTTCCCAGGTTGAGCCCGGGGCTTTCACGCCTGACTTGACACACCGCCTACGCGCCCTTTACGCCCAGTAATTCCGAACAACGCTAGCCCCCTTCGTATTACCGCGGCTGCTGGCACGAAGTTAGCCGGGGCTTCTTCTCACGCTACCGTCATCATCGTCGCGTGCGAAAGAGCTTTACAACCCGAAGGCCTTCATCACTCACGCGGCATTGCTGGATCAGGCTTGCGCCCATTGTCCAATATTCCCCACTGCTGCCTCCCGTAGGAGTCTGGGCCGTGTCTCAGTCCCAGTGTGGCTGATCATCCTCTCAGACCAGCTAAGGATCGTCGCCTTGGTGAGCCTTTACCTCACCAACAAGCTAATCCTACGCGGGCTCATCCCAGGGCGATAAATCTTTGGACTTACGTCATCATACGGTATTAGCTCAAATTTCTCTGAGTTATTCCGTACCCCAGGGCAGATTCCCACGCGTTACGCACCCGTGCGCCACTAGACCCGAAGGTCTCGTTCGACTTGCATGTGTTAGGCATGCCGCCAGCGTTCGTTCTGAGCCAGAATCAAACTCTCAAGTTTTTGAACGACCAAGCGCGCCGCGGTGGAATAACCGCAACGCATTAGGCCGCTTTCAAGGAGCCGTTCCTGCACAAATACATGGTGTGTATTAGGACATGATATTCCATCAGGGCGAACCCTGTTGGAACTCATTGGAACGGCATAATTTTACCGAGCACCCGACGCCTTGAAGCCGTCGGACCCGGGGCCGCCGCCCACATGTCCCTTCATCAAACCTACAATGAGAAAGAGCGAAACCGCCAACCGGCAACTTTCCTTCCCCTCTCTTGTGAGAGGAGGAGGAGTGTTACCGATTTGCGGTAAACCGCGTTCCGCTAGAGAGCGAAGCGCCGTTGACGAGGTGCTATCTATGTCCGGTCGCCCGACCCGTCAACCGCTAAATTGCAATTTTGTTGCGCAGTGCCTGGATGCCCCTGTGATTTGGCAGAAAACCGCCATTTCTTAAGGGGATCGCCGATACCCCGCCATGGCCCGCCGCCGCGGGTCAGGCGACTTATCCACAGAATCAGCTGGCAATATAGGCCCGCATCGCCTCGGCTTCGCTCTCGATCAGCTCGATTCTGACCTTCACCAGGTCACCAATCGAGACGAATCCGACGAGCTTGCCGTCGTCGACCACCGGCAGATGGCGGATTCGCCGGCGCGTCATCAGCGACAGGCCGGCCAAGGGAGACAGCGAGGATTCGACGGTTATCACCGGCCGCGTCATCACGCGCTCGACCGGCCACTCCAGAATCGCTGCGCCATCGCGCTGGAGCGAATAGATCACGTCGCGTTCGGACATGATGCCGATCACGACCCCGTCCTCGACCACGGGAACCGCACCGATCCGATGATCGCCAAGCAGCGCGATCACGGTTCGCACCGGAATATCGGGCGTGACCTGGATCACCTCGCCCGCACGTTGCTGGAGAATGTCCGCGAGCATCATGGCGCCTCTCCTTATCGCGCCCGCTCATCATGGAGTCGGGTCGAAGGCGATTATCCCACCTCAGGGGCGCGAAGGAAAGCGGAAGCGGGGATGATGAGGCATGCCGCACCGCGCGCGGGGCAGGGGGAAAGGCGGTCCGCACGGCGGCGGGATAATCTAAGCCCTCTTGCGCATGCAGGAGAGGGTTTGGACGAGGGGCTGTCTTCTCGTTTCCTTGAAACAAGTGCCGCTCGGAAAAGCAAGAAGCCCCTCCGAACCCTCTCCTGCAGCAGGAGAGGGTTCGGAGGGGCTGGCTTGGCCCTCCCCGAGCGCCGCCCGGGGAGGGTATAGTCAATCAGGCTTCGCTGGTGGCCTCGCCGCGCGGGCGGCGCGGCGCACGCGGACGGCGCGGCTTGGGTGCGGCAGCCTCCTCGGCAGGCGCGGCTGCTTCCGCCGCCGGCGCCTCGTCGGCGTCGGGCTGGAATTCGAAGCGCGGCGAAATCGGCTCGGCCATGAAATCCGGCGCGGTGAAGCCGTTGGGGTTTCCATTGGCATAGCCGCCATTGCCGTTGGTGTTCCCATTGGCATTGCCGCTATTGGCGCGACGGCCCCGCTCGCGGCCGCCCTCGCGGGGAGCCCGCTCCGGACGTTCAGCGCGTTCGGGACGCTCAGCACGCTCGGGACGTTCGGCGCGTTCCTCGCGATTGCCGTTATCGTCATTGCGATAGGCCTGGCGCTCGCCGCGTGGATCGCGCTGCTGCACCTGCTGCTCCGGCTGATCGCCCTCGTCCCAGCCATCATCGCCGCCCTGGTCATTCTGACCCTGATAGCGCTGCTGATTGCCGTCGCCGCCGTCCTCATCGCCGAAATCGTCGCGGAGGTCGTTCTGCTGACGGGGGCGCTGCTCCTCGAAGCGCGCGCGATTCTCATTCAGGACGCGGAAATAGTGATCCGAGAACTGAAGATAATATTCGGTGCTGACACGATCACCCTGCATCTGCGCGTCGCGCGCCAGATTCTTGTATTTCTCAAGAAGCTGGGCGGCATTGCCGCGCGCCCGATTGTCGAGACGATTGCCACGATCGGGACCGCCCGGCTGACCGTTACGCGCCTGCTGACCCCCACGGCCGCGTCGGCGACCGTTCTGACGGTTGTTCATCAAGTTGGTCTAATCCTCGTCACTGGTGGTAATATTGACCACTCCAATCCGGGCCTTTCCCGGAGGTCATTCCGGACGACTCTCGTCCGCGAATATATTGCCCAATCCCTTCCAAGGTATGACAGCCGGGGCGCGCAAAACCATGCGCGTCTTCCCGAGCCTCATCCGCCCAGACGCCTTACCGGCGACCTAGCCCTTGGGGGTGGCACAGGGGGTCTGCTTCTGTCGCGACGCCCCAATCCCGACACCTATTTAGTCGCTCCCTTTGACGATTCCAAGGGAAAATCATGCGCGGGGCGGACGACGATGCAGCGGTCTCGTCCCGCGAGATCTTTCGCAACCTCGGTGTATAAACCCCCGAGCTCGAATAAAGTTCGCACCGGCTGCGCTTGGTTCGAGCCGATTTCGACACAAGCCACCCCACCGGGCGGCAGACGCAGGGCCGGCGCGATCCGGCGATATTCGTCGAGCCCGTCCGGCCCGGCATACAGCGCCGATGCCGGCTCATACTCCGCCACATCGCACGGCAAGTCCGCGCCCGTCTCCACATAAGGCGGATTGCACAGGACGAGGTCATAGTCGCCCGACGAGGCGGCATCCCAGCTTCCCCGTTCGATCCGTGCACGGTCCGCCATGCCGAGCCGTTCGGCATTGGCGCGCGCGACGTCCAGCGCCGCAGCGCTCTGGTCCACGCCCAGCCCGGTCGCCTCGGGCCATTCGGCCAGGGCCGCGAGCAGCAAGGCGCCCGACCCTACCCCCATGTCGAGAATTCGCCGAGGCGAGCGCCCACGAAAATGCGCGACCGCCGCCTCGATCAGCGTCTCGCTGTCCGGCCGGGGAATCAGCACGCCCGGCCCGACCGCAAGGTCGATCGTCCAGAACGCACGATGCCCCATGATATAGGCGACCGGTTCGTGGCGCAGCCGCCGCTCGACCAGGTCCCCGAAGGTAGGCGGTACCGCGCCGCACGGCGGATCGAGCAGCAGCCGCTCGCGATCGACGCCCAGCGCGTGCGCCATCAGCAATTCGGCATCGAGCCGGGGCGTATCGCTCGTTATGGCCAGGCGGCGCGCCGCCTCGGCCAGCGCGGCCTGCGCGTTCAATTGGGCGTCTGCCAGGCGCGGTCGTCGGCCTTCTGGCGCTTCCGTTCCTCCGCCCAGCTCTTGATGTTGCGCAACGTGCAGCCGGTCGACCCGCCCGCGCCGGAGTTGGAGCACGACCCCGCGCCGGATGCGCCCAGGGACGGGTCGGTCAGTTCGCCGCGTCCGTTCTTGCGCGTATTGAGCGCGAAGCGCGGGTCGAGCTTGGGCAGCCGATAGCCCTCGGCAATGCCGCGGTCGCGCGAGCAAACCACGACCTCGTCCTCGTCGTCATCCTCCGGACAGCCGCGCACGGCATCGACGACGATCTTATGCTCTTTCTCGATCGGCCCCATCTTGGGCTTGCCGGTCGGCGGACCTTCGCCGGCCAAAGCGGCGAAAAGAAGGAGCGGGAGCATCCCGGGCATCCTTATTCCGACAGCTGGGCCAGCCGGCTCGCTTCGTCCTCCGCGATCAACGCGCCGAGCAATTCGTCCATCTGGCCCTCGAGGATCTCGGGCAGGCGGTGCAGCGTCAGGTTGATGCGGTGGTCGGTCACGCGGCCCTGCGGGAAATTATAGGTGCGGATACGTTCGCTCCGGTCGCCTGAACCTACCATGGATTTGCGCGCGCCGGCGCGCTCGCTCGCCAGCCGCTCGCGCTCCTGCTCATAGAGCCGCGAGCGCAGCACCTTCAAAGCCTTGGCCTTGTTCTTGTGTTGCGATTTCTCGTCCTGCTGGATCACGACCAGGCCGGTGGGCAAATGGGTGATGCGGACCGCGCTGTCGGTGGTGTTGACCGACTGGCCGCCCGGCCCCGACGAGCGATAGACGTCGATCCGCAGGTCCCTCGCCTCATCGATCGCGACATCGACCTCTTCCGCCTCGGGCAGGACCGCGACCGTTGCCGCCGAAGTATGGATGCGCCCGCCGCTCTCGGTCGCGGGCACGCGCTGGACACGATGGACGCCGCTTTCGAACTTCAGCTTGGCGAAGACGCCCGCGCCGGTGATCGACGCGACGACTTCCTTATAGCCTCCCAATTCCGCGGGCGAGGCCGACATCAACTCGGTGCGCCAGCCCTGCGTGTCCGCATAGCGCTGGTACATCCGGAACAGGTCGCCCGCGAACAAGGCCGCCTCGTCTCCGCCCGTCCCCGCGCGGATTTCGAGGATCGCGGAGCGTTCGTCGGCGGCATCCTTGGGCAGCAAGGCGAGCGCGAGCTTGCGGTCGGCCGCCTCGAGCTGCTCGCGCAGCTTCGCCAGCTCGTCGGCCGCCATCGCCCGGAGCTCGGGGTCGCCCTCCTCCTCCACCATGAAGGACAAGGCGTCTCGCTCCTGCCGCAGCCGGCGCACCTCGTGCGCGGCATTGGCGACCGGTTCGAGCTCGGCATAGTCCTTGGACAGCTTCACGAACTGGTCGGGCGCAAGGTCGCTGCGCGACATCGCGGCGGACAATTCGTCGCGGCGCGCCTCGATCTGGCGGATGCGGTCGGGCGGGATCGTGATCATGCGGACGCGGCGAGAGCGCCTTCGACATCGCCGACATCGCCACCCAAATCTTTGAAACGACGAATCTTTTCTCCGTCGCGATGATCAAGCGACAGGATCGCGCCCGGCGACAATTTCATGGCGCGGTCATAACGCTTGCGCGGTGATCCCGAGCCGACGATCTCGACCGCGATCCCGGCGCGGCGGAGCGCGGCGGCCGTCCGTATTCCCTCTTCCTGCACCGCGTCATTCTCGATCACGAGCGCGACAAAAGCGCGATTCGGCGCGGGCGCATCGATCAGCATCGCCAGCCGCTCGATCCCCGCGGCCCAGCCAACCGCGGGCGTATGCGCGCCGCCGAGCGTCTCGATCAGGCCGTCATAGCGGCCGCCGCCGAGCACGGTGCCCTGTGCGCCGAGGCGGTCGGTGACGAACTCGAACGCCGTGTGACGGTAATAATCGAGGCCGCGCACCAGCCGGGCATTGCGCGTCCATGCGACGCCGGCCGCGTCCAATCCGCGCGTCACCGCCTCGAAGAAGGCGCCCGCTTCGCTCGACATATGCGCGTCGATCTCGGGCGCGGCGTCGGCGATCGGGCGGTCGCGCGGGTCCTTGGAATCGAGGATCCGCAGCGGATTCTTGGCCAAGCGATCGACGCTTTCCTCCGAAAGCGCGTCGCGCGCACCTTCGAAATGCGCGACCAGCGCCTGCCGCCAGGCTTCGCGCGTGGCGCTGTCGCCGAGCGTATTGAGCTGCAAGGTGACGCCGTCCGACACGCCGAGCTCATGCAAAAGCTGGTCCGCGAAGGCGAGAAGCTCGACGTCAGCCGCCGGTTCACCCGCGCCGATGATCTCCGCATCGAGCTGATGGAATTGCCGGAAACGCCCCTTTTGCGGGCGCTCGTAGCGGAAAAGCGGGCCGTGGGTCGCCACCTTGAGCGGCGAAAAACGCTGCCAGCCCTCGGTCAAATAGGCCCGTGCAATGCCCGCGGTGAACTCCGGACGCAGCGTCAAACTGTCTCCGCCCCGATCCTCGAACATGTACATTTCCTTCGAAACGACGTCCGTGGTCTCGCCCAAGGAGCGCGAAAACACCGCCGTCGCCTCGAAAACGGGCGTCTCGATCCGGCCGAAACCGTAGAGCTTGCGCACGCGCTCGAACGTTTCGACCACCTGGGTGAAGCGCTCGGCCTGCTCGCCGATCATGTCTTGCGTGCCGCGAATGGGGCGGGGAGTTTCTATCTTCGCCATCAGGCGGGGGCCTCTAAAGGAAGTTCGGGCGGGGCGCGAGAGGGCGGGGCTAAAAGCCCAATTGTCGCGCCACGATCGCCGCGAAGGAGGCCTTGTCCCGCGTCGAAGCCGGCTCCGCCGCGCCGCATTCGAGACAGCGCACCTGGATCGCCGGGCCGAAGGCGAGCGCGCGCGCGTCCCCCAAAGCATGCGCCAGCAGGTCCTGCGGGCGATGCGCGATGCGCGTCCAGGGATCGACCGCGCCATCCGCACTGCTGCCGTCGCGCTTCTGCGTCAGGTCGCGCAGCAGGACCTTCCAGCTGTTGGGCTGCTGCTCGATCCAGCGCGGGTGCGCGTCGTTGCCGGTCAGATTGGCCTGTTTGGCGGCAAAGGCGATCGCATCGTCGAGCGTGCCGAACCGGTCGACCAGCCCGATCTGGCGGGCGGTGCCGCCCGCCCAGACATGGCCCTGCCCGATCTCGTCGACACGGGCGGGCGTCATGTGGCGCGACTGCGCCACGAGGCCGGTGAAGCGCGCGTAGATATTGGTGATGCCGGTCTGGATCAGCGCATCGAATTGCGGACTGGTGCCGCGATAGACGTCGGGCTGGCCCGAGAGCGGCGTTGTCGCGACACCGTCGGCCGATAATCCGACCTTTTGCAACGTGCCCGCGAAGTTGGGGATGATACCGAACACGCCGATCGACCCGGTGATGGTCGAGGGCTCGGCGAAGATCGTGTCGCCGGGGGTGGAAACCCAATAGCCGCCCGAGGCCGCGACCGAGCCCATCGACACGATCACCGGCATCTTCTGCTCCTTGGCGGCGAGGATCGCGCTGCGAATCCGTTCGGACGCGGTGACCGAGCCCCCGGGCGAATCGAC
>JAEKMC010000220.1 GCA_019508115.1 Sphingomonas sp.
GTTCAGGTTGGCGAACGCAAACCTGTGATGCTCGTTATCATAGGTGAGGAATGCGAGCGCAGGATTTTCGTAGACTACTTCTGCCTCGAAGACATCGCGATACCACGCAATCATCTCATCAAAGTGCCGCGTCATGTAGACGACGTGCGCAAATTTCACCGGCTTAGCCATGCCTTCTCTCCCGCTGCAAATGCTCGGAATGCTGTGCAACCTCAAAACGAGACCGATCTACCCACGACAACAGAATCCCGGCCACTTCAATTAGCAGTTCAGCGGGCGAAAATCTTGCTTGGCGCGCAAAGGCGCCTGATGACCGCTTTCCACCCAGAAGCAGACGCTCCCCTAGGCCGAACCCAAGGGGGAGTAGCCCCTATGCCGCGCTAGACCGAAAGCTTCGGATCGCCCTCCAGCACGCGCTGCTCGAGCACCGGCTTGCCGCCATGCCAGCGGACCGCGCGGTGGGCCACGCGATAGCGGATCGGGCCGCCATCGGGGGTTTCGGCGCGCGTGATGGGGCGGGGGATGCAGACGAATTCGGTCTCGATCGCTTGCGCGTCCGCAGTCACCACCGAGTAACCGTGTCCGCCCATGTCGACGAATTCCAGATGGGGGGCGACGTCCGGGTTGGTGAGCGTGCGGGCGCGTTCGATGTCGCCCGATTGCGCATATTCCCAGGCGGCGCGAACCCCGCGTTTGATCGCCAGGTTGACCGTCGCTTCCTTGGTGCCGTCCGCGCGTTCGACCGTGAAGAGCGGGCGCAGCGGATCCGTCTTGTGCCCATGCTCCAGCGCCTCGGCCAGGCCGGGGGCCGAGATCGATCCGGTGATGAAGGTGATGCCGACGGGCTCGAATTTTTTGGGGGGCAACGCCTTGGCGGCATGGCCCGCCCAGAAGCTGTGGCGATCACCCGAGACGGTGACGAAGCCGTCGATGCCGCCTTCCCGGATAAGGTCGTAGATTTCGGCGCGTTCGGCGAAAGCCGCGCTGAAATCGCCCCCGCCGAACGTGGCATAGCCCTCACCCGGCCACGGCTTCGACACGCCCTCAGGCAGGTTCTGCGGATCGGTGCGCATGTCGAGCGTGCCGTTGGTGGCGCCCCAGACCTTCCAGGTCGCGGTCGAGCCTTTCAGCCGATCCTTGAGCCAGGCTTTCTGGGTACGGCCGAGCACGGTGTAAGGGGCCTCGTCCTTGCGGAAATTGGGGACGGGCTTGGCACCGTTCGGAATCATGGCGGGGGGACGATTGCCGTCATAGCCGCGTCCGCCGTCGAGGATCTCCGCCTGTTCCTGCGGGAGAAAGAGGGGGAAGTCCTCGAAACCAAGGTCCTTCGCCTCCGGCCGGCCGGTGGGATCGCGCATCTTATAGCTGTGGAAATCGGTCAGGATCAGGTCAACATGCCGGCCGTAACGCTGCGCGCGATAGGCGGTCATGCTGCCGACGGCGGCGCGGTTGTTGGGCTCGTCGCCGAAGCCGTCCGCGTCGAGTGTCTTGATCGGCGCATTGACCACCGCAGGGGCCACGAACCGATCGAGCCCTGGGCCGGATGCCTTCCGCACGCGCGACGGGATATATTCCCACCAGGCCTGGTTGGCCGCGACGCGCAAAGCCTGCGCGGGCTCGGGCTCGCCGCCGCCATAGGTGATGAAGCTCTGCCAGCCCTGCCAAGAGAATTCGTGATTATCGCCGATGCAGATGAACGGAAAATAAGCGCGCGCATCCTGCACGTCCGGGTCGTGAATGTGCGCGCGATACACCACGCGGTAGCCCTCGAGCGTGGTCGGCACGTGGAAGTTGCTGACCTTCCGCGCATCGGGGATGCGGCCAATGTCATACACCGTGCGGTCGTAGCGGTGCGGAACCTCGTCGGGATATTCGACGACCTCGTAGATGAAATCGCCGAGGTGCAGCACGAAGCCGAGCCTTTGCTCCGGCGGCGCTTTCTCGTCTTCCCAGATCATCCGGCGATAGGCATTCTGCGCGCCTTCATTGACGCTCTGACAGGACACGAAAGCAAAGCGAACGGCGCGCGGATCGTCGTCGCGCGGCGCGGTGAGGGTGCGGCCGACCCGGCTGCCATGGCCGTCCGTATCGGTGAAGCGATACCAATAGAGTGTCGCGGGCCGCAACCCGGCGACCAAAACGCGGCAGGTCCAGTCTGCCTCGGCCAGCACCGGCACCTTCTTGGTGGCGACCACCTGCCGGAAATCGGGATCGAGCGCGACCTCGGCGGTCAGCATCGCGCGAGCTGTCCCCCCGAACGGCCGGCGCGTCCACAGGATGACGCTGTCGGGCATGGGATCGCCCGAGGCCACGCCCTCCGGATAGGCAGCCCGATCCTCCCGCCAGGCGATGCGCGACGCGGCGGCGGTCCGCCCCGCCCACAGGATCGTCGCACCGATGGCCGCGGCGGTGCTCACGAATTCGCGACGATTCACCTGCTCCATGTCCGCACATCCCCAAAGCCTTGCAGGACGGAAGACATTCGCTTCGGGCGGGCAGCACAAGAAGGAGGTCACGAAGGGCCAAGAAAACCCATCGGAGGAACCGCATCCTCCCCCTCCGTCGCCTTCGGCGCCACCTTCCCTGGCGGGGGAGGATTGCTAGCTCCGTAGCTCCCAGCGCCCGACCTCGACATGCTTCATCTCGCCGACGAAGCTGTCGATCAGCACGAAATCCTCGACCAGCCAGCTGATCGGCTCGATCTCGATCTCCGGCATCGGCTGGCCGCCATAAAGCAGGGTCACATGCGGGCTGAAGCGGCCGCCCTGTTGAAACGTGATGCCCGCGCGCATCAAGGCGAAGCCCAGCCGCTCGCGGAACATGCGCAGCGCCTCCAGCGGCTCGCTCGGCAGCAGCAAGGCCGATCGGTTGCCCCCGACCAGCCGGTCGAAGATCACGCGGAAGGCCGGCATCCGGATCGAGCCGGCAATCTCGGCCGCCTCCTGCGCCAGGCCATCGGGCAGCACGTCGCCCATCACCAGCGACAGCGTCGTGATGTGGAGCCGGTCGAGCCGCATCGGCACTCCGCCGATCCGCAGCGACGCGACCAGATCTGCGATCCGCGCCCGCTCCTCCGCCGCCGGCCGGACCGCGAAGAATAGATTGTGCGTCGCAGGGGAAGGCGCACGGGCAAGCATCGTCGACATGGTTCGGCCTTTCACGACTCGTGAATTTGTTCTCATTATGTTCACATTAGATGGCCGATGCAAATCCCGATCGACGGGAGCTGGATTGCTTCGTCTACGGCTCGGCAACCCCTCTCCCCTTGGGAAGAGGGAGGGGCCCACCGCGCCAGCGGCGGGAGGGTGAGGGCACGGCACTTCCCCACCACCGTCATCCCTGCGAAGGCAGGGATCCATATTCCCTGAACCATCCGGCTCCTGCCGCACCGATCAAGCTTATGGATTCCCGCCTTCGCGGGAATGACGAAGAAGAATGCACCCACTCTCCACCGTCATTGCGAGCCGCGAAAGCGGCGCGGCAATCCAGTCCACCGCGCGCTTCGCATCAGGCCTGGGTCGCCTACCCCGGCTTTCCCCGGGGTAGCGATGACCAAGGAAGAATATACCTCGCTATCCCGAGCTTGATCGGGAAGACGGGACGGAAGAAGAGCCGCGCCCCGCGACGCGCCACCCCAGCTCACCCGATGCTGGACCTTGGTGCAGTCCTCCTCCATCCGCTCCGGCATGGATATCCGCATAGAGCAAGCGGCCGCGCTGAATGCCGAACTCGACCCGCTGGTGGCCGAAGCCGATACCGACGGCCATCTTTTCATGCGGCGGCTGCGCGACGAATGGGCGTCGGGCTCGAACCGATTCGACGGGCCGGGCGAAAAGCTGGTGACCGCGCGTGCCGGCGATCGGCTGATCGGCGTCGGCGGGTTGAATCGCGATCCCTATGCGCAAGCTCCGGGCATTGGCCGCCTGCGTCATCTTTACGTCGCCCGCGACGCGCGTTGCCGGGGCGTGGGAGCCTCGCTCGTCCGCTCGATCCTCGCCGGCGCGGACGCGCATTTCACCCTGATCCGGCTGCGCACCGACTCCGCCGAAGCGGCGGCCTTTTACGCGCGCCTCGGTTTCCAGGGCACGAACGACGCGAACGCAACCCACGTCATGCGGATCGATTGACCCCAAAGAAAAGGGCGACCCGTTGCCGGGCCGCCCTTTCCTGTACCTTGGTCCGAAGCGGACCGGCGATACCGTGCGAGCTTACTTGAGCTCGACGGTCGCGCCGGCTTCCTCGAGCTGCTTCTTGAGCTTCTCGGCCTCGTCCTTGTTGACGCCTTCCTTGACCGCCTTCGGAGCGGACTCGACCAGGGTCTTCGCCTCGGTCAGGCCCAGGCCGGTGATGGCGCGGACTTCCTTGATGACGTTGATCTTCTTGCCACCGTCGCCGGTGAGGATCACGTCGAACTCGGTCTTCTCTTCAGCAGCGGGGGCGGCTGCGCCACCACCGGCCGGAGCGGCAACCGCAACGGCAGCGGCGGCCGAAACGCCCCACTTCTCTTCGAGGAGCTTCGAAAGCTCGGCCGCCTCGAGGACGGTCAGCGCGGACAGGTCGTCAACGAGCTTGTTCAGGTCTGCCATGGTAATTCTCCATTCTCTAGATTCGTCATGCCAGCGGAAGCTGGCATCTCTGGCGGCTTTCTACCTCCCGAGACCCCAGCATTCGCTGGGGTGACGATGGTTAGTCAGGTTGAAATTATGCTGCTTCCTTGGCCGCATAGGCCCCGAAGACGCGGGCGAGCTGGCCGGCCGGTGCCTGAAGCACCGACGCCACCTTGGTCGCGGGTGCCTGAAGCAGGCCCACGATCTTGGCGCGCAACTCGTCGAGGCTGGGCAGCTCTGCGAGCGCCTTCACCCCATTCACGTCCAGCACGGTATTGCCCATCGCGCCGCCCACGATTTCCAACTTGTCGTTGGTCTTCGCGAACTGGACGACGATCTTGGCAGCCGCGACCGGGTCCACCGACGTCGACAAAGCCGTCGGACCAACCAGCAAATCGTGGAGGGTCGTATACGGCGTGCCTTCGGCGGCAATGCGGGCAAGGCTGTTCTTGGTCACCTTGTAGCTGGCGCCCGCTTCCCGCATTTTCACGCGCAGGGCCGTCGACTGTGCGACGGTCATGCCGAGGTTGCGCGTGACGACCACGACGGACGTCTCGCTCAACGTGCGGTTCAGCGCTGCAACCTGCTCGGACTTCTGAGCACGATCCATTGCCATTCTCCGTTCCACTCCGCGCGACATGCGCGGAATGCATTCATGCCCGCCCGAGCCGAGGCTCGAACGGCAAAAGTCCGAAGGGGAATGGGACTGACTATCCGGGCGCGAGGCCCATCAGGCAGACCGGCAGGCGCATGAGGCCGTCCGGTTAAATCTCTTTCCCCGTCTAGGCAGGGCATTAAGAAGGGGCTTGTCCCCTTCACCTGCTGTCTCGGACGGAATCCCTCGCCCAAAGGCAGGGAAGCGGCGCCTCTAGCGGAAAAGGCGGGGAAGTCAACGCGGACATGGCTATCCCCCGTCATGCTGAACTCGTTTCAGCATCCATCGGGAGGCAGGCACGTTGGAGCGCGATCGGAGCATGCACTCCGATCGCCCGTCCGAAACCACACAGGAAGCGCAGCATGTCCGACGAGACCGCAATTCGGCAGGTCGTCCAAACCTGGATGTCCGCCACCCAAAGCTGCGACATCGCGACGATCCTCCCATTGATGACTGACGACGTGCTTTTCATGGTCCCAGGCCAGGAACCGTTCGGGAAAGACGCCTTCGCCGCGTCCTTCCAAAACATGGCCGGCGCGCGGATCGATGGCACGAGCGAGATCGTCGAGCTGAAGATACTTGGCGACTGGGCCTTCACCCGCAACCATCTCGACCTGAAGATCACCTCGCCCGACGGCGGACAGGCCCACCGCGCCGGCTACACGCTCACGCTCCTGCGCAAGGAAGCCGACGGCCAATGGCGCCTAGCCCGCGATGCCAACCTGTTGGCGCCGGTGGGATAAAGCCAGAAGCCGATCAGTTCGGCTTGAACCTCGGCAGCCGCCAGTCCCACAGCAGAGTCCCCGCGCGCAGCACGAAACCCACCAGCCCGCCGATCACGGCCGCGCCCATGATCCCGAACCCCGCCATCAGCAACAGGACATCCACCGACGCCACGCACACCGGCGGCGACAGGCCGAAGCCATAGGCCTTGCTCGTGCCCACCACCGCATAGGCCGCGAGGCCCACCGCATCGAGCCACAGCAACGCCTTGTGGCTGGTCCAGCGCATCGGCGAGATCCAGACCGCGAGCGAGGCGAGCACGCTCACCACCAGATAATCGGGCCGCGTCACCCAGAAGACCGGCGCACCGATCAGCAGGTCGCGCAAAGTCCCCCCGCCCATGCCGGTGAAGCAGCCGAAGAAGATGAACGTCACCGCATCCTCGCGCCGCTCGGCCGCCGCGATCGCGCCCGACGCGGCAAGGAAACCCATGCCCGCATAATCGATAAGCTGGATCGAGGTGAGCGCCATGGCCGGGGCTATAGGGCAAAGGCTTCCGCTCGTCATTGCGAGGGGCGCAGCCCCGAAGCAATCCAGCGTTCGGGCACGGCTAACCGGGCAAAACAAAAAGGGCCGGGGATTTCTCCCGGCCCTCTTCGCTATCGCCGGTAGGTAGACTTACGCGACCGCGGCATCCGCGCGGTGCGGAAGCTTCCAGCCCGGCCGTACGAAATGGCAGGTATAACCGTTGGGAATTCGCTCCAGATAATCCTGATGCTCAGGTTCGGCTTCCCAGAAGTCGCCGACCGGGGCCACCTCGGTCACGACCTTGCCCGGCCACAGGCCCGACGCGTCCACATCGGCGATCGTGTCTTCCGCCACCGCCTTCTGCTCGGGGCTCGTATAGAAGATCGCCGAGCGATAGCTCAGACCGACATCGTTGCCCTGGCGGTTGACGGTGGTCGGATCGTGGATCTGGAAGAAGAATTCGAGCAGCCGGCGGAAGCTCGTCACCGCGGGATCGAAAATGATCTCGATCGCCTCGGCATGCGTGCCATGGTTGCGATAGGTGGCGTTGGGCACGTCCCCGCCCGAATAGCCGACCCGCGTCGAGAGGATTCCCGGCTGCTTGCGGACCAGATCCTGCACGCCCCAGAAGCAGCCCCCGGCCAGAACCGCGCGTTCGGTGCTCATGATTCAGTCTCCTGTTGGGTCGCCCGGTCGGCGCCTGCGCGCCGCAGCGGACGAAAATGGCGGATCAGGATGCCCTGAATCCCGTCCACCGATAAATAAGAAACACGCATCGCCATTACGAGAGGCTGCTGATTAGGGCTGCGCCCGGCGGTTCCAATAGGAATAATCGGCCGCAAGCTGAACGCGCTTCCAGATCTCGTCCAGCATTTGGGATTGCCACGTGCCGCCAAGCATCCACGCCATCCGCGGGTCGCACCGCGCTTCATCTTCTAACCTCTCGATGAACCGATGGCCGTGAAAGCACAGCAGATCCTCCAGCGGACCAGCAGCCAACACGCCGCAGACCACCTGCGCTTCCGTTTCTGCTGCGGCGTAAAAATCCGGCCCCGGATATGCCTCCACAACCAGTTTTATGGTGTCCCAGGTCAGGTCCGGTTCTTGCTCCGGAAAGTCCATCAAGAGAAACTGAGCCCAGCTACCCGACGTGTCGTCGGCGTTGCGGCGTCTCGACGCGATCCAGTCAGCTGCTAGCTCCGCTGGAGTGGGGGTCGTCCAAGCCATGACTGACCTTATCGCACGTTGGTTGCGATGCTAACATCAACGAGCGCGCCGCACCCCACCAAACAAAAAGGGCCGGGATCGCTCCCGGCCCTTCCTGTCTGTCTAGGTCGAAGGCTTAGGCCGCCGAAATCTCGGCGGGGTCGACCTTGATGCCCGGGCCCATCGAAGAGCTCACGGCCACCTTCTTGAGATACTTGCCCTTGGCGCCCGACGGCTTGGCCTTGACGATCGCGTCGACCAAGGCGTCGAAGTTCGCGCGCAGATCTTCCGCGGGGAAGCTCGCCTTGCCGATGCCGGAGTGGATGATACCGGCCTTCTCGACGCGATATTCGATCTGGCCGCCCTTGGCGGCCTTGACCGCGCCGGCGACGTCCATCGTGACCGTGCCGAGCTTCGGGTTCGGCATCATGCCCTTCGGGCCGAGCACCTTACCGAGACGGCCGACCAGGCCCATCATGTCCGGGGTCGCGATGCAGCGATCGAAGTCGATCGTGCCGCCCTGGACGATTTCGAGCAGGTCTTCGGCGCCGACCACGTCGGCACCCGCCGCGCGGGCCTCGTCGGCCTTGGCGCCCTTGGCGAACACGCCGACGCGCACCGTCTTGCCGGTGCCCTTCGGCAGCGTGACCACGCCGCGGACCATCTGGTCGGCGTGACGCGGATCGACGCCCAGGTTGAGCGCGACCTCGATCGTCTCGTCGAACTTGGCGGTGGCATTCGCCTTGGCGAGGCTGATCGCCTCGTCGACGCCGTGCAGCTTCACGGTATCGACCGAGAGAGCCTTCTGCTTCTTGCTAAGCTTTGCCATCGGATCAGCCCTCCACAACCTGCAGGCCCATCGCGCGTGCGGAGCCTTCGATGATCTTGGTAGCGGCCTCGAGATTGTTCGCGTTCAGATCCTTCATCTTGGCCGTCGCGATTTCCGCCAGCTGCGAGCGCTTGATCGTGCCCGCCGAGATCTTGCCCGGCTCCTTCGAACCCGACTGCAGCTTCGCGGCCTTCTTCAGGAAGTAGGTCGCCGGCGGCGTCTTGGTCTCGAACGAGAAGCTGCGATCCGCATAGACGGTGATCACCGTCGGCAGCGGCGTGCCCGGCTCTTCCGAACCGGTCGCGGCGTTGAACGCCTTGCAGAATTCCATGATGTTGACGCCGCGCTGACCCAGCGCTGGGCCGATCGGCGGCGACGGATTGGCCTTGCCGGCCGGCACCTGCAATTTGATGTAACCCGTAATCTTCTTCGCCATGATTACCTCCTATGGCTTAGCGGTACGAACGGCTTGAAAAGCCTCCCGCGGACTTTGCGTCTTATTCCGTCATCCCAGCCCGGGGTCCCAGCAAAGTATTACTTTGCTGGGTGCCCGATCGCTGGGATCTCGTGAGGCTGGCGACGCCCTCCGCCTCCTGAGGTCCCAGCTTTCGCTGGGACGACAAAATTCCTTACTTAACCCGTTCGACCTGCTCGAATTCGAGTTCGACCGGGGTGGCGCGACCGAAGATCGACACCGAAACCTTGACGCGGCCGCGGTCGAAATCGAGTTCCTCGACCACGCCGTTGAAGCCGTTGAACGGACCGTCGAGCACCTTGACCGTGTCGCCGATGTCGTAATCGACCTTGAGCTTGGCCTTGGGCGCAGCGATCGCCGCTTCCTCCTTGGTGTTGAGGATGCGCGAGGCTTCCGCGTCGGTGATCGGCTGCGGACGCCCGCTCGACCCGAGGAAGCCCGTCACCTTGGGCGTGTTCTTGACCAGGTGGTAGACGTCGTCGTTCATCGACGCCTTCAGCAGGACATAGCCCGGAAAGAATTTCCGGTCGCTCGTGACCTTCTTGCCGCGGCGGACCTCGGTTACCTTTTCGGTCGGGACCTCGACCGCTTCGACCAATTGCTCGAGGCCGAGACGGCCGGCATCGGCCACGATCTGGTCGCGGACCTTGTTCTCGAAACCCGAATAAGCGTGGATGATGTACCAGCGCGCCATATGTTCTCTTTATCCTAGGAAGCGAGCGAGATGAGCTCGCGGACGATCCGGCTGAACACCCAATCGACCCCGAAGAAGAAAATGCCGAGGAGCATGGTCATCGCGACCACCATCACGGCAGTCATGACCGTCTCACGGCGCGTCGGCCAGACGACCTTGGAGGTCTCTGCCTTCACCTGATTGATGAAGGCCGGAATGTTGCGGATTCCCGCCACCAGTCCGCCCTTGCCAGCTTCTGCCACGTTCTTCCCCGTGAAAACTCAACACGTCAAACCCAACGAAAGCCGGGCCAAGCGGCAGCACGCCCCTTGGAGAAGGAGGCGCATAGCCGGCCCTGCTTTCTACGAACCTTTGCCCCTGGGCCCGTCACCTTTCAGTGGCAGGAGTGGAGGGACTCGAACCCACGGCCCTCGGTTTTGGAGACCGATGCTCTACCAACTGAGCTACACTCCTCCGGCCCGGAAGCGAGCGGCGACATAGCGGCGGGGAACCTCGAGCGCAAGTAGCGCGAGGCCGGCTACCTCCTCGTCATTGCGAGCCGCGCAGCGGCGCGGCAATCCAGTCCGGCGCTAATCCTCTGGTGCAAGCCCGGATCGCCGCGCCCCTTCGGGGCTCGCGATGACGCTGGATGGGAGGTCCGTAAGCCGGACCATCGCAGCGGCGATCAGCCCCGGCGATTCGACATATTACCCAGAAATTAGCGTTTCTTACCGCTTTCCTAAGGGACGAAGCGTTGGAGTCCGGGGGCGAGTCGAGTTGTCCACAAGAGGTATCCGCAGGCGAACGCGGACTCGGCTCGTCTCACCGCAGAGCGCTTCTATTCGGCGCAACGAGCCCCCTATCCCGTCATCAACAGCGAGATCGGGGGGATCTTCCCAACATGCTACGACGCTTCAAAGCGGCCTTCTGTTCCGTGCTCTTCATTGCCGCTTTGTCCGCTCCGTCGGCCGCCAACGCCCAGACCTTCTGGCAGTGCGCACCCTTCGCTCGCGTCTTCTCCGGCATTCAATTGTTCGGCGCGGCCGCATCCTGGTGGAACCAGGCGATCGGCAAATATGCGCAAGGCTCCGCGCCGAAGCTCGGCTCGGTGCTAGTGTTCAAGGCGATCGGCTCGATGCGTTCAGGCCATGTCGCGACCGTGACCCAGGTCATTTCCGATCGCATCATCAAGGTGACCCATGCCAATTGGGGCGTGCATGGCCAGGTCGAGCGCGACGTGACCGTGGTCGATGCCTCGGCCAAGGGCGACTGGAGCGCGGTCAAGGTCTGGTACGGCCCGATCCACGACGTCGGCCAGCGCGCTTATCCGACCTACGGCTTCATCTACGCCGGCGCCAAGGCGGTTGCCGCCCGCGCCGAGGCCGCGTCCAGCCAGATGCTCGGCTACGACGACGACGCGATCAAGGGCTGAGCCCTTCGACAAGCTCGCCTGCGCGAAGCAGAAGGCTCAGCGCGAACGAGTCTGATTTCCCTCCTGCCAGCTTAGTGAAGCGTCTCGGACGAGACCGCCACGTCTTTGGGCATGAACCAACGCACCAACACCAGCCCGCCGGCGATCAGGCCGAGCACCTGCGACAAGGCCAGATACAGGAAGTAGCCCCAGGGCATGAAGTAATTGAACACGGGCTGGCCGACCGTGAAATAGAGCGCCGCGGCCACCGAGAAGAGTATCACCAGCTTCGCGCGCGACGCGAAATCCTGGACGCGGCCACCGATGGCATGCAGCGCGAGCCCGATCAGCAGGATCGAGACGATCGACAGGATCAGACCTTCGACCAGCGACGTGCTGTCCATCAGCGGAAAGCCCGATATGTTGAAATGGATCATCGCGACCGGGCCGCGCCCGTGCAGGATCGTTCCCTGCGACGTGTCGGGCCACGGCACGTAATACGTGCCGGTTCCGGTGGGCGTCAGATATTGCGCGAGCGCCTGTTGGACTCCGGCATTGGCGGTGTCGTTGGCGACGTGAAAGGCGATCCGGCTGAGTGGCGTCGCCCAGAAGATCGCGCCGACGATCCATTGCGCGAGCCCGCCGACGATGCTGCCGATAAGGATGCGAACCATGACGCCTCTCCCTGTTGTGCGGGAGAGAGAATAGCCTAGCCGTTCTTGCCCGTCATCAGCTTGCGGACGAAGCCGATCAGCCCGGTCTGGCGCGAGCGGCGCAGGCGTTCGGCGTCGAGGATGGTGCGCACCTGTTCGAAGCAGGCGTGCACATTGTCGTTGATCAGGACGTAATCGTAGCCGTCCCAATGGCTGATCTCGGCATTGGCGCGCGCCATGCGGGCTTCGACCACCGCCTCCGCATCGGTGCCGCGCTGGCGCAGGCGGCGCTCGAGCTCGTCGACAGAGGGCGGTAGGATGAAGACGCGGACCACATCCTGGCCCGCTTGCTGATAAAGCTGTTGCGCGCCCTGCCAGTCGATGTCGAACAGCACGTCATGGCCTTGCGCCAGCATCGCCTCGACCGGCGCGCGCGGCGTGCCGTAGCGATGGTCGAAGACATGCGCCCATTCCATCAGCTCGCCATCGCCGACCATGTCCTTGAAGGTCGGCACGTCGACGAAGTGATAATCGCGGCCCTCGACCTCGCCCGGGCGCATCGGCCGTGTCGTGACCGACACCGACATCGCGATATCCTTGTCCTTCTCGAGCAGCATCCGCGCGATCGTCGACTTGCCCGCCCCCGAGGGCGAGGAGAGGACGAAAAGGACACCGCGATGCTCGATATTGGCGTGAGGCATGGCCGCTATTGGCTTTCCAGGGCGGGAAGGTCAACGTGGCAGCTGCATGCAAATCGCCCCTCCCCGCTTCGGCCCGCGCGCGACCGCGCTCCTCATCCTCGCCTTGCTTGCCGCGGTCGCGGCGACAGAATTGACGATGGGGCGGCCGCCAATCTGCACCTGCGGCCATGTCGCTTTGTGGCATGGCGCGATCGATTCCGGGAACAGCCAGCATCTGCTCGATTGGTACAGCCCGAGCCATGTCATCCATGGCTTCCTCTTCTACGGCGCAACCTGGCTCTTGCTGCGGCGACTGCCTGTGCGCTTCCGCCTGCTGATCGCGGTTGTGATCGAGGCGGGCTGGGAGTTGCTGGAGAATTCGCCCATCGTGATCGACCGCTATCGCACCGCGACAATGGCGCTCGGCTATATCGGCGACAGCGTGCTCAATTCGCTGTCCGACATCGGCTGTATGATGATCGGCTTCGCCCTCGCGCGGCGCCTTCCGCTCTGGGCGACAATAATGCTGGCAATCGGCTTCGAGCTGCTGACCCTGGCAGTGATCCGGGACAATCTGACGCTCAACGTCCTGATGCTGTTATGGCCAGTCGAGGCGATCCGGCACTGGCAAGCGAGCTAGGTCGCCGATTTTCAAGCAAAATCCAGGAACAACCTCCCCGCCACATGCGCTTCTTTGAACAAATGGCCGATCGGCGCTTCACCCCGCCGTTCGGTCGCGCTAAGCTGACCGAAGCAGAGGAGAAACGCATGGCTGACACGCGTAATGGCGGCGGCACGGCGAATAGTTCAGCCCGCAAGGGCAAGAGTAGTTCGCGTAGGAAAAAGGTCGTGGCGGCAACGGCCGGTGCAGCGATCGGGATAGGTTCGGCGGCGCTGGTGGCGGCCCTGCTTTATGCCAATCGTCCCAAAGAGGATGAGAACCAGCCCCCCGCCCCGGTAGATCCGCGTTTCGAGCCCGGCGAAGCCTGAACCCCCGCCTTCGTCCAGGTCAGCGCCCGATCATGTTCCAACCCGGCTTCCTTGAGCGTCAGGCCGTGATGATGCGCATGTTTGGCGATCTTGGCGGCATTGTCATAGCCGATCTCGGGCGCGAGCGCGGTCACCAGCATCAGCGATCGATCGAGCAATGCCGCGATCCGCTCGCGATCCGGCTCCAGGCCTTCGAGCGCGCGTAAGCGGAAGCTTTCCATCGCCGTCGCGAGCAAGTCGACCGAGCGCAGCACCGCCGCCCCGATCAGCGGCTTGAACACGTTCAGCTCCATATGGCCCTGCAGGCCCCCGACCGTAATCGCGACATTGTTGCCCATCACCTGCGCCGCGACCATCGTCATCATCTCGCATTGCGTCGGGTTGACCTTGCCCGGCATGATCGAGCTGCCCGGTTCATTCTCCGGCAGCTTGAGTTCGCCCAGTCCGCAGCGCGGCCCTGACCCCAGCAAGCGGATGTCGTTGGCGATCTTGCTCAAGGCGACCGCGAGCACGTTGAGCGTGCCCGACAGGTGGACGAGCGCATCGTTGCAGGCGAGCGCCTCGAACTTGTTGGGCGCGGTCACGAACGGCAGGCCAGTGATCGCGGCGATTTCGGCGGCGATCTCCTGACCGAAACCCTTAGGCGCGTTGAGCCCGGTGCCGACCGCGGTCCCGCCCTGCGCCAATTGATACATGCCGTTGGCGATCACCGGCTCGATCCGCTTGCGGCTGCGCGCCATCTGCGCGGCATAGCCCGAAAATTCATCGCCCAAGGTAAGCGGCGTCGCATCCTGCAAATGCGTGCGGCCGATCTTGATGATGTCGTCCCACGCCTTGGCCTTGGTCTGCAGCTCGGCCAGCATCGCATCCAGCGCGGGGAACAGCCGGTCGTTGACCGCACGCGCCGCCGCAATGTGGAGCGCGGTCGGAAAGCTGTCGTTCGACGACTGCCCCATATTGACGTGATCGTTGGGGTGGACCGGCGCCTTGCCGCCGCGCGTGCCCGCCAGCGCATCGTTCGCAATGCCCGCGATCACCTCGTTCACGTTCATGTTCGATTGTGTGCCTGACCCCGTCTGCCAGATGACGAGCGGGAATTGATCATCATGGCTTCCCGCGACGATCGCCGCCGCCGCCTGTTCGATCGCGTCGGCGATACGCGGATCGAGCCCATGCTTGCGGTTCACCCGCGCCGCCGCCTGCTTCACGATCGCGAGCGCGTGGACGATCCCGATCGGCATCCGCTCGCGCTTCCCGAAGGGGAAATTCTCAATCGACCGCTGCGTCTGCG
>JAEKMC010000221.1 GCA_019508115.1 Sphingomonas sp.
CACCAACGATGTCGTGCTCGCGCAACTCGAGCGGATCCGACACTGATCCTCTGTCCCAAGCTGATCTGGAGAAACCCTTGAAGCCCGATAGGCGCCGGACAAAGCGGCTGACCGCACTCGCGATCGCCGCGATCGGCACGATCATTGCGCCGGAACTCGGGCCGGCTCATGCCCAGAGCGCCGCCGGCCACCCCGAATGGCCGGGGAAGGGGCAGCTCTTCGTCGGCACCTGCTATCAGCCGATAGACCGCTCTCCGGCACAGATCCGCCAGGACATTGCGATCATGAAAGCGGCAGGGTTCAAGATGGTCCGCATGGGCGACCTCTCTTGGGATTCGTTCGAGCCGCAGGAAGGGCATTTCACCTTCGAATGGTTCGATCATGTGCTCGATCAGATGCAGGCCGCGGGCATCAAGGTCATCCTCGACATTCCTGGCCAGCCGGCGCCGATCTGGATGCACAAACATTATCCCGGCGTCGACATCGTCAACCAGGACGGCGCCCGGATCCATCCGGCCTCGCGGTACTGGGACAATATCAGCGACCCCGATTATCGCGGCCTGGCGCGCCGTCTCGCCGAGCAGATGCTGAAGCGCTACGCGCAGCATCCTGCAGTGATCGCGGTCGGCTATGACAATGAAGTCGGCAACGGTCAGATGTCCTATTCCGAAGCGGACCGGCAGCGCTTCGTCGCCTGGCTGCAGCATAAATATGGCTCGATCGCCAACCTCAACCAGGCTTGGGCGACGCAGCGCTGGTCGCGCCGGGTCAACAATTGGGATGAGGTCGATTTGCCCTATGGCAATGGCCCCGGCCCCAACGAGCGCAACCTCGACCTGCGGCGCTATTGGTCGGACGACACGATCGGCGCGCTCAAGGATCTGGAGGCGGCGCGCAAGCAGTTCGCGCCCAACCTGCCCACCGTCTCCAATTTCTGGCCGACCGCCCCCACCAAGGGGTTCGATTATCTGCGGTCGTGGGACCAGGTCTCCACCTACGGCGCGCAGGGCTTCTATCCTGGCGACCCGCTGGGTGCCGCCTTCGAGGTGGCGATGAACCGGGCCGGCCACGATACGCCCGTCTGGTTCAACGAATTCACCGCAGGCGGCGGTGGCTATTACGGCACGCCCGGCCGGTCGCGGATGTGGGCCTATTTCGGGCTGATCAATCACGCCGAAACCTTCCTTGCCTGGACCTTCAATTCGCATATCGGCGGCGAGGAGCAGGCGATCTTCGGGCTGGTGGATCATGACGGCCGCCCGTCGTGGAAAGTCGATGAATTCGGCCAGATTGCGCGCGAATTCGCCAAGCTGCAGGGTCTCGGCTTTCCCCGTTACCAGGCTCCGCAAGTGGCGGTCGCCTTTTCCTATCAGACCTATTGGCTGACCTCGCCCCCGCCCGGCCCCAACACGATGAAGGAATATTATAAGGCGAATTATCAGGAACAGGCGACGTTGGCGTTCAAGCCGCTGTTCGAGGACAATATCGATGCGGCGGTGATCGATATCGGGCACGATCCGATCGACAAGTACAAGCTCGTCCTCCTGCCGAGCGCCTATCTGATGGACCGCGAAACCGCCGATGCCGTCCGGCGCTACGTGGCGAGCGGCGGCACGGTCGTGATGACCGGCTATTCGGCCAAGGTCGACGAGACCGGCAAATGGTTCGACACACCCCTGCCGGGACGACTGACCGACGTGTTCGGCGTGCGAACCAACGAATTCTACCGGTCCGAACAGCCGCTCAAGGTCTCGTTCGGCGGCCAGGTGCTTGTCGGCACCGATCCTTATTATGAGGTGCTCGAACCGAGCACGGCCAAGCCTCTTGCGATGTTCACGAACACGCCGAAGCAAAGCCCCGCGATCACGATCAACCAATATGGCAAGGGCAACGCCATCTATCTTGCCACCGCCGCTCAATCCGCCTTCATCGATCCGCTGATCCGCTCGCTTTATGGCAAGGTGGGGATCGAACGCGGGCCGGTGACCCAGCATGGCGTGGTCGCCCGCGTCGTCGACGGCCGCACCTTGTACGTCAACACCAACAACGCACCGGCGACGGTCGAGGTGGCGGGGGCCAAGAAGGACGTGCTGACCGGCGCCTCCTATTCCCGCAAGATCGCCCTCGCGCCGTACGGCGTCGCCCTGGTGCAATGAAGCGGCACGTCGGGCGGCACCGCTGGCGAATGCGAAGGCGGCTCCTATATTGCTCCCGATCCAAAAAAGGAGCCGCCCGATGGCCGAATATTTCCGCGACGAGGATGCGATCGCGAAGCTGACCCCCGAGCAATATCGCGTGACGCAGCAGAGCGGCACCGAGCGCCCCGGCACGGGCGAATTGCTCTACAACAAGCAGCCCGGAATCTATGTCGATATCGTCTCGGGCGAACCCCTGTTCGCCTCGTCGGACAAGTTCGAATCCGGCTGCGGCTGGCCAAGCTTCACCAAGCCGATCGAACCCCGCAATGTCGCCGAATTGCGCGATGCTTCGCACGGCATGGTCCGGACCGAGGTCCGCTCCGCCCATGGCGACAGCCATCTCGGCCATGTGTTCGAAGACGGGCCGGTCGATCGCGGCGGCCTGCGTTATTGCATCAATTCCGCCTCGCTCCGCTTCGTCCCCCGCGAGGAGATGGAAGCCCAAGGCTATGGCGCCTATCTCGATCAGGTCGAGGATATTTAGACCCGGCGGGCGGGCAGGCGGCGCGGTCGCCGCCGCCTGACATCAGGCCTTCGCTTCCCTGATTGACAGCCCTGTCGCTTCGGCGGAGGCTGCCGTCCAGCCGCGACAACAGCGGCATGGATGAGGGGAGCCAAAATGAAATATCTTGCCCTTGCGGTGACATTGGGGCTGGGCGCCGCCGCACCCGCATTTTCCGAAATCATCAATCCGCTGCAATCCGAAACCTTGATCAAGAAAGTGATCAACGAGCCGGGCACCGCTTACGTCTTTTACGGCCCCGGCATGACCCAGAAGCAGATGAAGGATCCGGAGATCCCCGGCGGCGTGTTCGTGCGCGTCGATGTCAGCCAGAAAGGCGGTCACCCTTGGGACGCCGGCGGCGGCTATCCGATCCTCAAGCCGATCAAGGCCGGCGACGTAATTGTCTTCGCCATCTACGCCCGCGCGCCCAATCTGAAGGACGGCGAAAGCGCGTCGATGCCGGGCCTCGGCGTCTGCCAGGATAGTGCGCCCTATGCGCCGATCGCGGTCGCCGACCGGCAGATCACCAACCGGTGGAACCTCTATTTCGTCTCGGCCAAGGCAAGCTCCGCCTGGCGTCGCGGCGAGGCGCATGTCGCGATGCAGCTCGCCGCCGACAAGCAGGTGATCGACCTGGGCCCCGTATTCGTGCTCGATCTCGGGCCCGACTATGACATGACCACACTGCCGACGAGCTGAAGACAAGGAGCCGCAGGGCGATGCGCACGATCTTTCAGGCGGGCGTGATCGCCCTGTTGTCCCTCCCTGTGTTGGCGGTGGCGCAGCCGCCCGCAATATGGTCCGCGGACCAGGATCGCGCGGACATGATGCACCAATTGGGCATCACCGCGCTCGTGCCCGGGCCGAGCGGCGACGAAAGCGCGCCCAACCACGCCAATATCGACGAGAGCAAGGCAGGCCCGGTCGGCGCATTGCCCGACCCGCTGGCGATGAAGGACGGACGCAAGGTCGCCGACGCCAAGGAATGGTTCAGAAAGCGCCGGCCGGAAATCCTCGAGGATTATGAGCGCGAGGTTTATGGCCGCGTGCCCGCCAACCTGCCGCCCGTGCAATGGAAAATGGTCGCGAGCGATCGCGAACTGGTCGGCTTCTCGACGCCCGTGATCGCGCGGCGGCTGGTGGGCCATGTCGAGGATCCGTCCGATCCCGCGCGCAGCGTCGATATCCGCGCGATGGAGGTGCTCCCTGCCAACGCCAAGGGGCCGGTGCCCGTGCTGATCATGTTCGGCTTCGGCGCCAATAACTGGCCCGAACCATCGCAGCCGACGCCGGCCGACTATGACCGCATCAATGACGCAATGAAGGCGCTGCTCGTCAAGCAGGACCCAGGCCTCGCCGCGGTGTTCGATGCGCACCAGGCGTTCGTCTTCGCGGCCCCGCCGGGTTTCCATGTCCCGCAGCGCGACGCCAATGGCGATCCACCACCGATCAACCAGCTGCTGGCCGCCGGCTGGGGCTATGTCAGCCTCGATCCGACCAGCGCGCAGGCGGACAATGGCGCGGGCTTACGTAGCGGCATCATCGGCCTCGGCAATCACGGCGGCCTGCGCAAACCCGGCGATTGGGGCGCCTTGCGCGCCTGGGCCTGGGCCGCGAGCCGGATGCTCGATTTTCTGTCCACCGATCCCGCCATCGATGCGCACAGGGTCGGGATCGAGGGTGTGTCGCGCTACGGCAAGGCTGCTCTGGTCACGATGGCGTTCGATCCGCGCTTCGCGGTCGGATTGATCGGATCGTCGGGCAAGGGCGGCGGCACGCTGCTGCGCCGCAATTTCGGCGAGAGCGTCGCCAACCTCGCCACGGGCGAATATTATTGGTTCGCGGGCAACTTCCTCAAATATGACACCAAAGGCGTGTCGAAGCCGGGTTTGGACGCTTACGACATGCCTGTGGACTCCAACGAACTGTTCGCGCTTGCCGCACCGCGTCCGCTTTTCATCAGCCATGGCGTGCCCGAGCAGGGCGACGCGCACTGGATCGACCAAAACGGCGCGTGGAAGGCGGCCTATGATGCCGGACGCGTCTACAAATTGCTCGGCAAGACCGGCGTCGGGGTCGGCGGGCCCGCAACCATGCCGCCGCCATCGACGATGATCGATGGCGATCTCGCCTGGCGCCAGCATACGGGCGGCCACACCGACGTTCCCAACTTCCGCTACTTCATCCCTTGGGCGAACAAGGAATTGGGGATGGGGAAATAACGAGGCTCGCCCTTAGCCCCTCCTCTTCAGAGGAGGGGTTACTGGGATAGCTATTGCCTGATCACCGCCGGGCTCGCCCCCACCGCACTCTGCGCGTAGGGCCCGATCAGGGTTCCCACGAACCCGCCCGCCTTCGCGGTCGAGAGGTTGGTCGCATCGACGTCATGTGCCGCCGCCAGCCACTGGCCGGGCCTCACCGCATAATCGAAATCGTAGCGCCCGCCACGCGCGTGGATGCGCAGCTGCACTGCATTTACAACCACCGGCTTGCTGGCGACGAGCTTGCCCTCCGCCGGATCGTTCGGTCCGTCGCGGCGCATCACCTGCACCGTGAGTTTGCCGTCCCTGCGGGTCAGTGCCACGCTCAGGAAATAAGCGTCATTCTGGAGCGCAGCCAGGCCGGCTTCCTCACCCTCCGCCGGTGCGAAGCGGACCGACGTCGTCACCACCGCCTCGGGGCTTTGCTGGCGCCGGGCGATGAAGCTCGGCTGCTTGCCGTCGCCCAATCGCTCGTTGCGCGCGGCGAGCACCAGCGCGCCCTGCTCCAGCCGATACCAGTTCGTCGTCGGCGAACGCATCATCATCCATTCGGGGCCGAGCGCCTTGCCGGCAAACTCCTCACGCGTATCGAAAGTGCCCGTGACGGGCGGCGCCGTATCCCGCGGCAAATCGGGCGCCTTGGCGATCGTCGGAATCGGCGTCGCGTGCGGCAGGATCGTCGGCCAGCCGTCATGCCATGTCACATGCGCCAGGAAGGTTTCACGGCCCGTATTGTAGAAGCCGCCGTCATAGGGTCGCGTGGCGAGGAACACCGCCCACCAATCGCCCTTTTCGGTCTTCACCAGATCGGCGTGCCCTGACGAGGTGATCGGGTTGGGCCGCCCCGGATCGAGATCGCGCTGCGTCAGGATCGGGTTCACCGACGGCGGTCCAGGCACATAGGGTCCTTCCACCTTGTCCGAGCGGAAGATGACCTCGCTATGTCCCTCGCTCGTGCCGCCCTCGGCCGCCATCAGGTAATAGACGCCATCCTTCTTGAAGAGGTGCGGCCCCTCGATCCAGATCGGATTCTTGGACGGATCCACGCCCGCATCGACGATCACCTTCGCCTCGCCGACTGCCTGTAACGTCTTCGGGTCGAAGCGCGTAAGCCAGATCGCGGTATGGCCATTGTAGCGCGGCTTGCCCTGCGGTCCGGCATTGTGAACCAGCCAGGCGCTACCGTCGTCGTCGAAGAAGATCGACGGATCGATCCCGTCCACATTTTTGAGCCAGACCGGGGCCGACCAGGGGCCTTTTGGATCGCGCGCGGTAATCACGAAATTTCCACCGCAGCCAACACAGGTGTTGACGATGTAAAACAAGCCGTCGTGATAGGAGATATCGGGCGCGAAGGTCCCGCGCGATATGCCCAGGCCCGTGAAATCCAATTGCCCTTTGCGGTCGATCGCATTGCCGATCTGGCGCCAGTGAACGAGGTCGCGGCTATGCCAGACCGGCAGGCCCGGGAACCACGAGAAGCTTGAATTGACGAGATAAAAGTCCGCACCGACGCGAACCACGCTCGGGTCCGGATAATAACCGGCGACTACCGGGTTGCGATATTCGCGCGGGCCGGGCGCGGCGCCCTTCTCGATATTGCGATAGTCGACCCAATCGAAGCGCGCAAAATCGGCAGCGCACGACATCGATGTCAAAAACCCCGCTCCAGCAAGGAATGTAAGCGTTTTCAAGAAATTGAGGGTAGTCGGCCGCCGCATGTAGCTCCCCTTTTCCGTGGCTTTTAGGACAAGAATTGGTATGACGATGTCACCCGCAACATAGCGGGATTGTCCGGGAGGGAAAACAAGATGCGCAATTTGAAACGCTTAGCGGCTTCGGCCTGCGCTCTGGCCCTGGCGCCGACCGCGACGGCCCAGGCGCCGACCGAACGCGGCGTGGCACATCCGGCGCTCTGGCCGGCGGCGAAAAGCGTCGGCCTGGTCGATCCCAAGACGGAAGCCTTCGTGAGCCGATTGATGGCGCGGATGACGCTCGAGGAAAAGGTCGGCCAGATGGTCCAGGCCGATATCTCCTCGATCCGTCCGGAAGATCTGCGCGATTACCCGCTGGGCTCGATCCTCGCCGGCGGCAGCTCGCCGCCGCTGGACGCGCCCGATCGCTCGCCCGCCTCCGCCTGGCTCGCCACCGCGCGCGCCTTCAACGCGATCGCCAACGCGCCCCATCCCGGCCGCACGCACATCCCGCTCGTCTTCGGGATCGACGCGGTGCATGGCAACAGCAACATCGTCGGCGCGACCGTCTTCCCGCACAATATCGGCCTGGGTGCGATGCACGACCCCGCTTTGATGACGAAGATCGGTCGCGCAACCGCCGAGGAAACCGCCGCCGCCGGGATCGATTGGGCGTTCGGCCCGACGCTGACCGTGCCGCAGGACGAGCGCTGGGGCCGCGCTTATGAAGGCTATTCGGAAGATCCCAAGGTGGTCGCCTCCTACGCCGGCGCAATGGTCGAAGGGCTG
>JAEKMC010000222.1 GCA_019508115.1 Sphingomonas sp.
TTGCTGCGCGACTGAGGCGAGGCGGACCCGGATGGACTGGACGATAAACGAAGCGTCGGCCGACGACGCCGACCGGCTCGCGCTGATCGGGAGCGCGACCTTCCTCGAAACCTTCGCCGGCATTCTCGATGGATCGGCGATCGTCGCGCATTGCCAGCGCGAACATGGCGAGGCCGCCTATCGGCGCTTCCTGGGCACCGGCTATCAGGCGTGGCTCGCCACGGTCGCGCCAGGGGGCGCGCCGATCGGCTTCGCTTTGCTCGGCCCCGCCGACCTGCCGGGCGCGGCGGAGGATGGCAGCGACCTGGAACTCAAGCGGATCTACGTCCTGTCGCGCTTCCATGGCGGTGGTCCCGGCAAGGCGCTGATGCAGCGCGCGGTCGAGCAGGCGGCGGAGCGGCGCGCGCAGCGGGTGCTGCTTGGCGTCTATCGCCATAACGAGCGCGCGATCCGTTTCTATCAGAAGAACGGCTTTGCCCAGATCGCCGAACGCCGCTTCCGCGTCGGTGATCGCGACTATGAGGATATCGTGCTGGCGAAGCCGCTCGGTTCCGACTGAGCAACAAACGACACCGGTTCGGAGCCGAATGGCCCGACCTATGCTGGTATTCCCTCCCCGCCTGCGCCTAGACTGCGGGCAATAATGTTTCGCGGGGACGCACTATGATCAGGATGCCGCGGTTGGCGATCGCCAGCGCCGTGATCGCGCTGGCAATGACACCTGCCGGCGCTGCCGACGCGCCCAAGGCCAAATACGGCGCGTGGGGCGTCGATTATGCCGATATAGACAAGGGCGTGAAGCCGGGGGACGATTTCTTCGACTATGTCGAAGGAACCTGGCTCAGGACGCATGCCATCCCCGCCGACAAATCGCGCGCGGGCTATAATTACGACCTTCCCGACGAGACCGAGGTGCAGGTCCGCGCGATCGTCGAGGAGGCCGCGCGCAACCCCGAAAATGCGACCGCGCGCCAGATCGGCGACTTCTATGCCGCCTGGATGGACGAAGCAGGAATCGAGGCGCGCGGGCTCGCGCCGCTCAAGCCATGGCTCGCGCGCATCGCGGCGGTGCGGACGAAGAGCCAGCTCGTCGCCTTGATGGCCGCGCCGGGCTTCGCATCGCCGGTCGATATCGGCATCACCGCCGACGAGAAGGATCCGACCCGCTATACGGTCACCGCCAGCCAGGCTCGGCTCGGCCTGCCCACGCGCGATTATTACCTGCTGAAGGGCGAGAAATACGACGCCTATCGCAAGGCCTATCGCGATTACATCATCCATATCGAGACGTTGGCGGGGATCGCCGATCCGGCCGCCAAGGCGGATGCGATCATCGCGCTCGAAACGCGGCTGTCGCAGGATCAGTGGACGCCCGAACGGCGCCGCGATCCGCAGGCGACTTATAACCCGATGACGCGCGCGCAACTGGCCGCGCTCGCCCCCGCGCTGGAATGGAACGCCACGCTGGCCGGGCTCGGCCTGGGCGCCGCGCCGGTCGTGGACGTGACCGAACCGAGCGCGGTTGCCGCGGCGGCCAAGCGCATCGCCGACGTGCCGCTCGCGACCTGGAAGGATTATCTCGCCTTCCGCTTCATCAGCGACCATGCGGTCTTTCTGCCCAAGGCGTTCGACGACGCGCATTTCGGTTTCTACAGCCGCACGTTGAACGGCGTGCCGCAGCAGCGCGACCGCTGGAAGCGCGGCATGGCGTTACTCGACCAGGATCTGGGCGAGGCGGTCGGCCAGCTTTACGTCACGCGCCACTGGTCATCCGAGACCGAGGCCAAGGCTAATGAGCTGCTGGGCGACATGCGTGCCGCCTATCAGGACAAGATCGAGCATGCCGCGTGGATGGACGAGGCCACGCGCAAGGAGGCCCTGGCCAAGCTCGCCGCCTTCGATCCGCGCATCGGCCACCCGGTCCGCTACATCGATTATTCGAGCTTCCGGGTGAGCCGCACCGATCCGCTCGGCAATGCAATGGCCTCGGCGGAGTTCGATTGGCGGCTGGCGCTGTCGCGTTTCCCCAAGCCGGTCGACCGCAGCCTGTGGGAGATGACGCCGCAGACGGTGAACGCCTATTACGATCCGACGCTCAACCAGGTGACGGTGCCGGCGGCGATCCTGCAGCCGCCTTTCTTCGATCCCGATGCCGATCCCGCGGTCAATTATGCCGAAACCGGCGCGACCACGATCGGGCATGAAATGGGCCATGGCTATGATGACGAGGGCCGCCAGTTCGACGCGCAGGGCCGGCTGCGCGACTGGTGGACGGCCGAAACCGCCGCCAAATACAAGGTGAAGGCGGAGATGCTGGCGCGCCAGTTCGATGCTTATGAGCCGATCCCCGGCGTGCACATCAAAGGCCATCTGACGCTCGGCGAGAATCTGGCGGACCTGGGCGGGATCGAGACCGCTTATTCCGCCTATCGCCGCTATGTCGCACGCCATGGCGAACCGCCGGTGATCGACGGCTTCACCGGCGACCAGCGCTTTTTCCTGGCCTATGCAGCAGCCTGGCAAGGCAATGCGCGCGAGGATGCGTTGCGCGCGCAATTGCTGAGCAATCCGCACAGCCCCGACAAATATCGCGTCGATGGCATCGTGCGCAATTTCGACCCCTGGTACGCCGCGTTCGACGTCAAGCCGGGAGACAGGATGTACCTACCGCCCGATCAGCGTGTCCACGTCTGGTGATGCGTACCCCACACCTTCCGATTCTTGCCCGAGGTCCCGCAATGAAGACTTTCCTGACCGCCGGTGTGGCCGTTGCCGCGATCATGCTGGGCCTGTCGCCCGCTGCTGCCCAGTCCGCGGGCAAGCCCGTTTATGGCGGTTGGGGCTTCGATTATGCCGGCATGGACAAGGCGGTGAAGCCGGGCGACGATTTCTGGGCTTACGCGAACGGCGCCTGGGATCGTACGACCGATTTCGCGCCCGACCGCAGCAGCGCAGGCGTCACCATCAAGCTGGTCGATCAGGCCGAAATCGATGTGCGCGACCTGCTCGACGGGATCGCCAAGGCCCCGCATGCAAGCCCAACCGACCGCAAGGTCGGCAATTATTACAAGGCCTGGATGGACAGCGCCGCGATCGAGGCCGCGGGCACCAGGCCGCTCAAGCCCTTTCTGGCGCGGATCGACGCGGTACAGACGCGCGACGACCTCATCCGCCTGTTCGCCGCGCCCGGCTATGCCGCGCCGGTCGACGTCGGCATCATTCCCGATTTCATGGACCCGACCCGCTATGCGGCGATCGCGACGCAAGGCAGCCTGGGGCTGCCCGACCGCCATTATTATCTGCTCCAGGGCGAGAAATATGACGCGATCCGCAAGGCCTACCGCGCCTATGTCGTCAAGATCCAGCAGCTTGCGGGCTTCCCGGACGCGGAGGCGCGCGCCGACCGGATCCTCGACCTCGAGACCAGGATCGCGACCGACCAATGGTCGCGCGCCAAGCGCCGCGATATCCAGGGCCTGTATCACCCCATGGAAATCCAGCCGCTCAATGCGCTGGCGCCGCAATTCGACTGGCCGGTCTATCTGAAGGCGCTCGGCCTGGAGAAAGTCTCGACCGTGATCGCGGGCGAGACCAGCGCCATCACCGCGGCGGGCAAATTGCTCGATACCGTGCCGCTGTCGACCTGGAAGGACTATCTCGCCTTCCGCTTCGTGAGCGATCACGCCGTCTATCTGCCCAAGGCGTTCGACGACGCCCAGTTCGATTTCTACAGCCACACGCTGAATGACGTGCCCGTGCAGCGCGACCGCTGGAAGCGCGGCGTGCAGCAGGTCAACGGCGCGCTCGGCGAGGCGGTCGGCGCGGCCTATGTCCAGCGCCATTATCCGCCCGAAGCCGAACGCCAGATGGGCGAACTGATCGAGAATCTGCGCGCGGCCTATGCCGACAGGATCAGCCACGCCGCGTGGATGGACGAGGCGACGCGGACCGAGGCGCTCGCCAAATTGAAGGCGTTTGAGCCGCGCACCGGTCATCCGGTCAAATATATCGATTATTCATCGATGGTGGTGAGTCCGACCAACCCGCTCGCCAACGCCGTCGCCGCCGGGACCTTTCAATGGAAGCTGCAATTGTCGCGCTTTCCCTTGCCCGTGGATCGGACGCTGTGGAACATGACACCGCAGACGGTGAATGCCTATTACAGCCCGCTTTCGAACCAGATCACCTTCCCGGCGGCGATCCTGCAGCCGCCCTTCTTCGACGCGGCTGCCGATCCGGCGGTCAATTACGGCGCGATCGGCGCGGTCATCGGCCACGAAATGGGCCATGGTTTCGACGATCAGGGCCGCAAGTTCGACGCAAGCGGCCATCTGCGCGACTGGTGGAGCAAGGACACCGCCGACGCCTACACCGTGCATGCGCAGAAACTGGTCGCGCAATATAATGGCTACGAGCCTATCCCCGGCGCGAAGATCAACGGCCAGCTCACGCTGGGCGAGAATCTCGGCGATCTGGGCGGGATCGAGGCGGCCTATCAGGCCTATCGCCGCTATGTTGCGCAGCATGGCGAACCGCCGGTGATCGACGGCTATACCGGCGACCAGCGCTTCTTCCTCGCTTATGCCGAGGCGTGGCGCCAGAAGCGCCGCGAGGGTGCGACGCGCCAGCAATTGCTGAGCGATCCGCACAGCCCCGCTTATTTCCGGGTCAACGGCATCGTCCGCAATGTCGATGCCTGGTATGCCGCGTTCGACGTCAAGCCCGGCGACAAGCTCTATCTGGCGCCCGAGGAGCGCGTGCACGTCTGGTGAGGATTTGATCGCAAGCGGCGGGATGGTCTCCCGCCGCATCTGCTTTATGCCCGCATCATGACCATGCAGATGAGCCGCGCCGACTGGGCGATCCTCCTCGCTTTGTCGGTTTTGTGGGGCGGGTCCTTTTTCTTCATCGGCATCGCGATCCACTCCGTCACGCCGTTGACGTTGGTGCTGATCCGCGTCGCCTTCGCCTCCATTTTCCTGTGGATCTGGCGGCTGATCCGGGGCGAGCCATTGGGGCTGGCGATGAAGCTCGCTTTCACTCTGGCCTTGCTGGCGTTGCTCAACAATGCCTTGCCTTTCATCCTGTTCGCCTGGGCGCAGCGCACGATCCCGTCGGGACTCGCCTCGATCCTCAACGCAACGACGCCGATCTGGGGCGTGATCGTCGCGCACATCTTCACGCATGACGAACGGATGACTCCGAACAAGATTGCCGGAGTGCTGCTCGGCTTTGCGGGCGTCGCCGTGATGATCGGCGCCGACCTGCTCGGTCAGATCGGGACGAACGTCCTCGCCCAGCTTGCCTGCCTCGGCTCGACGCTGAGCTATGCGCTGGCCAGCGTCTATGCGCGCCGCTTCCGGGGACTGGGCGTCACGCCGGTCGGCGTCGCGACCGGCTCGCTCACCGCCGCCGCGTGCGTTTTATTGCCGCTGGTGCTGCTGTTCGAGCCGCCATGGCGGGCATCGGCGCCGACCGCGCAGGCATGGGCCGCCCTGATCGGCCTCGCCTTCTTCTGCACCGCGGTCGCCTACATCCTCTATTTCAGGCTGCTGGCGTCGGCGGGGGCGACCAACAGCCTGCTCGTGACCTTCCTGATTCCGGTGACGGCGATCATGCTCGGCACCTTCCTGCTCGGCGAGCAACTCGCGCCGCGCCATTTCGCGGGGATGCTGCTGATCGGCTGCGGGCTCGCCGCGATCGATGGGCGACTGTTTCGACGGCGCTCTGCCTGAATCACTTCGTCACCCCGGACTTGTTCCGGGGTCCACCGCGCCACACGCTTATCGCTCGCGGATGGGTGGATGCCGGAACACGTCCGGCATGACGGGGAAAGCCTTATCCCTCCACCCGCGCGAGCAGTGCCTTCGCCTCGGGCCCAGTCCAGTCGAGGTCGCGGTCGACGCGCAGCACTTCCTTGCCGTTGGCATCGTAGAGGATCGTGGTCGGCAGCGACGCGACCTTGAGCGGGATCATCAGCGCATTGGCGGTATCGAGCCATGGCTTGCCGTTTTTGACCGGATGTTTCTGCAGGAAAGGCGCAACCACGCGCGCGCCCTCCAGATCCTCATTGACCAGCACCACCTGCAGCTTGCCCGCGTCGCGCGCCGCCAGCGCGTCGAGCGTCGGCAATTCCTTGATGCAGGGCACGCACCAGGTCGCCCAAAGATTGACCAGCAAGGGCTTGCCCTTGAGGTCCGACAATTTGGCCGGTTGACCCTCGCCATTCCTGATCTCGGCGGTGGGGATGGGTTTACCTGCCTGGCTGGTGTCGGGACCGGCGGGCGTGGGGGCCGGCGCGGGGGCTTGCGCCTCCGTGGGTTGTGGCTCAGGCGCAGCTTGCTTATGGCAGCCGCCAAGCGCGGCCAGGACCGACAGGGAAAAGGCCAAGGGTACAGGGGCAATACGCCGCATGTCGAACTCCAATGCCATGTGGGGAGGGCGTTTCGCCGACGGGCCTAGCGCCATCATGCGCGAAATCAACGCCTCGATTCCATTCGACAAGAGACTTTGGCGGCAGGACATCGCCGCCAGCCGCGCGCATGTCGCGATGCTCGGCAAACAGGGCATCGTCGATCCGAGCGACGTGGAGGCGATCGATCAGGGTCTCGCGCAGATCGCGGCCGAGTATGAAAAGAACGGGCCGCCCGAGGATTTGAGCCTCGAAGACATCCATATGACGGTCGAAAGCCGGCTGGCTGCGCTGGTCGGGCCCGCCGCGGGCCGGCTGCACACCGCTAGGTCGCGCAACGACCAGGTCGCGACCGACTTCAAGCTGTGGGTCCGCGACGCGATCGATGCGGTCATCGCCGGGCTCGACGCGCTCCAGGCCACGCTGCTGGTGCGCGCGGAGGAGCATGCGGCGACGATCATGCCCGGCTTCACCCACCTCCAGGTGGCGCAGCCGGTGACGCTCGGCCATCATCTGATGGCGTGGCATGCGATGGTCGGGCGCGATCTGTCGCGCTTCGCCGATGCGCGCGCGCGGATGAACCGATCGCCGCTCGGCAGCGCCGCGCTCGCCGGCACCGGGTTTCCGATCGACCGGCATATGACGGCACATGCGCTCGGCTTCGATGGACCGACCGGCAATTCGCTCGATTCGGTCTCCGACCGCGATTTCGCGCTCGATTATCTGATGAGCGCGACCCAATGTTCGCTCCATTTGTCGCGCATGGCCGAGGAGTTCGTGATCTGGGCGAGCCAGCCGTTCGGCTTCGTCTCGCTGCCCGACGCCTATTCGACCGGCTCGTCGATCATGCCGCAGAAGCGCAATCCCGACGCGGCCGAGCTGGTGCGCGGTCATTCGGGCCGGATCGCGGGCTGCATGGTCGCGCTGACGATGACGATGAAGGGCCTGCCGCTCGCATATTCGAAGGACATGCAGGACGATAAACCGCCCGTATTCGAGGCGCCTTCGTGCCCGAACGGATGCGCGCGGCGGCCGAGGCGGGCTTCTCGACCGCGACGGATTTCGCCGACTGGCTGGTGCGCGAAGGCAATATCCCCTTCCGCGAGGCGCATCACATCACCGGGCGCGCGGTGAAGCTCGCGGAGAATGAAAACGTGCCGATGGCAAAGCTTCCGCTCGAAGCCTTGCAGGCGATCGATCCGCGGATCGACGCGCGCGTCTATAATGTGCTCACGGTCGACGCGTCGGTCGCGAGTCGCACGAGCCATGGCGGCACCGCGCCCGAGCAGGTTCGCGCACGCATCGCCGAAGCGAGGAAGGCGAAGTGACGCGCCGCTTCGCCTTTGTCGTCGCCTGCCTTGCGCTCGCCGCATGCGGCCAGAAGCAGAATCTGAAGCCGCCGGCCAATGGAGTCCTGCCGCCCAAACCGGCGACCGCGCCGGCGCCGCCGACGGCGGAGCAATTGCTCAAACATCAACCGTCCGAGCGGCCCGGCCGTAGCGACGAGCTCCTGACCAAATCGGAGCCGCGCCAGGACGATCCCTTCGACCAGCCGCCGAAGAAATAAGATGGACCATTTTGAACCTAGGGACGGCGTGCTCCACGCCGAGGACGTGCCGTTGACCCGCATCGCCGCGGAGGCGGGCACACCGATCTATGTCTATTCCGCCGCCACGATCGAGCGCCATGTCCGCGTATTCCGCGAGGCATTGGCGGGCGTGGACGATCCGTGGATCGCATTCGCGGTCAAGGCGAACCCCAATCGTGCGGTGCTGGCGACCTTGGCCAGGCTGGGCCTCGGCGCGGACGTCGTCTCGGGCGGCGAATTGCTGCGCGCGCTCGCGGCGGGAATCCCGGCGGACAAGATCGTCTTTTCGGGCGTGGGAAAGACGGCCGAGGAAATGACGCTCGGACTCCAGCGCGGGATCGGCCAGTTCAACCTCGAATCGCTCGAGGAAGCCGAGATGCTGTCCGAAGTCGCCAGCGGTCTCGGCCTGACCGCGAAGGTCGCCTTCCGGATCAACCCGAACGTCGATGCGGGTACGCACAGCAAGATCTCGACCGGGCGCGCCGACGACAAATTCGGGATCGCGTATGACCGCGCGACGGCGGCTTTCGCGCGTGCCGCCAAATTACCTGGGCTCGATCCGGTCTGCGTTGCGGTCCATATCGGCAGCCAACTGACCGATCTGGCGCCGATGCGCGCCGCGTTCGAGCGCGTCGGGTCGCTGATCCGGGAGCTGCGCGCCGCGGGCCATGAGATCCTGCGCGCGGACCTCGGCGGCGGACTGGGCGTGCCTTATAATCCCGCCGTCCCCGCCCCGCCCATCCCGACCGACTATGGCGCGATGGTCGCGGAGGTCACCGCCGGTTGGGACGTGCGCCTGATATTCGAGCCGGGCCGCGTGATCGTGGGAAATGCGGGTATCATGCTGACGCGTGTCATCAGGGTGAAAGAAGGCGCGACCTATCCTTTCGTGGTGGTCGATGCCGGCATGAACGATCTGCTCCGCCCGAGCCTGTATGATGCGTGGCATAATATCCGCGCGGTGGAACCCGACGGGGAGACGTTCGTCGCCAATATCGTGGGACCCATTTGCGAAACCGGAGACACCTTTGCACGGGCACGGGCAATGGATCGGGTGAAAGCGGGCGATCTGGTCGCTTTCATGACGGCGGGTGCTTATGGTGCCACGATGGCCAACACCTATAATTCGCGCGGGCTGGTGCCCGAAGCGATGGTATCCGGGGGAGAATGGGCGATCGTGCGCGAACGCCAACCTGTCGAGGCATTGATCGAGGCCGACCGGCTTCCCCCCTGGCTTTGAGGACAGTATGACCAATAAACGCGTACGCAAGGCGGTCTTTCCGGTCGCCGGTTTCGGCACCCGCTTCCTGCCCGCCACCAAGGCGGTGCCCAAGGAATTGCTGCCGGTGGTCGACCGGCCGCTCATCCAATATGCGATCGACGAGGCGCGCGCCGCCGGAATCGAGCAGATGATCTTCGTCACCGGTCGCGGCAAGCACGCGATCGAGGATTATTTCGACAGCGCGTTCGAGATTGAGCACGATCTCAACGCCAAGGCCAAGACCGAGATATTGGAGGCGATGCGCCCGACCCGGCTCGATCCCGGCCAAGCGGCATTCGTGCGCCAGCAGCAGATGGCGGGGCTTGGCCATGCCGTCTGGTGCGCGCGCCAGCT
>JAEKMC010000223.1 GCA_019508115.1 Sphingomonas sp.
GATCGTCTTCTGGTCGTTCCGGATCATGGTGGCGTTGGGCCTGGCCATGCTCGGCCTCGGCCTCTGGAGCCTGCTCGCGCGTGCGCGGCGACGCCTCTACGACTGGCCATGGCTGCACCGTGCCGCCGTCGCGATGGGGCCGGCCGGCTTTGTCGCGGTCATCGCGGGCTGGGTAACGACCGAGGTCGGCCGCCAGCCTTATACCGTCTACGGACTGCTGGAGACCGCGCACTCGCATTCGCCGCTGGCGGCGCCGGCCGTGGCCACGTCGCTGCTCGCCTTCGTGCTGGTCTATTTCTTCGCGTTCGGGGCCGGCACGATCTATCTGCTTCGCCTGATGGCCAAGCCGCCGGAACCGGGCGAGGCCGAGCCTCCCCATGTTCCGCAGCGCGCGGCCGGAATCACTCCGGCGCCCGCTGTCGGCGATGCAATTCCGGCGGCGGAGTAACGGCGATGGGAAATATCGATCTCACCATCGTGTGGGCCGGGATCATCGGCTTCGCGGTCTTCGCCTACGTCGTGATGGACGGCTTCGATCTCGGCATAGGTATCCTCTTTCCGAGCTTCGCCGTCGGCGACGAGCGCAACCAGGCCATGAACTCGATCGCGCCGGTGTGGGACGGCAACGAGACCTGGCTGGTGATGGGCGGCGGCGGGCTTCTGGCCGCCTTCCCGCTCGCTTATGCGATCATCCTGCCAGCGACCTATCCGCTGATGATCGCGATGCTGCTCGGGCTTGTCTTCCGCGGCGTCGCCTTCGAGTTCCGCTGGCGCGACGCACGTCATCGTCCGCTCTGGGATGCCGCATTCACGCTCGGATCGGTCGTCGCGGCGCTCGCACAGGGAATGACGCTCGGCGCAATTCTCCAGGGCATCCGCGTCGAGAACGGCGCCTATGCCGGCGGCTGGCTCGATTGGCTGAGCCCGTTCAGCCTATTGACCGGCGTCTCCGTCGTCGTTGGCTATGGCCTGCTCGGCGCCGCATGGCTTGTCTGGAAAACGGAAGGTGCCGCGCAGGCTCACGCTCGCCGGCTTGCGCTATGGCTCGGGGTCGCGACGCTCGTCATGCTGGCGGCGGTGAGTGCGGCAACGCCTTTCCTCGCCTACGATTATTGGCGGCGTTGGTTCGCCATGCCGGACGTCCTGCTGACGGCCCAGGTGCCGTTGCTCGTGGCGATCGTCGCCTTTGCCTTCTTCTGGAGCCTGCGTCGCGGCGCCGAGCGGCTGCCGTTCCTGCTGGCGCTTGGCCTCTTCCTGCTCGGCTTCGTCGGGCTGGGGATCAGCATCTATCCCTATGTCGTGCCGCGGGCGGTGACGATCTGGGACGCAGCCGCACCGCCCCAAAGCCAGCTCTTCATGCTGGTCGGCGCAGTCGTGATCGTGCCGGTCATCCTTGCTTATACGGGTTGGGCTTATTGGGTGTTCCGCGGCAAGGTCGGCACGCAAGGCTACCATTGATGGAGGCGCAACGACCCTTCTGGAAGCGGCTGCTCTGGATGCTCGGCATTTGGGCTGCAAGCGTCATGTCGCTCGGTATCGTGGCATTGGTCATTCGGTTGGCTGTGCATGCTTGATGCGAGCCATGGTCGAGATCGAAGCGACGCATCCCTGTAACCGAAACCTATTCCCCGATCAGATGCAGCACCACATTGCGCCGGTGCGGGCGGTGGCGGTGTTCGAACAGGTAGATGCCCTGCCAGGTGCCGAGCACGAGCCGGCCATTCACCAGAGGAATCGTCAGCGAGACCTGGGTGAGCGCGGTCTTGAGGTGCGCGGGCATGTCGTCCGGCCCCTCATCGTCATGCTCGTAGCGCTCCGGGTCCTCGGGCGCGATCCGACCGAAGAAGGCGACCAGATCGTTCTTCACCTCGGGCGCGGCATTTTCCTGGATCAGCAGGGATGCGGAAGTGTGGCGGCAGAAGAGCGTGAGCAGGCCGTTCTGCAAATCCCGGTCGCCGATCCAGCGCGTCACCTCGCGCGTGATCTCGTACAGGCGCTGGCCCGACGTCTGGACTTCAAGCGCGGTCGAGGCCTGGTGCATGCCGCGCGTCACGCCGCCGCGCGCAAGGTTGCGCGCACGCCCTTGTGGCCGGTGTCATAGTCGACCGCGGATTTGAGCGTCGACGCCATCACGTTGATCAGTTTGGAGCCGAGGCCGGTGCCCTTGACCGCGCCGTCCCCGGACAGGCCGACGCCGTCATCCTCGACGCACACCAGGAATGTGCCGCCCTCCGCCTTGAGTTCGACGCGGACCTCGCCGGCTTCGTTCGGTCCATACGCATATTTGCACGCATTGGAGACGAGCTCGTTGACGATCAGGCCGACCGCGACCGCTTTATCTGTATCCAGCGTGAGCGGCTCGGCGGACAGTGACAGGGTGCGCGGCGCCTCGGGTGTCGACCAGGTTTCCTCGAGATCGGCCAACAGCGCACCCAGATAATCGGCCATCTCGACCCTGTTGACCGAATTGCCCGTATAAAGCCGGCGATGCACCTGCGCGATCGCGGCGATGCGCCGTTGCGTATCCTCCAACGCGGCGCGCGCCTCTTCGTTGTGGACGTTGCGCGCCTGCATGAAGACGAAAGCGGAGACCAGCTGGAGGCTGTTGGCGACACGGTGATTGACCTCACGCAGCATCGCCTCGAGCCGCTCATGGCTTTCGCGCAGGCGCGCCTCGGCCTGCTCGCGTTCGGTGTGCATCCGCACACGCGCTATGCCGTTCTCGATCGCGCGCGCGAGCAGGTCGAAGAAGTCCTCGCCGATGGTCTTGACGACATAGTCGATCGCCCCCGCCTTGAGCGCGGCCACCGCGACGCGGCTTTCCTCCGATCCTGTCACATAGATGACCGGCGACGGATCGGGCAGCTGGTGCAATTGCTGGAGCGTGGCGAGCCCGTCCTGGCCGGGCATATAATGGTCGACCGCGATCAGGTCGTAACGCGCCTGCTCCGCCAGCGCGACGCCTTCCTTGCCGTCGGACGCGCAGTCGATCTGGAAACCACGCCGTCGGAGCGCACGCGAGACCAGTCGCCGAAGACCTTCATCGTCGTCGATATAGAGGATGCGCGGGGCGTCGCCGTCAGCCATCCGCCTCGGGACGATCCGGAACCTGGATCACCGACAGGAACAGGCCGAGCTGGCGGATCGCGTCCGCGAAGCTTTCATAATTGACAGGCTTGGTGATGTAGACGTTGCAGCCAAGCTCGTAGCAGCGCTGGATCTCGATCTTGTCGTCGGTGGTGGTGAGCACCACGACCGGCGTGCGCTTCAGCGGATTGCCCGCGGCCTTGATCCGGCTGAGAATGTCGGTCCCGCTCATATCGGGCAGGTTGAGGTCGAGCAGGATCAGCGCCGGGCCGTTGTGGGTGGGCCCGTCGGGCGCCTCATGCAGATATTCGAGCGCGCTCGTGCCGTCGCGGAAATGAAGGATGCCGTTGGTGATGCCGGCGCGGCGGATATTCTTTTCGATGAGCCGGGCATGGCCCTCGTCATCCTCGACCATGATGATGCTGACCGGCTGATGATTGGTCATCTCAGGCCCCTTGTTCCACCGCGCAGGCGACCGGCAGATTGATCCGGAAAGTCGCGCCCCGGCCCAGTTCCGAGTCAACGCTTATCGTCCCGCCGAGGCGATACGCCAAAGCGCGCGTATGCGCGAGCCCGATCCCCTCGCCCAACTGATCCTGCACGCCCGCGCGGCGGAACAGATCGAAGATGCGCTCATGGTCCCTTGGATCGATGCCGCGGCCATTGTCGGCGATCTCGAAGATCGCGCGCTGATCCTCGATGCGGCCGCGTATCTCGATCCGTCCTCGGCGGCCCGGCGCCTGACGATCGCGGGCAGCCTGGACGCTATCGAGAAATCGATCTCCTTCTCGTCGAGCTGATGACGATGTGCATCGCCGACACTCTGGAAAACCGCGTTCATGTCGAGTGTTTCGGGCGCGATCTGGCGGCGGCCTTCGCGCGACAGGCGCAGGATCGCGTTGATCAGCCGATCCATCTTCTCGGTCGAGGCGCGGATGAAGCGGATCGCCTCCGGCAGGTCCTCGTGCACCGCGATGTGCGCATCCTCGTCGATCAGGCTTGGCGTCTCCTGGTCGACCCTGTCCATCATCGTGCGCAGCTTGCGGGTCGCGCCTTCAAGCTCGGCGGTGAAGCCCATCACGTTGACGAGCGGCGAACGCAGGTCGTGGCTGACGATATAGGCGAAGCGCTGGATCTCGTCATTGGCGCGCTGAAGATCGGCAGTGCGCTCGCGCACCGCGCCCTCGAGATCGGCATTGAGCAGGCGCAGCGCGTCGCGCGAGGCGGCCAGGCTGCGTGTATAGCCCAGGATCACCCAGATCGATCCGGCGCCCACCAGCACCAATATCGTCCCCGCTGCGGCGACTGTGGCGTAGAACAAGCGGATCGATTCAGTCGTGGCGGCGTCGCGGATCGCAAGCAGCCTATTCTCTTCGTCGATCATCACCGCGGCCTGCGCGCGCAGGACCGTTATGGCGCGCCGCCCGACGCTGTTCCGGAACAGGCGCACGCCCTCATCGCGCTGCCCGCTGCGAACCAGCGCGATCGACTGGTCCATAAACGGGAGGTCGCTTCGCGTCAGCGCGATCAGGCGCGCGACATTGGCCTGCTCGCGCGGATTGTCGCGGGTGAGATCACGGACGCGCGCGAGCAAAGGGAAAAGGTGCTTGCGCGCATCATGATAGGTTTCCGCATGCGCCGCGACGCCCGTCAGAAGATAGCCCCGGCGCCCGGCTTCGGCCCGGTCCATTGCCGCCAGGAAATCCGTGATCGCCCGTTCCACCAATAACGCGTGATTCGCGCGGCTGGAGTGGAACTGGTTTTCCTGCACCGAATGATAAGCGGCCAGGCCGGTGGCGAGCAATGCGAGAAAGCCGAGTGCGACCGCGCCGATCACCAGCCGGTTGAACCACGCGTCCGGGACCGCGATATTCTTCAGCGACAAGCGCACCATTGATTGGATACGCTTATGGTGCGCGATTTCAAGGCGCCGACCCTGATCACAGCACGATCTCGAAGCAAGCTCCCTGATCGCTGTGGCCGACCTCGATCGTGCCGCCATGCGCGGTGATGATACGGCGGGCGAGGCTCAGGCCCACGCCCGTCCCACCGGCCTTGGTGGTGAAGAAGGGAAGGAATATCTCCGCGGCGAGGTCGGGCGGGATGCCGGGACCGTTGTCGCAGATCGTGATCATCGTGCGCCCGCCCTGCAGTAGGCGGATCGACAGGCTCATCACCGGCGCGTCGCTATGCGCGGTCGCGGCTTCCGCGCCATTCTTGAGCAGGTTGATCGCAACCTGCGCCAGCAAATCGGGATCCGCATCGAGATGGAGATCGCCGGGTTCGATCGTGACGTCGAGCGGCACCGCCCGTCCGGCCTCCGAGGCGGCGAAAAGGCGATGCAGTTCATCGGTCCAGGCGCGCGCGGCGAAGCGCCGCCGATCGACCACGGGCGCGCGGCTGAAGGCGCGATAGGCCTCGACGAAATGCATGATCCCCGCCGCGCGCCGCGCCAGCGTCTCGACCGCGGCGCGCGCATCCGCCATTTCGGGCCGGTCGTCCGGAAGGTCCGCCATCAGCCGTGCCGCGCTCTCGGCGAGGCTGACGACGGGCGTCATCGAATTCATGATCTCGTGCGTCAGCACGCGCACCAGATCGGCCTGCGCCGCAAGCTCGACCGTGGATAATTCCTGCTGGATCGGCTGGACAGCGACGATCGCGAGGCTGCGCCCCAATCGATCGAGCGCAGCGCGCGACACCATCGCGCGTTGCACGGCATCATCGACGCGCAGCGGCACCACCTTGCGCGATCCCGCGCCGCCGCCGCGTAACGCCGCGACCAGATCAGGGCCGTAACGCGCGAAATCCTCGATCCGCGTGCCGTCGAGCCGATTGAACAGCTTGCGCGCCGCCTTGTTGGACAATGTGACGCGCCCTTCATCGTCGACCAGCAGCAGTGCGGCGGGGGATTCGTCGGCGAGCGCGGCGTGGATGCGCGCCTCCTCATTGGCCTGGACGCGCTCGGCGCGCAACTGGCGCATCGCGTCGCCCAGAGCCAGGCCAAGCTCATCGAAACCGCCGCCGGCGGTACGGCCGAAGCCCTGGTTGAAATCGCCATAGCGCAGCGCCTCGACGAAGCGCGCGACCTCGCGATTGGTGCGGCCGATATAGTGATATAGGCTCCATGCCGCGCCGGCGGCGAGCAGTGCCGCGACGAGCCGCGCCGCCGCGAGCCCCGGCTGCAGGACGGTCAAGGCGAGCGCGGCGACCGCGATCAGCAGCAGCAACAGGCGCCAGCTGAAGCCGACCGCGAAATTGCGCTCAAAGCCCATATTTCTCCATGCGCCGATAGAGCGAACCGCGCGTCAGGCCGAGCTCGGCCGCGGCGGCGGAGATATTGTAGGCATGCTTCTGGAGCGCGCGCTCGATCATCTGTTTCTCGGCCTTGCCCAAATTGAGCCCGGCGTCCACCGGCGCGGTCTGCGGCAGCACCTCCTGCGCGATCCGGATCGAGGGTTGCGCGCGCGACAGCGGGAAGTCGGACACGGTATAAGCGTCGCCCTCCGCCAGGATCACCGCGCGCTCGGCGGCGTGGCGGAGCGCGCGGACATTGCCGGGCCAGTCATAGCGTTCGAGCTGCGCCAGCACCGATGCGGGCAGCGCGCGCGCCGGCTTGCCATATTTGCGTGCGTAGAGATGGAGGAAATGTTCGAGCAGCAAGGACACGTCCTCGGCGCGCTCGCGCAACGGCGGCAGCTCGATCTCGACCGTGTTGAGGCGGAACAGCAGATCGGTGCGGAAGATGCCCGGATCCTCGATCTGCTCGGCCCGCAAATTGGTCGCCGAGACGACGCGGATGTCGATCGGCACCGGCTTGTTGGCGCCGACCGGAGTCACCTGGCGCTGCTCCAGCGCGGTCAGCAATTTGGGCTGGAGATGGAGCGGCAGATTGCCGACCTCATCGAGAAAGAGCGTGCCGCCGTCGGCCGCCTGCATCCGCCCGATCCGGTCGGCGCGCGCGTCGGTGAAACTGCCTTTCATGTGACCGAACAATTCGCTGTCGATCAGATGTTCGGTGATCGCGCCCAGATCGACCGAGAGCATCACCTTGCCCGCACGGTGCGAGCGGCGATGGATTTCGCGCGCGACCAGCTCCTTGCCGGTGCCGTTCTCGCCCGTGATCAGCACATTGGCCTGCGTCGGCGCGGCACGCTCGATCAGCGCCATCACGCGCCGCATCGCGTTGCTTTCGCCGAGCAACGGGATTTCGCCGGAGGCCGGCGCGGCGATCGCCTCCGCTTTCGCTTTCTCGACATCGGTGGCGCGGCGCTGCCGGCGCAGTGCGGCGGCGGTGCGCACGGTCGCGAGCAGCCGCTCGTTATTCCATGGCTTGGAGACGAAGTCGGTCGCGCCCTGCTTCATCGCCTCGACCGCGATCTGCACGCCGCCATGCGCGGTGATCAGCACCACCACCGCGTCGGGATCCTTCTCGAGGATGCGGCCGAGCCAGAGGAAGCCTTCGCGCCCGTCGGTCGCGCCGCGCATGAAATTGGCGTCGAGCAGGATCGCGTCAGGCGAGCGTTCGGCGATCACCTCCATCGCCTGCGCGGGAGAGGGGGTCGTGACCACCTCGGCGAACAATTCGCGCAACAGCAGCCGCGCCGCCAGCAGGATGTCGGCATCGTCATCAATCACGACGCATAAGTCGAATGCGGGTTTGTCCGCCATCATCACTCCCCGATCAGCTCGTTAGCCATCGGCATCGCCCCTATCAACAAACGTGCCAAAACTGTCCGGCCCCGGACGGAAATATGTCCGGAAGCGGCCACCCTTATCGGGGAAATATCCGCCGAGAAGATTGAATATTCCAGATAAATCAAATGCCTGCCCGACTTGGCACGGCCGATGCTGTGTTCATTGGCGTCGGCAGCCACGCCGACTTGATTCGGGAGCAATGATCATGAACCGCCTGTCCCCCCTCGCTTTCGCCGCAGCGGTGGTTGCCACCAGCCTCAGCGTGCTGGCCAGTTCGCCAAGCCAGGCCGCGACCGTGCATGTCCACCATGGCGACACCGGTCTGTCGGTCGCCGATGCCCGCGCGCAACTGCATGGCCCGATGCTGGACCGGAACGTCCAGCCGGCGTCGCGCTGATGGCTTTTGTCCGCCGCCTGTCCGCTCATGGACATCCTGGTGTCCGGAACCGGACAGGCGGACTGCGGGCACGAAGCTTTCGCTTCTGTGAACAGCCTCTGGCACGATCTCTGCTTAGGACCCCTTCATGAGCGTTGTTCGCATGAAAAAGGACGGTGAAGGCGCGTCGCTGAGCGGCGGTATGGATCGCGTCATCGAGCGGAAGACACTGCCCGCCTGGGCCAAATATGCCGGCGCCGCCGCGATCGTGCTGCTGCTGGCGCTGGCCTGGTACATGGCACCGCGCGGCAACACGCAGTCGGTGCAATCCGACCGTCTCACCATTTCCGAGGTGCGCAACGGCACGTTCGACGATTTCCTGCCGCTGCGCTCGCTCGTGACCCCGCTGCTGACCGTCTATCTCGACGCGGTCGAGGGCGGCCGGGTCGACAAGATCCTGGTCGAGGACGGCGCCTATGTGAAGAAAGGGCAGCTGCTCGCGGTCCTCACCAACGCCGACCTCCAGCTCCTGACGCTCCGGTCGCAGACCGACGTCGCGCAGCAGGTCTACAATCTTCAGCTCGCCGAACTCAGCCTCGAGCAGACGCGCTCGCAGAATACGCAGGCGGTGACCGCCGCCGAGAATGAATATGCCAAGGCCAAGCGCCAATATGATTTGCAGTCCCCGCTCGCCCAGCGCGGCTTCGTCGCAGGCAAGGTATTCAACGACACGCGCGACGATCTCGTCCTCGCGCAGCGCAAGCTGGCCGAAGCGCGCGCAACCATGGCGGCCGAAGGCCGCCTGCAGACGACGCAGGTCTCGCAGATGCGCGCCACCGCCAACACGCTCCAGGGCGCACTCGGTATCGCCCGCAACAATCTCGACCAGTTGAACCTGCGCGCACCGGTCGACGGCCAGCTTTCGTCCTTCACGATTCAGATCGGCCAGAGCATGAGCCGCGGCGAGCGGCTCGGGCAAATCGACAGTCCGGGTCACAACAAGCTGCGCGCGCAGGTCGACGAATTCTATCTCGGCCGCGTGCAGACCGGGCAGATCGCAACGGTCGATTATGCGGGCAAGACCTATAAATTGAAGGTCGCGCGCATCTATCCGCAGGTGAAGAACGGCATCTTCGAAGCCGACCTCTGGTTCATTGGCGACGAGCCCAAGGGCATCCAGCGCGGCCAGACGCTGCAGGCGCGGCTGACCTTCGGCGATCCGACACCGGCACGGCTGCTGCCCAACGGCGCCTTCTACAACGATACCGGCGGAAGCTGGGTGTTCGTGGTCGCGCCCGATGGCCGCCATGCGATCAAGCGGCAGGTTCGCCTCGGGCGCCGCAACGAGGAGTTTATCGAGGTGCTCGACGGGCTCGACCCGGGCGAGAAGGTGATCACCTCTCCCTATACCGGTTTCGCCGACAAGGATCGGCTGGACATCACGAATTGAGCCAAGGGGACCAATCGATGCTGACTCTGCGCAATCTTTCCCGGGTGTACCGCACCGACACGGTCGAAACGACCGCGCTCGACGCGATCGACCTCGACATCATGGACGGCGAGTTCGTCGCGATCATGGGCCCGTCGGGCTGTGGCAAGTCGACCTTGCTCAACATATTGGGCCTGCTCGATAGCCCCTCATCGGGTTCCTACCGCTTCGGCGAGACCGAGGTCGCGGGGCTGACCGAAACCAAGCTGAGCGACATCCGCAAGCGGCACATCGGCTTCATCTTCCAGAGCTTCAACCTGGTCGACGAATTGTCGGTCCGCGAGAATGTCGAACTGGCTTTGCTTTATCATGGGATTGCTGCCTCCGAGCGGCGCGCGCGCGTCGACGCGGTGATGGACAAGGTCGGCGTCGCGCACCGTGCGGACCATCGTCCCAGCCAATTGTCGGGCGGCCAGCAGCAGCGCGTCGCGGTGGCGCGCGCGGTGGTCGGCAACCCCGATCTGATCCTGGCGGACGAGCCGACGGGCAACCTCGACACGCATCATGGCGAAGAAGTGATGCGCATGCTCCAGGCGCTGAACCGCGAAGGCACGACGGTGGTGATGGTCACGCACTCGCCCAGCCATGCCGATTATGCCGGCCGCGTCGTCAACATGCTCGACGGACAGGTTCTGGCCGAACGCAAGCGCGCGGCCTGACGCGTACCAACTCCTCCGTGGTCAGCGGAGGAACAAGGTGAGGGCCTTCGCGGCCGCGTCCCTTCCGGTTCGCCGGGCGGCATTGCGGGGGCCCTCATCGAAACCAAGAAGAGAGCAGGACCATGATCCGCAATTATCTCACCGTCGGTCTTCGGGCGCTGGCCAAGAACCGGACCTATGCCTTCATCAATATCGTCGGGCTGGCGCTCGGTCTCGCCGCGGCGGTGCTGATCCTGCTCTATGTCCGCTACGAGATGAGCTACGACGCGTCGCTGCCGGGCGTGGACCGGGCCTTCCAGTTCCAGACCTATTACAAGGCGGACAAGAAGGGCACCGAGGCGATGCCCATGCAGATGAGCCCGTTCGTCGGGGGTCAGGCGCTCAGGAAGGATTTCCCGCAGATCGAGAAATTGGTCTACATCAAGTCGGATAGCCCGGTGATCCTGCAGGATGGGGTCGCGAAAAAGACGGACGACGTCCGCATCGTCGATGGCAATATCTTCGACATTCTTCAATTTCCGTTCGTGCGGGGCAATCCGGCGCATGTGCTGGACGACACGCATTCGCTCGCGATCAGCCAGAGCGAGGCGATCCGCCGGTTCGGCACGATCGATGTGGTCGGCAAGACGCTCACGCTTGAGCTCAACCAGGGCAATGTCGACTACCGCATCACCGGCGTGTTCAAGGATATTCCCAAGAACAGCCAGTTCGCCGCCAACGTCGTGGCACGCGTCGATCCCCAGACCGAACTGGGTCAGTTCGGCAATTTCCTGACGAGCTGGGGCAGCCAGGGCGGCTGGTATTATGTGAAGCTGCGCCCCGGCGCGT
>JAEKMC010000224.1 GCA_019508115.1 Sphingomonas sp.
GCGCGCGGGACCGCCGCCGATGGGGACGACGTAGGTCGCGACCGTGCCGACATCCATGCCGACCGTCTCGAATCCTTTGCCGTCGTGGAAGGCCTGCTGATAGCGGTCGACCTGGCCCCCGACCCATTTGCCGCTCGCGTCGGCGATATGCGACACATCGCCGCCAAGCCGGGTCGGATCCTTCGCAACGCTCCCGATATATGAGCCGGTCGCCTCCGCCGCGCTTTTCGCGCCTTCGAATATCTTCTGACCATATTCGGCGCTGGCCTCGGGCGAGAGCTGCATCTCCATCGCCGTGGTGCCGAGCTCACCGGCGGTGCCGACCAGGCCCACTGCCTCGCGCGTCACGCCGCCGACCACGCCCAGACTGAAGCGGGTCACGTCCTCCTGCGCGGTGATCGCGCCGCGAATGCCGTTCGAGATGACATTGTCCCCGCCCGGCACATGATCGCGCGCGAAATCGGCGGCTTCGTGCGTCCTCTGGCCAGCCCATTCGACGCCGACCTTGATACCGTTGCGTGCCGCCTCCGTCCCCTCGCTAATCTTCTCGCGGACGACCGAAGCCGCTTGCCGCACGTCGATCGATTCGACCGCGTTCACGGCACCGCGGCCCAGATCGAGGCCATCGCTCGCGAGCTGCTCGGTCTTGGCGACCGCCGCCGATCCGAAATCGCGCACGCTGGTCGCGGCGCCGGTGACGCCGTTCCGCACGGCATGGCCGATGATGAGGTAACAGGATGCATGTCGAGGAAGCCTTGGCAAAGCTGCACGAGGCCGCGAGCCTGGCCGCCGCAAGGGGCAGCCTCCTCTTCCATCTCGACCTAGCGACCGAGATGGCGCGCGTCGCTTATGCCGCGCGCGGCATGATACCCAGCGGGTTGGCTACCCTGGTGGACGAGCTGGGCTATCGTGTCTTCGCCTTCGATGTGCCGCCAAGCTCCAGGCTCCTGGGCGAAGCGCGCTTCGACACCCACGGCAATGTCGTGATCCTGCCGGCGACGCAGTCCGCTCCTCCGGATGCCTTGCGGCTGGCGGAAGCGCGCGAGACGATCGCCGCCATCCGTTTTGGCGACGGCCTCACCCACACGCCGCTGGTAATCCCCTCGACTGATCCGACGCGACCTCTCGAAGGCTATGCGCTTGCCGTCGGCGAGGATGCCGAGATGATGCTGCTCGCGGGCCACTGGCATGTCATGCTGGATCATACGGGGCGTCGCGTCACCGATCGAAAGGCGCTGCCGGCATCCACGGGACCGGCGGCGCGCGACATTCGCGGCCTGCACGGCACCCTCTTGATCGACCCGGGCGCGGTGCCCAACGCGATACACACCTATCTCAGCATGAAGCACGGCGTGCCGCTTGGGCTCGAGACGCAGGCGTCGGGTCTGCACTGGCACGTCGATGGCGAGCGCACGAAGATCACGCCCAGGCCGGCGTGATGATGACCGGCCCTTCCCCATCGGCCCCCGCACCGCGGCTTAGAGCCGCACAGTTCGAAGGCGCAGCGCGTTGCCGATGACGCTGACGGAGGAAAGCGCCATTGCGGCGGCGGCGATCGCAGGGGAGAGCAATGTCCCCGTGACGGGATAAAGGACGCCTGCCGCAATCGGAACGCCCGCGACATTATAGGCGAAGGCGAAGACGAGATTCTGGCGGATGTTGCGCATCACCGCGCGCGACAATCGCCGCGCCCGCACCAGGCCGTTCAGGTCGCCCTTGAGCAAGGTCACGCCGGCGCTCTCGATCGCGACATCCGCGCCGGCGCCCATCGCGATGCCGACCTCGGCCGCAGCCAAAGCGGGGGCGTCGTTGACGCCGTCGCCTGCCATCGCGACAACGCGCCCTTCCGCGCGCAGCTTTTTCACCACGGCGGCTTTATCCTCGGGCAGCACTTCGGCTTCGACCTGCTCGATACCGATGCGCTTCGCGACGGCAAGCGCGGTGGTGCGATTGTCACCCGTCATCATGACAACCTCTATGCCCTCGTCGCGAAGCGATTTGAGCGCCGCCGGCGTGGAGGATTTGATCGGATCCGCGATGCCGATCAGCCCCGCGAGCCTACCATCCACCGTGACGAAAATGGCGGTGGCACCCTCTGCCCGCAGCCGCTCCGCATCGGCCGCCAGTGCGCCGGTATCGATGCCCTGCTCGGACATGAGCCGCGGAGCGCCCAACAGCACGCGCTTGCCTTCGACGATGCCGGTGACGCCGCGGCCGACGGGAGCGTCGAAATCCGTGACCTCGCCAAGACTCAGTCCGCGTTCGTTCGCGGCACGCACCACCGCCTCGCCCAGAGGATGCTGGCTCGCGCGCTCGACACTGGCGGCGAGGCGCAGCAGCTCGGCTTCCGGCATGTGGTCGACAGGCATTATCGCCGTGACCGCGGGGTGCCCCTCGGTCAGCGTTCCGGTCTTGTCGACGACCAGCGTGTCTATCTTTTCGAACCGCTCGAGCGACTCGGCATTCTTGATGAGCACGCCTGCCTGGGCGCCGCGACCGACGCCGACCATGATCGACATCGGCGTGGCCAGGCCCAGCGCGCAGGGGCAGGCGATGATCAGCACCGAGACGGCGGCGACGAGCGCATAGGCCAGGCGCGGCTCCGGTCCCACCACTGCCCAGCCAACCGCCGCGATCATCGCCACGGTGATGACGGCGGGGACGAACCAGCGGGAGACCTGATCGGCCATCCGCTGGATCGGTGCGCGGCTGCGTTGCGCGTCCGCGACCATCTGGACGATCCGCGCCAGCAGGGTCTCGGTCCCAACCTTTTCGGCGACCATGACGAACGACCCGGTCTGATTGAGCGACCCGGCTATGACCTTGGCGCCCGGTTCCTTGGTCACCGGCATGGATTCGCCTGTCACCAGGGATTCGTCGATCGCGACCCGGCCTTCGGTGAGTTCGCCGTCAACCGGAACCTTTTCTCCCGGGCGCACGCGCAGGCGGTCGCCAACGACGACCAGATCGAGCGTGACGTCTTCGTCCGTGCCGTCGGGCCGCAGCCGCCGCGCCGTCTTGGGGGCGAGGTCAAGCAGTGCCCTGATCGCCCCGGAGGTTCGTTCCCGCGCCCGCAGTTCCAACACCTGCCCGAGCAGCACCAATACCGTTATCACGGCAGCCGCCTCGAAATAGACGGGGATGGTGCCGTCGGGACTACGTAAAGCCGTCGGGAATATTCCGGGGAGCAGGACGACCACGACACTGTAGAGCCAGGCTACCCCCACGCCCATCGCGATCAGCGTGAACATATTGAGGTTTCGCGAAGCCAGCGATGCCCATCCGCGCACGAAGAATGGCCAGCCCGCCCACAACACGACGGGCGTCGCCAACGCGAACTGGATCCAGTTCGACACGACGGGGCTGAGCATCAACCGATGGCCGACCAAATGCCCGGTCATCTCAAGGAGGAAGACCGGAACCGCGAGAGCGAGGGCGACCCAGAAACGCCGGGTCATGTCGACCAATTCCGCGTTGGGTCCCTGGTCGAGCGTGGCGGTGACGGGCTCGAGCGCCATGCCGCAGATCGGGCAGAAGCCCGGCCCTATCTGCCGGATCTCCGGATGCATTGGGCATGTATAAATCGTGCCTTCCGGCGCATCCTCAGCCGCCTGCCGGGGGGTGAGATATCGCTCAGGGGCCGCGACGAATTTGGTGCGACAGCCCGCGCTGCAGAAATGATAGCCGAGGCCGGCATGGTCGGCATGATGCTGCGTCCTGGCCGGGTCGACAGTCATGCCGCACACCGGATCCTTCACCAGGCCCGCATGTGCGGGTGCCGCTATATCAGGCGCGGACGCGGCATGATGATGGTGGTCCGTGTGCTGCTCGCTCATGGAATGTCCTTTCGCCCCTCAGGTGGGGTCTGACATCATGTCAAGGTCAAGCCCCCGTCGCGGCTTTCTACGCTTCACGAACGGCCAGCCCTCACGACCGCCTCTTGCGGGACGGTGTTTCGGGTAGGGGCGGACGCGCGGACTTGCGACCAGGCGATTAAACCCGGTCATGAGGGTCATTCCTGTTTCGTGCGTATGCTATGCGCAGGGCAGGAGGAGCTCATGACCGACGGTTTAGATACAGCGCTACGCGCGTTGGCGGCGCGGCCGGCGCATCCCGGATTGCAGGCGATCGATGGAGAGGTGCTGGCGCGTATCGCATGCGTCGCGAACGATCGCCCCGCGAACAATGCTTTCGTTGCAGCAATTATCGCGGCGATGCTCGTTGGAGCAGCGGCGAGCATTCTGCCGGAATCGCAGGATAGGCGTGCCCAGACCGCGATCGATAGCGGCCTCAGCCTGGCACCTTCGACCTTGCTGGTGGGCTCATGAGCTTGCGCCGGGCGATCCTTTTGGTCGTGGCTGTTTTCGTCGCGGCAGTCGCGGGCGTGGTGATCGGCCGATCCCTTCTGCGCGCACCGGTCCAGCCGTCGACCGAGCTGCACGAGCTTCTGCACCATGGATTGCACCTCGATGCGTCTCAACAGGTGCGGCTGGATATGCTGGAGGGCCGCTTCGCCACGATACGCAAGACGATCGAATTGCGCCTGCGCGCGGACAATGCCGGTCTCGCGGCGGCGATCGAAGCGGAGCATGGCGACGGTCCGCAGGTGCGTGCCGCCGTCGATCGCACGCACCGGGATATGGGTGATCTGCAAAAGGCGACGCTCGCGCACGTCTTCGCGATGCGCCAGGTGCTGCGGCCCGATCAGGCCGCGAAATTCGATCGCGCGGTCGTCAAGGCTCTCACCGCCGATCCACGGTGACGATAGATTTCTCCGCGCTTTCCGACGGTGAACTGGCATCGCTCAGCCTTGCCGGACGGCAGTCGGCTTTCGCTGAACTGGTGAGGCGGCACCGCCAACCGATTTACCGGCTCGTGGTCGGCAATATCGGCGACCCGGACGAAGCGCTCGATCTCGTGCAGGAAACCTTCGTCGCGGCCTATCGCGCATTGCGGCGCTTCGATGCGGCAAGGTCGATGCGGACCTGGTTATCCGCCATCGCGATGAACAAATGCCGCGACTGGTCGCGCAGGCGCCGGGTCCGGCGATTTCTCGGCCTTTCGCCGACGGCCGAGGCCGACCTGCGCCACATCGCGGAAGACAAGCCCTTGCCCGACGTGCAGGCGGGTGATCGACAGGATCTGCGCCGCCTCGCCGCGGCTGTCGCCGAGCTTCCGCCGTCGTTGCGCGAGCCCCTGGTGCTGCACGTCATCGAAGGCGCGAGCCAGGCCGAAACCGCTTCGATCCTTGGTGTGAGCGAGAAAGCCGTCGAGACACGCGTGCGGCGGGCCCGCGCCAAACTGGCCGATCAGCTTCGCAATTGATCTCATTTTCTCCAATGGAATGTCGGATTTTGTCGATGCTCAGGAGGGGTGCCGGATCGTCGCGCGTATGCACCCTCGAATGGGTATCAAGCGCCCTGGGGAGTAAGATGGAATATCGTCCCGATCGCCGCGCCGTGTTGCGCGGCGCCGCCTTTCTAAGCGGGACAGCCGCCTTTGGCGCATGGCTGCCGGCCTGGGCGCAACCCGTCGCGGTGGGGCTGACGCAACCGCTTCCGACCCTGGCTGGCGGGGACATCAGTCTCAGGATCGCCCGCCAGACGATGATGATCGACGGCCGCCCCTCCAGGGCGATCGGGATCAACGGCACCGTGCCGGCGCCGCTCATCCGGCTGAGGGAGGGCCAGACCGTCCGTATCCACGTCATCAATGACCTGAACGAAGACAGCTCGCTCCATTGGCATGGGCTGATCGTTCCGTCCGATCAGGACGGGGTACCCGGCGTCTCCTACCCAGGCATCCGGGCGCGCTCGACCTTCGTCTATCAATTCCCCCTGAAGCAGTCGGGCACCTATTGGTATCACAGCCACTCCGGCACGCAGGAGCAAGCGGGGCTCTATGGGCCGATCGTGATCGATCCGGCCGGCCCCGATCCCGTCGCTTATGATCGTGAGCATGTGATCGTCCTGTCGGATCACAGCTTCATGTCGCCCGATGCCATCCTCGCCAAGCTGAAGCAGGAGGCCGGCTATTTCGACCATCAGCAGCTGACACTCGCAGGCCTGCTCGCCGGTCGCGACCAAAGGTTGAAGGATCGGCTCCAGTGGGGCCGCATGCGCATGGATCCGACCGACGTTTCCGACGTGACCGGCGCCACCTACACCTACCTCGTCAATGGCCATGGTCCCCGCGACAATTGGACCGCGCTGTTCACGCCGGGCCAGCGGGTGCGGTTGCGCTTCGTCAACGCATCATCGATGACGACCTTCAACGTCCGCATTCCGGGCCTGCCGCTCACGATCGTCCAGGCCGACGGGCAGAATGTGCGCCCGGTCGAAACCGACGAATTCCAGATCGGCGTCGCCGAAACCTATGATGTCGTGGTTACTCCTCCCGATGACCGCGCCTACACGATCGTCGGGGAGGCGGTGGATCGCTCGGGACTGGCGCGCGCGACGCTGGCGCCGCGCGCGGGCATGGCCGCCGCGATCCCGCCGCTGCGCAAGCGGCCCGTCGCGACGATGAAGGACATGGGCATGGAGATGGGCGGCATGGACATGCCGTCGGGCTCGATGCGCGGCGTCGATCCGACGGCCGAGCAGAATGCGTCGCGGCTGCTCGCTTCCGCCGCGCCGGAGCCGATGTCGCCGACCAGGTCAAGCTCCGCTGGCATGGACATGCACGGCATGTCGGGTTCGGGAATGGCGGGAATGGATCACGGCGCGATGACGCATAAGGACCAGGCCGGCGAGACCGGGATGGACATGTCGTCGATGCGCATGCGTGACTTCTCGAGGGCGCCCGGCGTCAAGCGCGATGTAAGCGTGCAGACGATCGCGCCCATGCCGATGGATCGGACCGGCGAACCCGGTCAGGGGCTCGAAAATACCGGTCACCGCGTGCTCGTCTACCGCGACCTCGTCGCGCTGGAGCGCAATCCCGACACGCGCGCGCCATCGCGGTCGATCGACGTCCACCTCACCGGCAATATGGAACGCTATATGTGGTCGATCGACGGCGAGAAGATGTCCAGCATGATGACGCCGATTCCGTTCCGCTACGGCGAGCGCGTGCGGGTCAACCTGATCAACGATACGATGATGACCCACCCGATCCACCTGCACGGGCATCTGTTCGAGCTGGTCACGGGGCATGGCGACCATGCGCCACGCAAGCACACCGTCAACGTCCAGCCGGGCGGCAAGGTCAGCTTCGACCTCACCGCCGACAATGAAGGCGACTGGGCGTTCCACTGCCACATGCTGATGCACATGATTGCCGGGATGATGCGTCTGGTCAGCGTGCGCCGAGAGGGGGATGCGGCATGACGCGCCCGTTCATCGCGGCGACCGCGCTTGGCCTGTCGCTGGCGTCGTCCGTCGGGGCGCAGTCGATGGCCGGCATGGACATGAAGGGCATAAGCATGCCCGCCCCGAAACCGACCAGGAAGGCTGCTGCGGCGCCTACGCACAAGCCGGTCGGCACGCGCCGCCTCCGCCCCACGCCTGCGGCGCCACACCAGTCAGGGTCGCGCGCGGCCGCGGGATCTTCCATGCCTGGCATGGATATGTCGGGTTCCTCCGCCATGCCCGGCACGCCGATGCCGGATGCCGGATCCTCCCCGGCGCACGACATGGCCACGATGCCGGACATGCAGCATCAGGCTGGGGCTCCGATGCCGGGCATGGAGATGAACGGCCAACCCGTCGGCACGGATCTCGCGCCCGGCAATGCCCCCGCGCCGGCCCCGCCGATGGACCATTATGCCGACCGCACCTACGACCGCACGGCGATGGATTATGCCCGCGCCGTGATGATGCGCGACGATGGCGGGGGCATCTATCACAAGGTCCTGCTCAATCTCGCTGAATTCCAGGCGCATGCGGGCCGGAATGGTTATCGGTGGGACGGCGAGGCCTGGATCGGCGGTGACCGCAACCGCCTCTTTCTCAAGAGCGAAGGCGAGGGGACCTT
>JAEKMC010000225.1 GCA_019508115.1 Sphingomonas sp.
CCTACGATGCCGATCGCAACGGCTTCGTGGTCTCGCTGTACGACAAGACCGGCGAGACCCCCTATACCGCGCCCAACCAGAGCATCGTCGATTTCGATCTGCGCGGATCCAAGCCGGTGTGGAACGTGCACAATGCCGGCTTGCTGTCGGATCCCAACAACTACGCCTTCACCTACATGGCGGATTCGTTGCAGCGGAACGATGCCGATCAGCTCGCGCTCCGCTACGACCTCGAATATGACATGGAGGGCAGCTTCCTCAACAAGCTGCGCGCCGGCGTGCGTTATTCCAACACGACGGTCGATCTGCGCGGCACGTGGAATGCGTTCTGCCTGCTGCCGAGCGGTCCCAATCCGAGCTGTTCGTCGCCCGCGGGCACCTCTTTCGTCCGCGTCAGTCAATTTCCCGAAATGGCGATGGCGGGTCCGTCGCATGACTTCTTCAACGGCAAGACGCTCCCGGGCGGCATCGTTTATCCCGCTTTCGAAAGCGGCAGTAGCCTGTGGGATAGCCTGACCAAGTCGGAAGCGAAGCTGGGCGCCACGCCGAAGACGGCATTCACGCCGGGCGACCTCAATCACCAGACCGAAAAGGTGCTCTCCGGCTATCTTACCGCCGATTATGGCGGATCGCTCGCCGGCCTCGATATCGACGGCAATGTCGGTGTTCGCCTGGTGCAAACCAAGACGGGCTCACGCGGGACCGTCTTCAACAACGACGGCACGCTCGATCCGATCAACGTGAAGCGCGATTACACGAAGGCGCTTCCCAGCTTCAACCTGCGTGCCCATCTGACCGAGAAATTGCAGGCACGTTTCGCCTTCTCGAAATCCTTCGCCCGGCCCAATTTCGATCAGATGGGGACCAACGTGACCCTCAATCCGGTCACGCAGGTCAACCCCATCACGGGGCGGCCGAGCGGCAGCTCGGGCAATCCCTATCTGAACCCGATCAAGTCGACCAACTATGACGCGACCCTCGAATGGTATTTCGCCAAGGCCGGTTCGCTGACGATCGGCGGTTTCTACAAGCAGGTCGACGGCTTCCTGGCGAGCGGCAACATGGTGCGCAGATTTGGCGGCGTCGATTATGACATCGGCACCACGCTCAATTCGGGCAAAGGCAAGATCAAGGGCTTCGAAGTCGCTTACCAGCAGTTCTTCGATTTCCTGCCGGGGCCGCTGAGCGGGCTCGGTGTGCAGGCCAATTACACGTTCGTGGACAGCAATGTGACGAACCCGTTCGCGGTCGCCGGTTCGACCATTCCGACACAGGTGCCGCTCGAGAAGCTGTCCAAGCACAGCTACAATCTGGTCGGTCTTTATGAGAAGGGCCCGATTACCGCGCGTGTCGCCTGGAGCTGGCGCGGCAAGTATCTCGACACGACCTATGGCAGCGGCGCGAACGGGATACCGCAGTTCCAGAAACCCTATGCTTCGCTCGACGGATCCGTGAGCGTGAACGTCAACAAGCATCTGGCGGTGTCGCTCGATGCGGTGAACCTCCTCAACCGCATGAACGTCACCTACATCGGCACGATGAGCCAGCCGCTTCAGTACACGCTGAACGATCGCCGGTTCGGCTTATCGCTGCGCGCGACCTACTAGGTTCTCCCCCGCCGGCGTGCCGCCCCTTCGGCACGCCGGCACCCCCGGCCTGAGCGAGGCCCGTAAGGGGATTGCCGGTGCCGCAGAGTACAGAATGAACGACCAGATCCGGAATATCGCGATCGTCGGCGGCGGCACCGCCGGGTGGATGACGGCGGCCGCACTCATTCATGTGCTGGGCAGGCAGGCGGCGACCATCACGCTGGTCGAATCCGAGGAGATCGGCACAGTCGGTGTCGGCGAGGCGACGATCCCGCCGATCCAGGCCTTCAATGCGCTGCTCGGGATTGACGAGGACGAATTCGTCCGCGCGACCAAGGGCACGTTCAAGCTCGGGATCGAGTTCCTCGACTGGTGGCGGATCGGGCACCGTTATTTCCATCCGTTCGGCGTGTATGGCCACGATTTCGGACCGATCCCCTTCGAGGGGCTGTGGCAACGCCTGCATCAGGCGGGCCAAGCGGCGCCGTTGGAGCATTATTCCATCTGTGCGATGGGCGCGGCCGCCGACCGGTTCATGCGCCCGCAGCCGGGCGGCAACACGCCGCTGGCGCATATCGGCTATGCCTATCATTTCGATGCGGGCCTCTATGCCGCCCTCCTGCGGCGGCATGCCGAGGGGCAGGGCGTGACGCGATGCGAAGGCCGCGTGACCGATGTCCATCTGGACGGAGAATCCGGGTTTATCGAAGCCGTGTCGCTGGCCGACGGCGCGCGGATCGAAGCCGATCTGTTCATCGACTGCTCCGGCTTTCGCGGGCTGCTGATCGCGGAGGCGCTGGGCGCGGGCTTCGAGGATTGGGGCCAGTGGCTGCCGAACGACCGCGCCGTGACGGTGCCTTCCGCCAATGTCAGGCCACCAACGCCTTTCACCCGCTCCACCGCCCGCCCCGCGGGCTGGCATTGGCGTATCCCGCTCCAGCATCGCACCGGCAATGGGTATGTTTATTCGAGCCGCCACGTTTCCGACGACGAGGCGGCGACAACCCTGCTTGCCGGCCTCGACGGCGAGGCATTGGCCGATCCCCGGCAGTTGCGCTTTCGGACCGGGCGGCGTGAAGCTTTCTGGATCAAGAATTGCGTCGCGCTGGGGCTGGCGAGCGGATTCATGGAGCCGCTGGAATCCACCAGCATCCATCTCATCCAGGCAGGCATTGCGCGGTTGCTGGAGATGTTGCCGACGCGCCGCTTCGAACCGGCCGACATACGCCGCTACAACCGGCTCATGACCGCCGAGTTCGAGAGCATTCGCGACTTCCTGGTCCTGCACTTCCATGCGACCGAGCGCGATGACACGCCTTACTGGCGGGAGCTGGGCGCGATGTCCGTGCCGGATAGCCTGCGGGAACGGATGCGCATCTATGCGGAGACAGGCCGCATCTTCCGCGAGGGCGACGACCTTTTCACCAAGACGAGTTGGCTTGCGGTGATGGACGGGCAGGGCTTGCGCGCGAGATCCTATGATCCGCTCGCGGCCGCCATGCCGCTGGCCGAAGCGCAGGCGCGAATGGCGCGGATCGCCGCTGTCACCAAGGCGGCGGTGGAGCATATGCCCGCGCATGGCGATGTCGTGGCAAGGATCGTCGACGGGGCGGCTGCCTAGCGTAGCGCGCAGGTCCCAATCCTGCGGCCCAGCCCTATGTCTTAGGCTAGCATTCTCACCCGGTTTGGCATCGAGCTTATGGTGCAGGGCCGGGGCAACGTATCCGCCTGGGCAACCGGCAACAGGATGTTGACGCGCATACCTGGGGAATTGTCTTCGATCTTAAGGCAGCCACCATGGGCCGCCACGATAGCCGCCACGAGATTTAGACCGAGACCATGCCCATTGGTCGTCCTGCCCCGGTCGAGCCGCACGAAGCGCTGGATGATGCGTTCGCGATCCGCCGTAGGCACCCCCGGACCGGTATCGGCCACGATCAATTGCGCTCCAGCGGTGCTGGATTGCGCGCTCACCAGTACGGAGGTGCCCGGAGGCGTGTGGAGGACCGCATTGTCGAGCAGGTTGGTCAGCATCTGCGTCAGCAATTCGCTGTCGCCACGCATCGGAACGCATTGCGCGTTGTCGCAGACGAGCGTCCTACCGCCGTCCTCGATGGCCGGCCCGTACATTTCACAGATATTACCCACGAGGGCCGCGAGGTCGATCACTTCGAACCGTTCGCGTGCGCCGCCCGCCTCGACTTCGCAGATCCGTAGAATGGCATCGAAAAGAGCCAGAACCGCCTCGCTATGGCTTAAGGCATTTTCGAGCGCGGCGCGAAGGGATGCGATTTCCTGGGCCCCGTGCAAACCGCTTTCGACCGCTCCGCGCAGCCGTTGTAGCGGCGTCCGCAGATCATGCGCCACGTCGCTGGACACTTGGCGGAGATTCTCAACGAGCTGGGCGACGCGATCGAGCATCAGGTTGAGCGACTCGCCCGCGCGATCGAATTCGTCACCCGATGTTCCAACCGAAACACGCTGCTTCAGATCACCCGCCACGATCGCTTCCGCCGTCGATGAGATGGGGTCGAGCCGCTTGCGCAAGTGGCGGCCGAACAGGATCGCACCGGCGGCGCCGAGCCCGAGGATCAGAATGAAACCGGCGGTTAGCGCGCCGAACAACGTGTTGCGAAGCCGGTCGAGATCATGCGCATCGGCGGCCACCATCAAGGTCTCGCCGGTCGGCAGCCGCTTGGACAGAAACCGTGCATGCCGAGAAGGCTGCCCCTTCTCCTCCAGCCGCGTTTCGCCCCAGCCGGGCCTGACCTGCACCAGCGATGCCTGTCGCAGCTTCGCCTCGCCCGTGCGGTCGAACAAGGCGTAGCGAAAGCCGTTGCCTGAACGACGAGCATGTCTCGCCAGTGCGTCGATGAGGTCGGGAACGCCGCCTTCGCCATATTCGCGCTCGAGGCCGGCCATTTCCTGAGCAATCGAGCGGTCGAAATCGTGCCACAGCATGGCGCTTGCGGCATAATATACGCCGAGCCCCGTGACGAGCACGGCCAGCGCGCAAACAGCGGTATAGCCGAAGGCGAGACGATATGCGGCGCTGTGCCGGAGCTTAGGCATCGACCCGCAGCCGGTAACCCACCCCCTGGAGCGTCTCGATCGCGTCGCAGCCGCGCTGCCGCAATTTGGAGCGCAGCCGGCTGATATGGCTGTCCACGATGTTGGTGTTCGGATCGAAATGGATGCCCCAGACCGTCGCGAGGAACATCTTGCGGGTTACGGGCTCTCCCGCATTTCGCATGAGCTGGACGAGCAAGTCGAACTCGCGGGGCTGGAGGTGGACGTCGCGATTGCCGCGCCTGACGCGCCGAAGCAGCAGGTCGAGCGAGAGATCCCCCACGCGATAGTGGGTGGGCGGTTCGTCGCGTAGCGACCGCCGCTTCAGCGCGCCCACCCTCGCGAGCAATTCGTCCATGGCGAAGGGTTTGACGAGATAATCATCGGCTCCCCCCTCAAGACCGCTCACGCGATCCGCAACCGTTCCCAACGCGGTCAGCACCAGCACCGGCATGCGAATGTCGGCGCCGCGCCAGTCGTCCAGCACGGTAAGGCCATCCATATCCGGCAACATGCGGTCGAGAATGGCGATATCGAACGTGAGGCTATGGCCGGCATGAATGGCCTCCGCACCGGTTGCGACGTGCATGACGCGACACGATGGGGCGAGCCCCTCCTCGATCAGGAGCGCCGTCTGCACATCGTCTTCTACCAGCAGGATCCGCACGCGCCGTTCATGCGGCGGGGCAGGGGGTGCAGTCCAGAGACGAGTTGGGCCGAAAAGCCGAATACTCCGTCTTTCCGCAGTAACAGGGATTGAAACTTCCCAATGTTCCGCCGGTCATGCCGTTCTATCTGGTGAACCGGCACGAAGCACGGCAAGCCACACGTCCCCTTCACATCCGGGAATCGGTCATGCCTCTGCGCCCTTCTCCTACCGCTTTGCTCGCCGCGCTGCTGCTCGCGGCGAGCCCGGCATGTGCCGCCGATTATGTGGTTGAAGGCCGAATTGCCGCGCCCGGCGACGGAGGCTGGGATTATACAACGATCGATCCGGCTGCGAAGCGGGTCTATGTTACGCATGGCGAGACCGTGGTGGACGTGGATATCGCGAAGGGCACCGCCTCGGCACCTTTCGCGGGAATCGCCAAGGGCCACGCCGCGGTGCCGATTCCGGGCCGTCACCTGCTCGCGGTCACCAGCGGGCACGACGACAGCGTTCGGTTGTTCGATACCGAAACCGGAACCGAGCTGGCGAAGGTTCCGGTCGGCAGCGATCCGGATGCCGCTTTCTACGCGGCGGGGCTGGCGCGCGTCGTCGTCGTCAACGCGAAGGGCGGCACGGTTTCGCTGCTGGACCCCGTCGCACGCACCGTCACCGGGACGATCACCCTCAAACCTGGACTGGAAGCCGCTGCGAATGACGGCGATACGCTGCTGGTCAACAACGAGGATCTGAACGAGCTGGAGACCGCTAATCTGCGGACCGGCCGCAGCGGTCCCGCGGTGGCGCTCACCGGTTGCCAGGGGCCGACCGGACTCGCCTTCGATCCCGATACGGAACAGGCGATCAGCGCGTGCGCGAACCGCAAGGCGGCGATCGTGGACGTCCGCCATCATCGGCTGGTCGCCTTACTCGACATCGGCGCCGGTCCGGACACGGTCCTGGTCGATACAGGCCGGCGGGTGGCGCTTATTCCCTGCGGACGCGACGGCACGTTGACCGTGATCGCGCTTGGCGGAAGTCCGCATGTCGTTGGTGAGGTGCGGACCGAGATGGGCGCGCGCACCGGCGCGCTCGATCCAGCGACCGGCAAAGTCTTTCTTCCCGCCGCGGAACTTGCCCCCCCGCCTACGGCGGGCGGCCGCCCCCAACCCAAGGCCGGGACATTCCATATCCTGGTGCTCGCGCCGCGCTGAGGCAGGGCTGCAGAACCGACATAGAGATTAAAAGACGCCAACACCGCTGGCGAGTCCCCCAACCGTCATAATCGCGGCTCACCCGCCGAAATGTACCAGGCCGTGCTCGCACATGCCTGTCGTCCATCCGGAAAAGGGGCCCGATCATGAAGAAATTGGCGATGTTGCTCGCTACCAGCGCGGCGCTCGCGGGCAGCTGCGCGCCAGCCTGCGCAGCGGAGGTTGGGCCGGGCCGCGACGGCGGTGGCGATCTGGGCTCCCCAGGCAGCGATATCGTCGTGACCGCGCCTCGTCGCGAAGAGCAGGCGCGCGAGACCAAGAGGAACGCCTACAATATCGTCGAAGTCCAATCCGCCGAAAGCATCGCCAAATATCCGGATTTCAACGCCGCGGAGGCGCTGAGCCGCGTACCCGGCATCTCGCTGTCCAGTGACACCGGTGAAGGACGTTTCGTCAACATTCGCGGCATCGACGGCAATCTCAATGGTGCAACCTACGGCGGGATCGTGTTGCTCAACACCAATCCCGGCGGCACCGTTTTCGGGAGCGGCCGCGCGGTCGAATTCGACACGATCCCGACCGGCGCGATCGACGGGTTCGTCGTAACTAAGACCGGAATGCCCAATCATGAGGCGGAAGGGCTGGGCGGATCTATCGACCTTACGCCGCGCTCGGCGGCGAGTGTCACGCGTCCATTCGCCGATGGCGCGGTCGGCTACGGCTATGAGCCCGAGCACAAACACAAAGGCCCGCTCAATCTCGATTTGGCGGTTGGTGATCGCTTCGGCGGAGCGAACAAGCCGTTCTCGATCGTCCTGACCGGTTCGTGGCGCGAAGACCGGCGCGGCCCAGGTCGATAAGGCCGTCGCGGATTACCAGTTGCGGCGGTATGATTACCACCGTCGGCGCTTCGGCTATGGCGGCGAGTTCGAATATACGCCGAACGACCAGCATCAATATTATCTGCGCGCGTCGGTCGCAGGCTATGTCGAGTCAGTCCTCAAGAATCGGCTGACCTATGACAAGCTGGATGGGGCGGTGCAGGTCGATCCCAATAATCCGTCGGGCTATCTCACCACCACGACGCTCTCGCTGAAGGGAACCAGCGAGGAGGAGACACACCGCAATCAGGTGTATGTCGTCGGCGGCAAGGACAGTTTCGGGCCGTTCACGATCGATTATCACGCCGCTTATTCCAAGGCGACATTCAGCGTGAACCGCAATTACGGGACGACGTTCAGCGGGCCGAAGAACGTTCCGTTCGCATATGACAATAGCGATCCCGATTTCCCCAAGCTCGTGATCGTCGGCGGCGCGACCGATCCCAACAATGCCGGCCTCTACAAGTTGAGCAAGCTGGGCAATTCGAGGGAGAGCGCCAACGATCACGAATGGTCCTACGCCGCAAACGGAATGCTCGACACCCACTGGGTGGGTGGTAACGACCGGCTGCAATTCGGCGGCCAGGCGAGATTGCGGACCAAGGTGGACACGCCCTTCACGCAGGGATTCACGTTGGCGCCGACGACCGCCGGCATGCTTCTCGGTTCCGCTATCACCGACTTCTATGGTGATCGCTACACCAACGGCCCGCAAATCGATCAGAGCGGCGTGCTGACGCTAGCCGGCAATTCGTCGCCGGCGACCCTCGCGCCCGACCTCGGCGGCTATTTCCACGCCAAGGAGGATATTTACGCGGGCTATGCCATGTACACGGTCGATGCCGGCAAGCTCGGCGGCGTGGTTGGCGTGCGCGTCGAGCATACCGAGGCGACCTACCAAAGCTACAGCTTCGACGCGGACGGAAATCTGCTCAGCCCCGATCCGGTCAGCCGCAAGCGGAATTATACCAATGCCTTTCCCACGGTGCAGTTGCGCTATTCCTTCGACCCTAGTTTGGTGATCCGTGCGACCTATTCGACGGGAATCGGCCGCCCGGGCTTTTCGCAGGTGGCCGCGCCGATCACGATCGATCGCGACAATGAGGTCATCACCCGCGGCAATCCCAACCTGAAGCCGACCACGGGAAACAATTTCGACCTTTCCATCGAGAAATATCTGCCTAATTCGGGCATCCTGTCGTTCGGCGCGTTCGACAAGGAGCTGCGCAATTATGTCGCGAAGCGCACCAGTTTCGGGACCGATCCGGACAATTTCCCCGGTGTGACGCGCGTCGAGTTCGACAGCTACGAGAATGTGCCCAAGGCCCACGCCCGCGGCATCGAGGCAGCTTATGATCAGCGCTTCGCGTTTCTGCCGGCGCCGTTCGACGGCATCGGGGTCGGCGCCAACGCTACCTACGTCGACAGCGAGGTGGAGCTCCGTAGCGGCGAAAAACGGCAATTGCCGGCGACGTCGGAATGGACCTGGAATGCGGCGCTTTATTACGAAGCGCATGGGGTGCAGCTGCGGCTGGCGGCGCAATATGTCGGCTCCAATTTGTTCGGCATCGGCGACGACGCCGCGACCGACGTCTATCAGAGCCCGCGCACCACGCTCGATTTCACTTCATCGGTCGATCTGACCCGCAATCTGCGGCTCTATTTCAATGTGAAGAACCTCACCAACGAACCGCTTCGTATCTATGAAGGCAGCCCAGGCCGGCCGATCCAGCGCGAATATTATGACGCGACCTTCGAAGGTGGCGTGAAGTTCAAATTCTGAGGAGGATAAGCGAGATGATCCAGACGAATCGCCGCGCTGTCCTGGGCGGCCTCGCCGTTACGGCTGCCGTCGCGCCGTTTGCGCCGCTCGGCGCGTCCGAACGGCCCTTCAGCTTCCTCGTCGTTGGCGACTGGGGACGCGACGGCGCGCAGCATCAGCGTGATGTTGCGGACGCAATGGGCCGCGCTGCCGCGGACGCGGGCGCCCGCTTCATCATCTCCGTCGGGGACAATTTCTACGAAGACGGGGTACAGAGCGCCGCGGATGCGCAATGGCGCACCTCGTTCGAGGCCATTTATACGGCCCCGTCTCTTCAGGTGCCCTGGTTCGTCGCGCTCGGCAATCACGACTATCGGGGCAATCCCCAGGCCCAGATCGATTATGCTGCGAAAAGCGGGCGCTGGAGAATGCCGAAGCGTTATTATCAGCTGTCGGGCACGGCATTCGGGGCGCCCGAGCTCGACCTGTTCGTGATCGACACATCGCCGCTCGTCCATAAATATCGCGAGAAGGTCGATGCGCAGATCGCGCGCAACGTTGCCGGGCAGGACGCGGATGCCCAGCTCGCGTGGCTCGACCGAAGCCTGGCCGCCTCGACCGCGCCCATCAAGCTGGTGATAGGCCATCATACCCTGCGTTCGGGCGGAAGCGGGCATGGCGAGACGCCGGAGATCGTCGAGCGCGTGCTGCCACTGCTGAAGCAGCGTCGTGTCGCCGTCTACATCAACGGTCATGATCATGATCTGCAGCATATCCGCGCTGATGGACTGGACTATCTCTGCTGTGGAGCCGGCTCCGAAGTGAGGCCGGTCAAGCGCGTCGCGGGTACGCAGTTTTGTGCAGCGCAATCCGGCTTCGCGCTCCTGACTCTGGCGGGAAGCGAGCTTGCGGCCGAATTCCGCGATTATACCGGACAACGTCTTTACGCCGCGCCCTTGCGTCAGGGTGCATGACCTAAGAAGCTTCGTCCGACAAAAATCCGGCGCGGAAATGGTAATGAACGATCGACTGAAAGACACGATGACCAAGGTGCCTGCGGTGACGCTGGGCTTCTGGGTCATCAAAATACTTGCCACGACACTTGGCGAGACCGGCGGCGACGCGGTGACGATGACGTGGCTCGGCGAGACCACGCCCGACGCGGGTCAATCGTGGATCAACGGCTATCTGGTCGGTACCGCAATCTTCGGCTTTCTGCTGCTCGCGCTCGTCTGGGCGCAGATCCGTGCACGGACCTTCAATCGATGGCTTTACTGGGCGACGATCATTGCCTCGACCACGTGCGGAACGACGCTTGCGGATTTCGCTGACCGCTCGCTCGGAGTCGGCTATCCCGGCGGCTCGCTGCTGCTGCTCGCATGCGTTCTGCTTTCGCTGTTCGCATGGCACCGCACGCTCGGCAGCATTTCGGTGAACAGCGTTGTCGGCCCGCGCGAAGAGATATTCTATTGGATCACGATCACCTTCTCACAGACGCTCGGGACCGCGCTGGGCGACTGGGCGGCGGACGGGGGGCTCGGCTATTCGGGCGGAGCCGCAGTGTTCGGAGCATGTCTGCTGCTGTTGGCGCTGGTCTATTTCTGGACCTCGGTCAGCCGGGTGCTCCTGTTCTGGGCGGCCTTCATCCTGACGCGCCCGCTCGGCGCCACGGTCGGCGACTTTTTCGATAAGCCGCGCGCGCAGGGTGGGCTGGAAGTCAGCCGACCAGTGGCGTCGCTGCTATTGGGCGCGGCAATCGTCCTGCTGATCCTGATCCTGCCGCAGCGTGCCGGCCGTCATCCGGGCCAGACGCCCCAGATTTGACCAGGCCAACGCGCTAGTTGCGGTTGGGCGATACCCGTTAAACGGGCATCGCCCACTTGGCTCATCGCTGTCGGCGATTCCAGGCCACGATATCCTGCGCAAGGATCGGCGCGCGCTCGTGGCTCGGCGGAACGCCGACCGCGTCGGCAGAGATCAGCTCGACGCTGTCGTGATGAACTTCGGCCACCGCATGAACGATGCGCGACCAGACGCCAGCGTCGCGCCAGCGGACGAAGCGCGCGTGGCACGTGCCGGACGGTCCATATTGTTCGGGGATCGCGGCCCAGGATCGGCCGGTGCGCAGCCGCCACAGGATACCGTTGAGCACACGCCGATCATCGACCCGCTTGATGCCGCGCGGTCGCGGCAGCAGCGGTTGGATCGCGCGCCATTCGAGATTGTCCAGATCGGCGGATGCCCGCCCGATGCCCTTGCGAGGTGGTCTCACTCCAAGCTCCATTACGCACACACACAGGATTGCGGGCACCGCGAACCGCGATGACGCTTGCACATGCCGACCCGCTGGACCCCCCAGCTTCCCGACCCCGTAACGATTCATATACCTTATTCGTGTTACACTCCGGGCGGGAACCCACGCCAAAATGGATGGGAGTGGGCGGGATTCGCACCATTTCCGTGCTTTCTCGCGGTCGCGCCTCAGCCTCGCGGCAGTTCGATCACGAAATGCGCGGCTGTCGCGCTTTCCTCCAGCCGGATCGTGCCGTTGCTCGCGTCGAGCAGGGAGCGCGCGATCGGCAGCCCGAGCCCGGTGCCGCCCTCGACGCGGCGGGTGGTGAAGAAGGGCTCGAACAGCCGCTCGCGGTCGGTGGGCGCAATCCCTGGGCCATCGTCGGTCAGGTCAATGCGGACGCCGTCGGCCAACGGCGTGGCGGCGATCAAGCAGCGTCGCGCGCCCGCGCGCCGGCTGTTGTCGATCAGCGCCCCGATCACGGTCTCGATCGTCGCGGCGGGGACGGTGACCGCAACCAGCTGCGGCGGCAGCGACAGCTCGATCGAGAAGCCGGATACCGAATAGGCGTCCGCCAGCCGCCGCAAGGCGGGAGCCAGGTCGCTTGTCTCGGAGCCCGGCGGGGTCATGTCCGCGCGGGCGAGCTCGAGCAGGCGCGTGACGAGCAAGGCCAGCCGCTCGGCATCGACCGCGGCATTTCCAAGGAAGCGCCGCCGTTCGGCATCCGACATCGTCGCGTGATGATCCTGCAGCAGTTCGACCGCGCCGCGTATGCCTGCGAGCGGGGTCTTGAACTCGTGGCTGACCGCATGCGCGAAGTCGCGCAGGTAGCGCGAGCGTCGCTCGATCGCCGCCGCCATCGCCGCGAAATCGGAATAGAGAGCCTGGATCTCGACCGCCGCCATTTCGGGCTTGGCGGGCACGTTCGTCGCCGTCCCCCGCGCGAGGTCGCGCGTGGCCGCGCCGAGCCGCTCGATCGGACGGATGATGCCGCGCGAGAGAATCCCGCTCAACACGATCACGATGCCCAGCGGCCACTTCGGGCAGAGCGGCATAACTGCGTCCGGCGAGTGGCCCCGATACGATCCGCCCCTTGGCATCGAGCAGGAGGATCGACGCAAGCGTGGTGCGCGTCGTCTGCGCCAGGATCGGTGCGACCCGATCGGCGGTGGCCCGCGCGGCAGGATCGATCACGCCGGGACTAGGGGAGGGGGCGGGACGATCGAGCAGGACCGGCGATCCACGCAGATCGATCGATGGCGGCTCGGGCAGGTTCCGCGTGGGGCTCCGGTCGGGTGCAAAGCCAGGCCAGTCAACCGCCGTGGCCGCCGCCAGCGCGGCGCTTTCGGCGATCAGCTCGCTTTCGGTCTGGCGGACGAGCGTGTTCTCATAGACGCGCAGGAACAAGGCGCCGAAGCCGGGCAGGGCCGCGACCAGAATGAAGGTGCCGAGCAGGATCGTGCGCAGGCCCAGCAACGGCCAATGCCGTTTGGCCAACGCCTTTGCCCAGGCGATCATGCGCCCGCGCAAGCCCCAATGCGGTAGCCCACGCCCGCACGCGTCTCGACCACGTCCGCCGCGCCAACATTGGCGAATTTGGCGCGGAGGTTGCGGACATGGCTGTCGATCGTGCGATCGGTGACGGCGAAGCCCGGCCCGTGCAGCCGGTCGATGATCGCATCGCGGCTGAAGATCTTGGAGGGCATCGCCGCGAGCGTGCGCAATATGCCGAATTCGGTGACGGTCAGCGCCACTTCGCCATCGTCCCAGCAGGCGCGCCAGCCATCCGTGTCCAGCGTGAGCCGTCCGTGCCGCAATGTGCCCGTGGCGTGGCCGGCGTCGGGCGGATGCGCGGCGACGCGGCGCAGGATCGCCATCACGCGCGCCACCACCTCACGCGGGGAGAAGGGCTTGGTGACATAATCGTCCGCGCCAAGCTCGATTCCGAGCACGCGGTCGATCTCGTCGTCGCGCGACGACAGGAACAGGATCGGGAGCGTGCCCGCAGCACGCAGGCGGCGGCACACTTCGATTCCGTCCATGCGCGGCATGTTGATGTCGAGGATCAGCAGGTCGGGATGGTGCGCCGCGACCGCGGCCAGCGCGGCCTCGCCATCCTCTGCCTCGATCGCGTCGAGTCCCGCCTTGGCGAGCGCGAACACGATCAGCTGCCGGATATGCGGATCGTCGTCGGCAACCAGGATCGTGCGGGGCATGGGACACTGGATCATTGCGCGGGGGTCCCGGTCAAGGCCGGTGTCTCGGTTCGGTCGACCGAACCGTCGCAATTGCGCCAGCCGTTCTGGGGAATCGGCGCCGGCCGCTGCGGTGCAGGCCCGAGAAGTGCTAGCGCGCGCGTTAATCGCAGCGCGCCATGCGGGGTCCAGCTCCACCAATTCGCTTGGTCGCGGACCAGGGCATCGAGCACGTCGCTGCGCGCGGCCACGACCTGCTCATGCAGTTCGGCGGTAACGGGACGATGCTCCAACTCGATCAGCGGCAACAGCGCGGGCGCGCCCATGTTCGTAAGATAACAAAGGTCGATCCGTTGGCCGTCGCCGCCCGCCTCCTGCGCATGGCGCACGTTCCAAATCGCGGCGCTCGCCTGCAGATCGACAAAGCAGCATGGAACCAGCATCGATGCTGCGGCGAGGGCGTTTGTGTTCAGTAGCCAGCGCGTGCTCTTTTCAAACCACATCCGCCAGTAGATCAGGATCAGCCCGGTCGCGACCAAAGCCATCCATAACAAGGCGGCGATGCGCCAGGTGGTCAGTTCGAACTGGACAATATAGTCGATCGTGCGGAGCGCGCTCGACGCTACCAGCAAGAGATTCTGCGTGACCCAAATGGCTACCAGCCGGCGCGCGGTCTTGTTGCGCGACGTCAGCGTGCCGGGGCGCAGCATGGTCAGTACGAACAATCCGGCGAGCAAGGCTGTCGCGATCAGCGGATACGCGCCGCGGTGCACATATTCCGTCATCGTCATTCCGGGCGGGAGCGGCGCGCCACTCCACAGGAAGGCAATGTCGAGCCCGTTCTGCACCGCGAACAGAATGTTGAACAAGGTGAGCGCGATCAGCACGGACGGCAGTGAGGCACCGGGCAATCCGATCGCCGGTTCCGGCAGGCGCAGGCGGGTAACGATTGTGTGCGGTCGCAGCGCAGGCCAGACGAGGAGGGTTACGAATGTCCACTCGATTATCTTGCCGGGCGAAGGCAGCTGAATATGGCTCAGCATCTCCTCGATTACCGGATTGGCAATCGAGAACAAGGCCGTGAACAAGGCCGTGCCGATAATGGGCAGCGCCAGCAGTGCCACCAGTGAGCC
>JAEKMC010000226.1 GCA_019508115.1 Sphingomonas sp.
CCCGGAACAAGTCCGGGGTGACGAAAACTAGTCCCCTTGCAGCGTCGCTACCTCAAAACCACCCAGCCTCTTTCAGGCCTGGCGCAAATGTACGACTGACCGGGACGACCAGGCCGCCTCGCAAATACGCCTCGCCACCCCCGCGCCGCAGAGCGGCGTGGGAGGGTGAGGGCACGAACGCGACGAGGTATACTTGCCCTCACCCTTCCGCGCCTTCGGCGCTCCCTCCCTCTCCCGGAGCGGGAGAGGGAGAAACAAAAAGGGCGCCCGTTTGGGGGCGCCCTTTCCGTTTCAATACTGACCGAAAGATCAGTCGTCGTCGCGCTTCAGGAAAGCGGGCGCGAATTCGGGCGCGGGGCCGTCATCGTTGCCGCCTTCGGAACGCTCACGGCGCGGACCACGGTCGCCACGGCCTTCGCCGCCTTCGCGACGCGGACCACGATCGCCACCACGGCCGCCTTCGCGACGGCGGTCGCCGCCACGATCGCCCCGATCGCCACGGCCTTCGCCGCGCGGACCACGATCGCCGCGATCGCCACGGCCTTCGCCGCCCTCACGCGATTCGCGGGCAGGACGCGTGTCCTCCAGCTCCTCGCCGGTTTCCTGGTCGACGACACGCATCGACAGGCGAACCTTGCCGCGCGGATCGATCTCGAGGACCTTGACCTTCACTTCCTGGCCTTCGGTCAGGACGTCGGAGACCTTGGCCACCCGCTCGTTCTTGATCTCGGAGATGTGAACCAGGCCGTCCTTGCCGCCCATGAAGTTCACGAACGCGCCGAAATCGACCATGTTCACGACCTTGCCGGTGTAGACCTTGCCGACTTCCGCTTCCTGCGTGATGCCTTCGATCCACTTGCGCGCGGCCTCGATCTGGGCCGGATCGGACGACGAGATCTTGACGGTGCCGTCATCCTCGATGTCGACCTTGGCGCCGGTGGTCGCGACGATCTCGCGGATCACCTTGCCGCCGGTGCCGATCACTTCGCGGATCTTGTCCTTGGGCACCTGCATCGTTTCGATGCGCGGCGCATGCGCGGACAATTCCTCGCGCGTGTGGTCGAGCGCCTTGGCCATCTCGCCGAGAATGTGGGCACGACCCTCATTCGCCTGGGCGAGCGCGACACGCATGATCTCTTCGGTGATGCCGGCGATCTTGATGTCCATCTGCAGGCTGGTGATGCCCGCCGAGGTGCCCGCAACCTTGAAGTCCATGTCGCCGAGATGATCCTCGTCGCCGAGGATGTCGCTGATCACCGCGAAATCCTTGCCTTCCAGGATCAGGCCCATGGCGATGCCCGACACCGGACGCTTGAGCGGAACGCCCGCGTCCATCATCGACAGCGAACCGCCGCAGACCGTCGCCATCGACGAGGAGCCGTTGCTCTCGGTGATGTCGGACAATACGCGGATCGTGTAGGGGAATTCCTCCAGGCTCGGCAGCACGGGGTGCAAAGCACGCCATGCCAGCTTGCCATGGCCCACTTCACGACGGCCCGGCGCGCCGAAGCGGCCGACCTCGCCCACCGAATAAGGCGGGAAATTGTAGTGGAGCAGGAAGCGCTCGTACGACAGACCGGTCAGGCCGTCGATCATCTGCTCGCTGTCCTTGGTGCCCAAGGTGGTGGAGCAGATCGCCTGCGTCTCGCCACGCGTGAACAGGGCCGAAGCATGCGTGCGCGGCAGGAAGTGGACCATCGCCTCGATCGGACGCACCGTCTTGGTGTCGCGGCCGTCGATGCGCTTGCCTTCCTTGAGGATGGCGGTGCGGACGATTTCCGCCTCGATCTTCTTGACGAGCTTGCCGGCGGCCATCTGATCCTGCGGGGCGGCGTCGGCGAATGCCGTCTTCGCCTTGGCGCGGGCCTCGTTGAGGAGGCTCGAACGCTTGGACTTGTCGGTCACCTTGTAGGCGGCGGCGATGTCCTTGCCGATCAGGTCCTTGACCTTCTTCTTGGCAGCCGACAGATCGGCCTGCTCGGCCATTTCCCACGGATCCTTGGCGGCCTTCTCGGCCAGGTCGATGATCGCCTTGACGACCTTCTTCGACGCATCATGCGCGAATACGACCGCACCGAGCATGACCTCTTCCGAAAGCTCCTTGGCCTCGGATTCGACCATCATCACGGCGTTGCCGGTGGCGGCGACGACGAGGTCGAGCGCGCCTTCCTTCACCTGATCCAGGGTCGGGTTCAGGATATATTCGCCGTCGATATAGCCGACGCGCGCGGCGCCGATCGGGCCCATGAAGGGCACGCCGGAGATCGTCAGCGCAGCCGAGGCGGCGACGATCGCGAGGATATCGGGCTCGTTCTCGCCGTCATAGCTCAGCACCTGGGCGATGACGTTGATCTCGTTGTAGAAACCTTCCGGGAAGAGCGGACGGATCGGGCGATCGATCAGACGCGACGTCAGCGTCTCCTTCTCGGTTGCGCCACGCTCGCGCTTGAAGAAACCGCCGGGGATGCGACCCGCGGCCGAATATTTCTCCTGGTAATGGACGGTGAGCGGGAAGAAATCCTGCCCTTCCTTGACCGAGCGGGCGGCAGTCACCGCGCACAACACGACCGTTTCGCCGAGCGTCGCGATCACCGCGCCGTCAGCCTGACGGGCAACGCGGCCCGTTTCGAGAGTCAGCTTCTTGCCGCCCCACTCGATTTCCGTTTTCTTGATATCGAACATTGTATTTCCTTCACACCGGCGGCCAGATGCGCGCCGGGGCCTCTGTTTGCGGGCTAGCCGGCCCGCTTCGGTGTGGGACCTTGGTCCCTGGACGTCGGCCGAATTGCCGATTGGTCCCTAGCGTCACCCCAGCGAAAGTTGGGGTCTCAGGAGGTTTTCCCCCGGTTGACGAGATCCCAGCTTTCGCTGGGATGACGGTTTAGAATGCGAAAAGGGCGCCCGAAGGCGCCCTTGCGGTTACTTGCGGAGGCCGAGCTTCGCGATCAACGCGTTGTAGCGGGCGGCGTCCTTTTTCTTGAGATAATCGAGCAGGCTGCGGCGGTTGTTCACCATCATCAGCAGGCCGCGGCGCGAGTGATTGTCCTTCGCGTGCAGCTTGAAATGCTCGGTCAGGTTGGCGATGCGCTCGGTCAGGATCGCGACCTGGACTTCGGGCGAACCGCTGTCGCCTTCGGCGCGGGCATGTTCCTTGATGACTTCGGCTTTGCGCTCGGCAGTAATCGTCATGTGGTCTTCACTCCGACATCAGGTTGAAACCGCGCACCACCGATATGTCGTCTCGGGCCTCGACCAATGCGATGGGTAAATCCCCAAGCATGGCGAGGTTGAGACCGGGTGGTGCTGCGGACCCGGAAAGACGGCGTCCCTGGCGGAGCGCTTGTGCCTGATCGGGGGAGACAGCGAGAACCGGGATGTCGACCAGTCCGGCTGTCAGCGGCAGGAGCAGCTCCTGCAGCCGCGCGTCCTTAGCGGCTTCGTCCAATATGTCCAGCGATATCGCGGATTCAAGGGGGAAGGGCCCCGCTTTGGTGCGGCGGAGCATGGTGACGTGCCCGACCGTGCCCAGCGCATAAGCGATATCGCGCGCAAGGCTGCGGATATAGGTGCCCTTAGAGACGAGCGCGGAGAGGGTGACTTCCTCGATCCCGTAATGCCGGAACCTTCGACTAGGCTCAGGACGGGCTTGTTCCGGCATCCACTCCGCCGCGGGCGCTTCCGCTTGCGGCGCGGTGGCCCCCGGAACAAGTCCGGGGTGACGAACCGTAAGCTGGTGGATCACCACATCCCGGCTCGCGAGTTCGACCTCTTCACCCGCACGGGCCAAGTCATAGGCTCGTTTCCCATCCACTTTCAGCGCCGAATAAGCCGGCGGAATCTGGCTGATCGGTCCAGTGAAGCGGGCCAAAATCGCCTCCACCTGCGCCAGCGTCGGCCGAGCCGCGCTGGTCGCGATCACCGGCCCTTCGGCATCGAGCGTATCGGTTTCCTCGCCGAAGCGGATCGTGAAATCATAGGCCTTGTCGGCATCGAGCATCCGCCCGGTGATCTTGGTCGCCTCGCCGAGCGCGATCGGCAGCACCCCGCTTGCGAGCGGATCGAGCGTGCCGCCATGGCCGACCTTGGCCTTGGCATAGCCGCCGGCGCGCAACGCGCGCTTGACGGCCGATACCGCCTGAGTGGAACCCAGGCCGACCGGCTTGTCGAGGATCAGCCAACCATGCACGCTCATTCCGGGTGCGCGTCCATCTCGGCGTGCTGCGCGGCAAAAGCCGGATACAGAGGCATCATATATTCATCCCTGGGCGCCGCCTGAACCGTCTCCGGCGGCAGCGGCATTTCATCGCGCGGCCCCTATCAGGCGGGCGAAAAGATTGACAGCGCTCCCATGCGTGGCGCGCAGCCGGACCGGCCTGGTTTTCATTCGCCGCGAGGGCCGCCGCGTTTATGCTGCACCGCACAACAACAAAAAACGACCTGCGAGAGGCAAACCCCAATACGGAGATTGCCATGACCAAGCTTGTCCTCACTGCTTTCGCCGCCGTCGCGCTCGCCGCGCCGGCACTCGCCGCAACCCCGCTGGATTTCACCTGGCAAGGCCACAAGATCGTGGGCACGATCGACAATGTGGACGGCGTCCAGATCATCAAGGGCCGCGACCTTTCGACGAAGAGCGATTTCGAGCTGCACGTCAAGAACGGGCTCGTCCAAGGCAATTTCGGCGGGATTCCCGTCTCCTATCCGGTGCCGAAGCGCAAGTTGGCGAAGGTCACCGCAGGCTGATCCCTTCCCGGATCGATCCGCAAGAGGGCGGGGCCGCGAGGTCCCGCCCTTTTTTTGCGTCAGCCGCCGCCCTGCATCATGTCGAGCAGCCGCTCGATGCGAGGCCGCGCATCGTCGGACAGGCTGACCATCGTCCGGCGCTGATCGGTTGGATGATCGGCGATCTGCACCAGCCCCAATTGCGCGAGCCGGTAGATATAACGCAGCGCGGTCGTCTGCGGCACGCCCGAGGCGATGCAGAGCGCGGAAATCATCGTCCCCGTGTGACCCGAATCCTGCGCGTAGAGGTCGAGCAGCATGTCCCATGCCGGATCGCGGAAGCTGTCGGCGCCAAGAATGACGTTGCGCTGCTGGTGCACGCGCAGCAGCCGCCGTGCGAAATCGCGCCGGTCGCGCGGCACCGCCAGCGACTTGGGGTCGCCGGATTCGGCGAGCGTGATGAGATGGCGAAGGGCTTCGCTGAAGCTGCAGCCCATGCGCGCCGCAAGCCCCGAAACCGACGAGAGGAGGTGCGCGACCTCGTCAGGGGAGAGATGATTCATGAGCCTAGCCAACCCCGTTCCGTCGGGGCGCCAATTGGGAAATTCGACGCCGACACTGGGCATCTATCTAGGCTTAAAGGTAAAAAATATAGGCCGTCGGTGAAAGATCGGCCCGCTTTGAATCCGGATCGAAGCGAACCCGCTTCCGGCGAGACTATCGGACCGAACCGTTTTCCGGCGGCAGGGGGATGGCGGCCATCCCCCTGCCGCCGAAGCCCATCATTTGCCGAGCTGACCGCGCATCGCGCCCCTGGGGAAGGCGGCCGAATGGACATTGACATAATAATCGGCCGGATGGGCGAGGATGTCGCCCAACGCGTCCGCCGCGACCGGGGCACAACCTTGCGACGTGCCGTTGGCGGGCGCGGTCAACCCGACCACGACGCCACCTGCGACGCCCGCGGCCCCCTTGTGGATATGCGCCATGGTCGGCGTATCGCTGCCCATTGCGTGGAGCGTGTAGCAGACCTGGCTCTTGTCGGTGTCGAAGCTCAGACTGGCCTCGCCCATGCCCTTGTCCGCCCCGGGCCCCGGCACCTCGGCCGCGCCGGTCATCTCGACCTGAAACTTGGTGATGGCCGCGCCCGCCGGCTGGGATGCAATGGCGGCGACGGCAGCGAAAAGAATCGGGAAAGCACGCATCGTCTTCTCCTTGACCGAAACGAACGGACGAAACGGATGCGGTGGGGTGCGCCTGCTTGGAACGCACGTCAACGGGGTGAATGGCGTACTGTGCTCAGCGCACCCTCCTGACCGCGAACCTGCCCGCGGGAAGCGGCCGGCATAGTTCGGCGGCAGGCGCGGCGCCGCTCAGCCAGCGCGCATAATCGGGCGGAGTCACGATCACGATCTGGCGGTCGTGATAGGGCGCGATGTCGGGCCCCGGTGCCGTGGTCAGCATCGTCCACGCCTCGCCCACCGTCGGATCGGTGCGCCACAGGCCGGCAATGCCGAACCAGGCGAGCCCGGCGATCGAGAATTCCCATTTCGCCTTGGGCGGCTTCCTCCCAGGTTTGGCCGCGACAACCGATCCGAACAGGTCCGATACGTCCGCCTCGTCCGCCGGCGGATCCGTATACTCGTAGAAGGCGTCCGCCGGGATCAGGCATCGCCCGCTCGTCGCCTTATTCTCGAATTCGCGTCCGTCGGAGCGAAAATTATAGACCGGCTTGCCGTGCGCGCCAGGCCAACTCCAGCGCCGCGTCACCAGCTCCGCCGCACCCGCTTCGTCCGCGGCGGCGCGCAGGATCACGCCCGGATCGGTGATGCGGATGCTGTCCAGCGCGGGCAGGTTGGACATGCCTTCGGGAAACAGCAATTTCGCATCGGTGACGCCCCATCCGGCGCGCAACTGCTCAGGCGTTATGCGGCGGGCATATTCGTTGCACATGGCCGAGACCTAACCCACGTGACCCAAAGGCGGCTAACGCTCGCCAGGGCTTCCGGCGCCCGTCGCCGCCCGCCGCGCCATGATCTGCATCAAAGGATTGGGCTTGGCCGAGCCGACGCGCTTCAGCGTGTTGCGGTCATGATGCTCGAACGCTTCGGTGCGACCGCGCACCAGCAGCATCGTCTTGATGTCGTAGCGCCACGCATCCTCGCCATCGAAGGTCAGGTCGATCGTGTAGCTGTCGGTGCGGAAGCCATGTTCGAGGAAAGCGGTCGAGCAGATGCCATATTGCGTCTGCCCGCGCGTCGCGGTCAGCGTCAGGCGATCGTCGTCGGGGCCGGCCTGGCCCGAGGCGAGCGCCACCTGGCCGCGTGGGATCGACAGCGACTGGAGGACGAGGCCGGTCGCCGGCTCCCACAGCCAATGGCCGACCTGTTCGTGGAAGGTGATATCCTCCTCCCGCGTCGTGATGTGGATATGGTAGCGCAGCCCGTAGAAGAGCTGCGGCCCGTTCGCCTGGGGATCGATCGGATCGAAGGCGATGCGTTCGATGAAGGCGCGCTGCTCGGGCCCGTCCGCCTTGGGGTTGATGTCTACACCGTCCACCCCCGCCCATCGCCCCGCGAGCCGGCGCAACGGCCCGAGATTGGCAAGCGTATCGGGATCG
>JAEKMC010000227.1 GCA_019508115.1 Sphingomonas sp.
CTTCACTGTCCAAGGTCAGCATGCAGCCTCCCCGCTGCCGAGCAGGTGTGCGGAACCGCGCCGGTCACAAAAGCTTGCCCCAAGCCTTGCCCCCGCATGTCCCAAGGACATGCGGCAACCCCTCTCCCGTAAGGGAGAGGGATGGGCCCACCGCGCAGCGGTGGGAGGGTGAGCGCACGCACACTCTCAGCCTCGTCATGCCGGACCTGTTCCGGCATCCCGCTTATTCTTCAAATGCTCGGGCCAGCGGCACCCCCAAACCGGCCCCCGGATGACGAATCATTCCTGCGGCGACGCCACTCGCCCCGATCGCTCCAATTTGCCCCAGCCGACCCAGGGTCCCCGCACCGCCGCGGCGACCGCGCGCACCACCACCGAATACATGATCTGACGATAGACGAAGCGCTGCGCGAGCAGCAGGAACACCGGGAAGCGCTTCTCGCGCGGTTCGAGCTTGTACGCGATCCAGCCGCAGATCGCGTCGATGCCGGTGAAGGCGATCCAGTAGAACAGCATCCGGATCACGTCCGACTGCGTCTGCGCCCAGCCATGCTGCTGCACGCGCACGATCGTCGAAACGATGCTCACCGCCAGCGCAAGGTCGATCAGCGGCGAGATCAAGGCGAAGCCGATCTGGAACAGCCACGCCTGCGGAATGCCCACCAGCGCCAGCCCAGCGGGATGGCGCTCGCGCAGGATGCGGCGATGCTTCCACAGACATTGCAGCGTGCCGAATGCCCAGCGGAAGCGCTGCTTGGCGAGCGCGCCGAAGCTCTCCGGCGCCTCGGTCCACGCGACCGCATCGACATCATATTCGACCAGCCAGCCCCGGCGCTGGATCGCGATCGTCAGGTCCTGGTCCTCGGCCAGCGTGTCGTGCGGATAGCCGCCGACCATGTCGAGCGCCGCGCGCCGCCACGCGCCGACCGCGCCCGGCACCACCGTGATCGCGTCGAACCGGTCGAGCGCGCGCCGCTCCAGATTCTGCGCGGTCACATATTCGACCGCCTGCCAGCGCGTGACGAGATTGATGCGGTTGCCGACCTTGGCGTTGCCCGCGACTGCGCCGATTTCGGGGTCGGCGAACCAGCGCGAAAGCCGCGCGATCGTCATCGGCTCGAACTGCGTGTCGGCGTCGAGCGCGACGACGATGTCGCCCCTTGCGATCTCCAGCCCCTTGTTGAGCGCGCGCGCCTTGCCGCCATTTTCAAGCGTGAGCAGCTGCACCCGATCATCGCTTCCGAACGCCTCGGCGACGATCGCCGATGTCTCGTCCTGCGATCCGTCGTCGATCACGATCACTTCCAGCCGCACGCACTCGCTCGCCAGCACGCGTTTGACCGATTCCGCGATCACGCGCGCCTCGTTGAACGCGGGAATCAGCACCGACACGAACCGGCCGGGGTCGATTTCGGGCGGCACCGGGCGGTTGCGCTTCAGGTTGGACCGGACCGCCAGGACCGCGAGCAGTACCGCGCGCGCGGTGCCGATGAAGATCGCGGTGAAGAACAGGAATTTGAGCGTGGCGTTCAGCCCGGCCAGGATCAGGAAGATCGACACGTCGAACCGGACCGCGACCAGGTCGGATCCGCTGATCTCGGGATTGACCTGCGCCGGGCTCAGCCCGGCCAGTGCCGACACCGGCACGAACGTATAACCCATCGCCCGCAGCCGATCGATCAGGACCGGGAGCGCCGCCACCGTCTCGGATCGGTCGCCGCCGCTGTCGTGAAGCAAGACGATATTGCCCGTCTTGCGCTTGCCGGGCTCGTCGTCGGCGGTGCCATTCTCTTGCGGATCGAAATCCTGGACCAGGCGGATCGTATTATCGATGATCGCCTGCACGCCCGGCCGTTGCCAATCCTCGCTGTCGATATGCAGGCCGATGATCGCATAGCCCGAATTCTGCGCGAGCAGGGCCGGTTCGAGCTCGTCGCTCGTGGTCGGCTCGGCGTCGCCGAAATAGGGTGCGCGGAACAGCCGCATCGATCGCCCGGTATAGGCCTCGACCAGCCGCTGCGTGGCATTGATCTCGATATGCGCGCCGCGTTGCGAGACGAGCGCGAGATTGGGGTGGGTGTAGCTGTGATTGCCGATCTCGCTCCCCTGCGCGAGGATGCGCTTGAGCAGGAGCGGATGCGCCAGCGCATTCTCGCCGATCACGAAGAAAGTGGCGGGCACCCCCTTCGCCTTGAGGATGTCGAGGATCTTGGGCGTCCATTGCCCGTCGGGGCCGTCGTCGAAGGTCAGCGCGATCTGCCTGGGCTTGTAGCCGGTGCGCGTGACCACGAATGGCGTCGGGTAGCTTTCGAAATGCTCGTCGCGGATCAGGCCGCGCTTGTCGGCGGTGACGGTACGCATTCCCGTGGTCGGCGTATCGGTGATGCGCAGGATTTCGCCATCGCCCTGGACGTCGTTCTTGCCGATCGAGTTGAGCACGCCGAACACGGGCGGGATCGTGCCTTGCTTGATCGCCTTGAAATCCTTCCAGACGCCCGGATCCTCGCTGCCCAATCGCCACAGCGCGATGCCCGACGCGTTCGAGATCCGCACCGCGCGCAACTGGTTCCACACGCTCGCCGCGTCGAGCTGCCAGACATGGCGCAACTTGCCGTCGTCGTCCTTGTAATCGAACGTCGCATTGCCGCTCGCCGGATCGAAGCGCGTCGCGACCCCATTGTCGTGCGCGAACAGCCAGGCTTCCTGCATGGTCAGGATGTCGGCGTTGGTGCTGCCGTCCGGCCAGTCATAGGCATAGCTCGCCACCGCTACGATCGCCTTGTCGGCCGGGACCTGCGCCAGCGCCGAGTGCAGATGCTGGACGAACCAGGGCTGCGACGCGATCGGGCCCGCCTCGCCACCGGCATAATGCTCGTCATAATCCATCAGGAACAGCTTGTCGGCGACGCGCGCGAAGGCGCGGAGGTTCCAATCCTCATTGTCGACCGGCACCGCGACCGTGACCAGCCGCGGCGAGAAGCGGCGATTGGCCTCGTCGATGAAGCTTTGATAGGCGCGCAGCGAATTGGCCGGCAAATCCTCGAAATCGAGCACCACGCCATAAGCGTTCTGCGCATCGAGTTGCGCCTGGATCTGGCCGAGCAGTTTCTCGCGCGCCGCCTTGTCGAGCAGCAGGCGGCCCATATTCGCGCCGTCCCACTGGCCATTGCGGATATTCTGCACCACCGGCAGGATCGACGGACGGTGCGCTGACGCCGCCAAAATCGCGTGCAGCGGACGGTCGGCGAACCATTGGAAATCGTGATCGGGCCCGACCACGCTGCCGAGCGCGGGGGCGAGCCAGTCGAGATCATTGATATGGCGGATCAGGCTGACCCGGCTGCCATCGTCCCACGGCACATAGAAGCCGACCACGACCTGGTTGACCGGAACCACCTTGCGGTTGGCGCCCGGCAGCCACGAGGTCAGCGCGCGCGCCTGGCGGCGAACCGTGCGACCGAGATGGCCGACCTGGCTCGGCAAAGCACGCGGCTGCTCACGCTCGATCCCCAGTTTGAGCGGATCGGGGGCGGGGACGTTCAGGATGGTCGCGCCGAACCCGAAGGCGACGCCCACCAGCACGATGATCAGGCCGAGCAGGATGCGCTTGGACCAACGGCGACGTCGGCCGCTCGGATCGTAAAAGACCGGCGCTTCCATGCCCTGACCCGACACCCTTTCCCTGCGTTCGCCTTAAGACGAAAGCGGGCGCCGATTGCCGCACTTACTTCGCCAGCGCAAGCGCACCTGTATTTCTGGCGCGACTCGGCCCGCTTATTGTTCCGAGAGCGAGAAGATACGCGGCGCCTCGGTCCACTTCGCGTCCGCGGCAGCCCAGGGCAAGGGCCGCTGGACCAGGTTCATCTGCGTTTCCCAGGCGACGACCGCGGGATTGGCGCGGTCGGCCGCCGCCTTGCGCGTGGCGTCGAAGCGCGCGTCCGTCTCCATCACCATCACCAGCCTGGTGCCGGTGCGGTAGATATCCATCGCGGTGATGCCCGCGTCACGGATGCTGGCGATCACCGCGCGCGGAACCGCGCCCGCCGCATGCCACGCTTCGTAACGTGCGATCGCATCGGCTTCGTCAACCAGGTCGAGCAGCAGGATATGGCGTCCCATATGGTCTCCTAATTGATCCAGCCGCCGTCGATCACGTGGATTGCGCCGGTGGTGAAAGCGGATTCGTCGCTGGCGAGATAAAGCGCGAGCTGCGCGATTTCTTCCGCTGTCCCGAGCCGGCCCATCGGCTGGCGCGCGACAAAGGCGCGGCGCGCTTGCTCATAATCGCCCGTATCGTGCAGCCTTTGCTGGAGCGAAGGCGTATCGATCGTACCCGGGCAGATCGCGTTGCAGCGTATGCCTTGCCCGACGAAATCCGCCGCCACCGCCTTGGTCAGCCCGATCACGCCCGCCTTGGTCGCGCCATAAGCGAAGCGGTTGGGAATGCCCTTCACCGAGCTTGCGATCGACGACATGTTGACGATCGAGCCACCGCCCTTGGCGAGCATCGCCGGCAGCACGGCCCGGATCATGCGGTACATGGCCGTCATGTTGACGGTGAGCGAGCCCGCCCATGCCGCCTCGTCGCAGTCGAGAATCGTGCCCGAATGGACGTGGCCAACCACGTTGAACAAAATGTCGACCGGCCCGACTTCGGCGGCGAGCGCAAGGATCGCCTCGGGATAGGCCACGTCGAGCACATGCTGCTCGCAATCGGCCAGGTCCTCCAGCAAGCGCGGCACGCGGTCGGTCGCGATCACGCGCGCGCCTTCGGCGGCGAACAAAGCGGCCGAAGCATGGCCGATGCCCTGACCCGCCCCGGTCACGAGCGCGGTCTTTCCCGCGAGCCGTCGGCTCATAGTCTCACATCCTCCCCCGGCCAACGCGGCCCGTTCACGCGCACGGCGTCGATCACTGCGCGAAGTGGTCGCGCAAATGCGAGGCTGCGAACAGCGCCACCACGGCAAAGCATGCTGCCGGCACCAGCATCGCCGTCGCGATCGAGTGCGTGGTGTCCGATATCAGCCCCATCAGCGCGGTGAAGGCCGCGCCGCCGATGATCGCCATCACGATCATCGCCGCGCCGCTCTTGGTGAGCGGCCCCAGTCCCCGCAGCGTGAGCACGAAGATCGTCGGAAACATGATCGACATGAAGAAGCTGGTCGCGACCAAAGCCGCCACGCCTACCGGTCCGCCGGCCAATGCGCCGACCAGGCAAAGCATGGTGCCGATCGCGCCATAGCCCATCATCAGCGGCGCGCCGCGCATGCGGGTGAGCAATGCGGTGCCGCTGAAGCGGCCCAGGATGAACAGCACGAGCGAGACGATGACGAGCTTGGCGGCATCGCGCTGGCTCAGATGGGGCAGCGCCGATCCGATATAGCGGATGAGGAAGCTCCACACGCCAACCTGCGCGCCGACATAGGCGAATTGCGCGGGGTGGCGGGCAGGATCAGGTAAGTACCCATTGCCAGGCCGGTGATGGAACCAAGCGGATTGAACGCCTGCGCGAAGTTCAGCCGCCGCTCGGCATGCTCGGGCCGGCCCAGGCTCGCGATCATCGGATTGGCCGACGTTTCGAGGAAGGCCAGTCCGCTCGCGATGACGAACAAAGCGAGGAGGAATAGAGGATAGCTGATCGCCAGCGCGGCCGGCCAGAACAGCGCCGCTCCCGAGGCGAACAGGCCGAGGCCGGTGATCACCGCGGCCTTGTAGCCGAAGCGGACCATCGTCAGCGATGCGGGGATCGCGAAGCAGAAATAGCCCAGATAGAATGCGGACTGCACCAGTCCGGACTGAAGGTCACTGAGGCGGAAGACGTTGCGAAAATGGGGAATGAGGATGTCGTTCAGATTGTTGGCCACCCCCCACAGGAAGAAAAGGCCGGTGACGAGTATCAGGGCCCGTCGGCTTGTCGCGCGCTCAGTCATATAATCCCTCTGCTTCGTGCCCGACCATCTTCGCGGCCTGCGCAACAACGATAGCGCGCAACGCGCGTCTGCGAAATATAAAAGCCGTTTTCATTGGTGCATCGACAGCATATGCCTCTGGAAAGGCGAGAAGGGAATGAGGATGATCGGATGGACGAGGCGGACCCTGCTGCGCATGGGTTCGGCCTTGATGCTGGCGCCGGTGGCGGCGCGCGCGGCGGAGCTGATGGAGGCGCAGGAGCATCTGCCGCTCTGGCCGGGCAAGATACCCGGCGACATCGGCTCGACCATCGTCCAATGGATCGACCGCCGTTCGGGGACCGACGCGCACCCCGACCGCTGGATCCATGGCGTGCCCCGCCCTGAGTTGATCGTCTTCCGGCCGCAACAGTCCAATGGCGCGGCGGTTTTGTGCATTCCCGGCGGGAGCTACGAATTCCTCGCCTTCGATAATGAAGGCGCCGAACAGGCGCGCTGGCTCAATGCGCGCGGCGTGACCGTGTTCGTGCTGATGTACCGCCTGCCCGCCGAGGGCTGGGCGCATCGCGCGGATGTCCCGCTTCAGGATGCGCAGCGCGCGATGCGCGTCATCCGGCGCGATGCCGCGAAATATGCGATCGATCCAAAGCGCGTCGCGGCTCTGGGCTTCTCGGCCGGCGGTCATTTGTGCGGATCGCTCGCCACCCGCCATGCCGAGCAGGTCTATGCCCCCGTCGACGCCGCCGACCGATTGTCGGCCCGACCGGATATTGCCGGGCTGATCTATCCGGTCGTCACCTTGGCCGGACCCGCCACGCATGGCGGTTCGCGCGACAATCTGCTCGGCAAGGATGCGCCCGAGGCGCTCAGGCGCAGCCACTCGGTCGACCAGCGCGTCGATGCCGCGACGCCGCCGCTCCTCCTGGTCCATGCCGAGGATGACGGCACGGTGCCGGTCCTGAACAGCATCGACCTGTATCGCGCGATGCTCGATCACAAAAGGCCGGCGGAAATGCATCTGTTCGACGAGGGTGGTCATGGTTTCGGCGTGCGCTTGCCCGCCGCGTTTCCCGCCGCCGAATGGCCGCGCCTGTTCGCCCGCTTCGCCGCGCGCAAGGGGGTCTTTCCGGCCGAGGCCGCATGATCGCTCTGCTGCTCGGTCTCGCCGCCGCGGCTGCGGAGCTGCCGCGTTACCAGAGTTCGCCGGAGCGGCGGGCGTTCCACGACGATCGCACCTACGGCAAATTGGAGGGCGACTATTACGCGCTGCTCTGGTCGGCGATGAAGCAGGATTTCGGCGAGAAATATTTGTACGCGGCGGCCGACAAAGCCCTGCCGCCGCCCAGGCGGGGCGAGAAGAGGGTTGTCTTCCTGGGCGATTCGATCACCGACCTCTGGGATCTCGCCCGCTATTTTCCGGGCAAGCCTTACATCAATCGCGGTATCGGCGGGCAGGTGACCGCACAGATGGTCGTGCGCTTCCAGCAGGACGTGGTCGCGCTCAAGCCGGCCGCGGTCGTGATCCTGGCGGGCATCAACGATCTCCATGGCGCGCTCCAACGCGAGAGCGACGAGGGGATCGAGGCCAATATGCAGGCGATGGCCGACATGGCGCAGGCGCACCATATCAAGGTCGTCTTCGCCTCGATCATGCCGGTCAATAATTACACCGACAATGCACGCACCATGCTGGTCGATCGCGATCCCAAGCGCATCCGCGCCCTGAATGCCTGGCTCGCCGGCTTTTGCAGGAGTCACCGGCTACAATATGCCGATTATTACAAGGCATCGGTAGACGCTGACGGACTGCTGCGCGCCGATCTCACCCGCGACGGCCTGCACCCGCTGCCGGCCGGCTATCAGCTGATGGCTCGGATCGCGCAGCCGGCAATCGATCGCGCGCTCAAGGCGCGCTGAAGGCCCGCCGTCGCGGCCCCTCGAACCGCTTCACTCCATCATATTTACGTCGTTGCGCTTGCACGTAGTTTTTACGGTTGAATATCGGCATGATGAACCGCGCCCGGCTCATGTCGCGCCCTCATGCGGCGCGGCATACGCCGGCGTTCGCATTTGAGCGGAAAGCCGATCAGTTGGATCAAAGCGGGACGGATGAGATGAACGAGGAAGAGGAAGACCGTCGCTACAAGGCGCCGGCGCTCGAGAAGGGGCTGGACGTTCTCGAACTGCTCGCCACGACCTCGTCGCCGATGACGCTGACCGCGATCGTCAACGATCTCGGCCGCTCGCACGGCGAATTGTTCCGCATGATCCAGGTGCTCGAGTTCCGCGGCTATATCGAACAGGATCCTACGGCTGACGGCTACCTGTTGACCGACCGGCTTTTCTCGCTGGGCATCCAGCGCCCCAAGACCCACAGCCTGATCGAAGTCGCGCTGCCGGTGATGCGCCGGCTTGCGCAGAGTCTCGACCAATCCTGCCATCTGGCGCTGCATTCGATGGGGGATATGGTCGTGGTGGCGCGGATGGAGTCGAGCGAGCAACTCGGCTTCTCCGTGCGTGTCGGCTACCGTCGGCCGCTCGTGAAATCAGCCTCGGGCGCGGTTCTCTACGCCTTTCAGCCCGAGGATGTCCGCCGCCGTTGGGAGCAGATGTTCAGTCCGGCGCTGAACGCGGAGGCGCTAGCGGCATGGCGCACGCACGCCGATGAAATCCGTCAGCGCGAGGTTGAGTTGACTCCGAGCCAGTTCGTCGCGGGCGTGACCGACATCTCCGCGCCCGTGATGCGCGGTGGCGTCGCCGCGGCCGCGCTGACCGTGCCCTTTCTTGAGAAACTGGGACCGCAAGTTTCGAGGGAGGAGGCTGCCCGGCGCGTCTGCCAGGCGGCGCTCACCATCGCGGACCAATTGATCGACAGCGATAGCCGGATTTAAACGGGCGGCACTCTCGCTATCGCGACCATCTACATATATGAAAACTCTCGCCACCAGCAAACAAAGTGCGTACTGGAGGAGCCGAAAGAGCGGGGCAGGCGCCGCCCTCAAGGGAGAGTCGAGTGGGCAACGCATATCGCGCGGAACAGGTCTGCGCGTGACCAGGATTACTGGCATAAGGGTGTTCGATCTGCGCTTCCCGACCGCGCTTGCGCTGGATGGGTCGGATGCGATGAATCCCGATCCCGATTATTCGGCCGCTTATTGCATCCTCGACACGGATAGCGGTCTGGAAGGCCACGGCCTGACGTTCACGATCGGCCGCGGCAACGACATTTGCTGCGCGGCGATTGAGGCTCTGGCGCCACTGGTGAAGGGCCTCGACCTGGATTGGGTGCGCGAAGATGGCGCGCGTTTCTGGCGGCACATGACGGGCGACAGCCAGCTGCGCTGGATCGGGCCGGAAAAGGGCGTGATCCACCTCGCCACCGGCGCGATCGTCAATGCGGTGTGGGACCTGCTCGCCAAGGAAGCGGGCAAGCCGCTCTGGCGCTATGTCGCCGATATGAGCCCGGCCGAGATCGTCGCGCAGATCGACTTTCGCTATATGACCGACTTCATCACACGTGAGGAAGCGGTGGCGCTGCTCGAGGCGCGCGCGGACGGCAAGGCGGAACGGATCGCGACGCTCATGGAGCGCGGCTATCCCTGCTACACGACGTCGGCGGGCTGGCTCGGCTATTCGGATGAGAAATTGCGCAGGCTGTGCGCCGAGGCGGTGGCCGAGGGCTTCCGCCATGTGAAGATCAAGGTCGGCGCAGACGCGGAGGACGATCGCCGCCGCCTGACGATCGTGCGCGAGGTGGTCGGTCCCGATATCAAGGTGATGATCGACGCCAATCAGGTGTGGGAGACGCAGGAGGCGATTGCGCGCGTGCGCGATCTCGCCTTCGCCGATCCCTGGTTCATCGAGGAGCCGACCAGCCCCGATGATATCGAGGGCCATCGCGCGATCCGCGAAGGCGTCGCGCCGATCCAGGTCGCAACGGGCGAGATGTGCCAGAACCGCATCCTGTTCAAGCAGTTCATCAGCCGCGGGGCGATCGACATTGTCCAGCTGGATGCCTGCCGTTTGGGCGGCGTCAACGAGGTGCTGGCGGTCCTCCTGATGGCGGCCAAGGCCGGCCTCGCCGTCTGCCCGCATGCCGGCGGCGTGGGCCTGTGCGAATATGTCCAGCATCTGTCGATGATCGACTATCTGTGCTTCGCCGCGACCACCGACGGCCGCATCGCCGAATATGTCGACCATATGCACGAGCATTTCGTGCATCCCTGTATCGTCAAGGACGCGGCCTACCAGGCTCCAACCGAACCGGGATTTTCGATCGAGATGAAACCTGCCACGCTGACCCGCTTCCTGCATCCGTCTGCCCGGGCGAGCGCGGCATGAAGGTCGGTCGCCGCTCCTTCATGGCGGGCAGCGCCGCAGTGGCGATGGCCGCGCGCGCGTCCGGCGCGATCAAGCCCGATTGGGCGTCGCTGGGCGAGGTCTATCAGGCGCCGGACTGGTTCCGCGATGCCAAGTTCGGCATCTGGGCGCACTGGAGCGCGCAATGCGTGCCCGAATTCGGTGAATGGTACGGGCGGCTGATGTACGTCCAGGGCAGCCCCACCTACCAGCATCACCTCGACCATTATGGCCATCCCGCCGACCATGGCTTTCTCGAGATCGAGGGCGCGTGGAAGGCGGAGGAATGGAATCCCGAGGCGCTGATCGCGCTCTACAAGAAAGCGGGCGCGAAATATTTCATGGCGCTCGCCAGCCATCACGACAATCTCGACACCTGGGCGAGCAGCCATCACGCATGGAACACGACGCGGATCGGGCCCAAGCGCGATATCATCGGCACCTGGGAAAAGGCGGTGCGCGCCGCGGGCCTGCGCTTCGGCGTAAGCAACCACAGCTCGCATGCCTGGCATTGGTGGCAGACCGCTTATGGCTATGACGCCGAAGGACCGCGCCAGGGCCAGCGCTACGATGCGTTCAAGCTGCGCAAGGCCGACGGCAAGGGCACATGGTGGGAAGGGCTCGACCCGCAGGACCTCTATACCGGCGCCTGGTATCCGGCGCCCGAGGGCATCACCTCGATCAAGGCGATGGACGCCTGGCATGAGGCGCATGACGGCCAGTGGCTGGAGGATAGCCCGCCCGCGCCCGCCGGCTTCGTCGCCAACTGGCTCGCGCGCCAGAACGAGCTGGTCGATAAATATCGGCCCGACATCGTCTATCTCGACGATACCGGCATCCCGTTCGGCGAGGCCGGCCTTTCGGCGGTGGCCCATTATTACGATCGATCGAAGGAATGGCACGGCAAGGTCGACGTCGCCATCACCGGCAAGAAGCTGACCGACATCCAGCGCCGCGCCGTGATGGAGGATATCGAGCGCGGCTATAGCGACCATCTGCGCGAGGAGCCGTGGCAGACCTGCACCTGCATCGGCGACTGGCATTATAATCGCCAGCGCTTCCTCGATAAGAGCTACGTGCCCGCAATCCAGGTGATCCAGCGGCTGTGTGACGTCGTCTCCAAGAACGGCAACCTGCTCCTCTCGATCCCGGTGCGCGGCAACGGCACGATCGACAGCGAGGAAGAGAAGATCGTCGCGGGGATCACCGCCTGGATGGACGTGAACGGCGCGGCGATCCACGGCTCGCGGCCCTGGCGCATCTATGGCGAGGGGCCGACCAAGCTCGGCGACGGCATGTTCGGCGAAGCCAAGTTCAACGGCTTCCAGCCCGAGGACGTGCGCTTCACGGTCAAGGACGGCGTGCTGCACATGGTGCTGCTGCAATGGCCGACCGGACCGGTGCGCGTGCCGTCGCTCGGTTCGGGCGCGCTCAAGGGTGCGAAGATCGCGCGGGCGACTTTGCTCGGCGGCGGATCGGTCGAAGTCCGGCAGGACACCGATGCGGCGCTGTTCACGTTGCCGCCGGCGAAGCCCGGCCAGATCGTGCCGGTGCTCCGTCTCGACGGCGCGGGATTGGTCTAAAAGCCTTTCGCCCGCGCCAGCCGCGGCGAGAGCAGATGGATCGCGAGAAGCGCCACGAAATAAGCGCCGCCCGCGACCGCGAAGATCGGGGCATAGCTGCCGATGCCGTCGAGGATCCTGCCGATATACATCGAGAAGAGCATGCCCCCGATCGCGCCGACCGTGCCACCGATGCCGATCACCGATCCCACCGCGAAACGCGGGAAGATGTCCGACGGCAGCGTGTAGAGGTTGGCCGAGAAGGCCTGGTGCCCCGCGGCGGCGATGCCGATGATCAGCACGTTGATCCAGACATGGTCGACGTAGCGGGTCAGCACTACCGGCAGGATCGCGCAGGCGCAGATCAGCATGGTGAGCTTGCGCGCCTTATTGGCGGTCATGCCCGTCCTGATCAGGCGTCCCGACAGCCAACCGCCCGCGACGCTGCCCACGTCCGACAGCAGATAGATCGCCGCGATCGGCAGGCCGAAGCCGACCAGGTTCAGATGGTATGTGTCGTGGAGAAAAGGCGGCAGCCAGAACAGATAGAACCACCAGATCGGATCGATGAAGAATTTGCCGAGCGCGAACGCCCAGGTTTCGCGCCTTGTCAGCAACGTGAGCCAAAGGCCTTTGGGTTTCACCTGGGGGTCGGCTGGATCCTGGCGGATATGGGCTAGTTCCGCCGTGCCGACGCGCTTGTGCGTGTGCGGATCGCGATACAGCGCCAGCCAGGCGATTACCCCTGCGGAAACCAATCGGTCACCGCCTTCACGCCCGCGGGGAAATTGCCGGATTCGCCGATGCCAAGGCCGAAGCGCACCATCGCGAACTGCGTGATCGACGTCACCCCGCCATGGAGGACGTGGAACACGGTCCAGACAGCGACCGCCGCGGCATAGCCAAGCCGGGCGCCGATCCAGTCGACGACCTTGCCGAAACCGAGATAGCCGATCGCATATGCCAACTGGAAATAGAAGACGAGGTTGGCATAATCGCCCGGCGTCCAGTGAAATTCGGGGCGCAGATAATCGGGCTCGAGCACGCCGATCATCTGGCGGTCGACATAGTTGATCGCGGTCGCCGCGAACAGCAAGGCGCAGATCACCCAGCGATAGCGACCGATCCTTTCCGCCGCGGCCGCTATTTCGGGCCGCTCGGTTCCGCTCGCCGCCATTCGCTCTCTCCGCTGGTTCCGGCGGTCTGCGCCGCCACGATCCCGCGGACACGTGCCAGATGATTGCCAAGCCGCGCCACTATATTCTGGCGGCGCGCGGCGTCGGGAGTCAGCTTCGCGGGCTCATCGCGCGATATAAGCGCGCCATCCGCCGAGTGCGGTGATGTCCTCCGCATTGGTGACGGCGCGGGGTTCCGCGACGAAGCCCTTGACGAGGCTGCCGTCCTCCAGCGTTACGGTGCCGATTGCGAGCGGCGGCGGGACCTCCGCGACGAAGCTGCCGAACGCTGCCATGTCCAGCTCATAGATTTCGAGCGCGATCGACGCGCCGTCGCCATCATGCACCAGCGCCGGCTTGGGCGGTACGCTGTCCGCGATGGCGTAGAGGCGGTAGGCGGGCGCGGTCTTCGCCGCGCCGACGAAGCGGGCGTCGCGCGACGTCAGCTGCCAGTGCAGCGGCATGTCCTTCAGATGCGCGCCGACGACGGCAAGTTTCACGGTTTCCATCCGTCCCTCCAGGTCAAGCGGCGGCGGGGGCGCCGGCGCGGGGAAAAGCGTGTTCGCGGCGTCGATCAGCGCGCGATCGCTGCCGGCCGGCCCCATCAGGGTCACGCCGAAGCCGACACCGCTCTGGTAGCTGCCGGCGGGGACCGCGATCGCGGCCATGTCGAGCAGATTCACGAAATTGGTGTAGGCGCCCAGGCTCGCATTGAGCGCGACCGGCGCGGCGAGCATTTCCGCGACGCGGTAAGAGGTCGGCGCGGTGGGCAGGACGAGCAGGTCGACGTCGGCCCAGATCCGCTCCGCCGCACGCGCGAGTTCGGCAAGCCGGTAGCTGCCTTCGAAAACATCGACCGCGCTATAGGTGCGACCCTGCTCGACGATCTCGCGCACGACGGGATGAATTGCGTCGGGATTGCCGTCGAGCATCGTCCGGAGCGCGGCGGTCCGTTCGGCGACCCAGGGGCCGTCATAAAGCAGCCGGGCCGCTTCGTTGAGCGGCGCCATGTCGATCTCGACCAACTCCGCGTCGAGGCCATCCAAGGCTTGCTGATACAGGAAATCGGATTCGATATCGCCGAACCAGCGGCGCTGCTCGCCGCTGACGATGCCGACCCGGTACGTCGCGAGGGAGGTGTCGGCGATCGACCGCGAAAAAGCATCCCCCGGATCGAAACCAGCGGCAATGGCGTCGATGAGTCCTGCTTCGCCTGCCGAACCGGCAAAGACGGTGATGCAATCGAGCGTCCGGCAGGCGGGGACCAAACCGCGGTTGCTCCAGCGCCCCCGCGTGGGCTTGAAGCCGACCAGGTGGTTGAAGGCAGCCGGAACGCGGCCTGATCCGGCGGTATCCGTCCCAAGCGCGAAGGCGACCAGTCCGGCTGCCACCGCGACCGCCGAACCGGAACTCGACCCGCCACTCACCCAGGCGCGATTATAGGCGTTGCGCGGTATGCCATACGGGCTGCGGGTGCCGTTGAGACCGGTTGCGAACTGATCGAGATTGGCTTTCCCGACCGGGATCGCCCCGGCTGCGATCAGACGCTCGACCACCGTCGCCGACCGCATCGGCATATAGGAGAAAGCAGGGCAGGCGGCGGTCGTGGCCAGCCCGGCCAGATCGATATTGTCCTTCACCGCGAATGGAACGCCGGCCAGCGGTTGCGCCTCGCCCGCGGCGACGCGCGCATCGACCTTGGCGGCGGCGGCGCGAAGCGCGGCAGCATCGAAACGCGAGATCCAGACGGCAGGCTGGATGCTGTCGTAGAAGGCGAGCCGCTCCAGCACATCCTCGATCACCTGGACAGCACTGCGCCGGCCCGATCGCACGTCGGCCGCGATCGCGTCGACGGGCAGCCGATCGAGCGCGGTCACGCGCGCACCAGCGCCAGCACCGGCGCGCCGGGCGTAACCGTCTGGCGTTCGGCGACATACAGCGCCGCCACGGTTCCGGCAGCGGGGCTGAGGACGGGAAATTCCATCT
>JAEKMC010000228.1 GCA_019508115.1 Sphingomonas sp.
CGCCGGGGTGGGTGGCCACCCACCCCGGCAATCCTCCACTCAATCAAAGCAGACGACAGCAGTCCAGATACAAGGGGTGTCCCGGCTGGTGCTTCACCTCAACGGTGTCACCCCTCCACCGCCTTCGGCGGCCCCCTTCCCTTACAGGGGAGGATTTGAGTCTGAATGCTGATCCCCGCTAACCGGCAAAGGCCCGGCTGAGCGTATCGAGGAACAGCCGCACCTTGAGGCTGGCGAGGCGGCGCGAATTCTGGAGCGCCCAGATTTCGACCTTGGGGCCCTCCGCCACGCCCAGTCGGGTGAGGCGGCCGGCGGCGATGTCGCCCGCCACCACCAATTTGGGCGCGAGCGCGAAACCGGCGCCCGCCAGCAGTCCTTCGCGTACCATCAGGAATGACGAGAAGCGCAGCCGCGCCTGTGGCCGAAAAACGCGCGGGCCATCCGGCGTTTCCACGCGCCAGGTCATGTCAGCGGGCATGGTGATCAGCGCGACCGCGTCGATATTCTCGCCCTTCGGCAGGACCGCACCCGGTGCGCCGACGAGCAGCAGTTCGTCCTCCAATATGCGCCGTCCCACCAGCCTCTCGTCAGGGGCGGGATTGACGCGGATGACGATGTCGAAGCCATCCTCGACCGGATCGGCCTTGCGGTCCTCGGCAACGATTTCGAGTTCCACCTCCGGATAAGTCTGCGCGAATTCCGCGCTCACCGCCGCCAGCGCGACGTGGGACAGGACGATCGGCGCGCTGATCCGCAGCCGCCCGCGCGGGACCGACGCGCTCGATCCCACCGCAAGCTCCGCTTCGGCAATGTCCTGAAGCGGGCCGCGGGTCGCCTCATGCAGCGCCACGCCTTCATCGGTCAGCCGAAGCACGCGCGAGCCGCGCTCGATCAGGCGCACGTTCAGGCTCTGCTCGAGCTCGCTCACCTTGCGTGACAAGGTCGCCTTGGGCCGGCGGGTTGCGCGTGCCGCGCGCCCGAAGCCGCCATGGATCGCGACCAGGTTGAAATCTCGTAGCGCCTGTAGGTCCATGGATGTTCCATATCTGGGACGTTGAGTCCCAATACTGCCATCTATTCGCAAAAATCGGAACAGCTACTTTCACTCCATGGACGCCGGATTGTGCGGCGCCCCTGGATCTAAGGAGACAGACAATGGCTATTCTGGTGACGGGCGCCTCGGGCGTGATCGGTTCGCAAGTGCTTTCCTTTCTCAACCCGCAGGCGGTCGAGATCCGCGCACTGACGCGCTCGCCCGAAACGGCGGACTTCCCGGCGGGCGTGACGGCGGTGAAAGGCGATCTTTCCGACGTGGAGGGCTTCCGCGCCGCGCTTGAGGGCGTCAGCACGCTTTTCCTGCTCGGGCCCAACGTCGCCGACGAATCCACCCAGGTTCTGCTCGCGCTCAACGCCGCGCGCGATGCCGGAGTGAAGGGCGTGGTCTATCTGTCGGTGTACAAGGCCGGCGACTATGCCGACCTGCCGCACTTCGCGAGCAAGGCCGCGGTCGAGCGGATGATCGAGGCGTATGACCTGCCGGTGACGGTGCTGCGCCCGGCGTATTTCATGCAGAATGACGTTCGGCTGCGCGACGCGCTGCTGACCTATGGCGTCTATGGCATGCCGATCGGCGGCAAGGGCCTGTCGATGGTCGATATCCGCGATATCGGCGAGGCCGCGGCCAGCGAATTGATGCGCCGCGAGGCGGCCGACGGTCCGCTGCCGCGCGAAGCCTATGATCTGGTTGGCCCCGATGCGCTGACCGGCGACGATCTCGCCGCGCTCTGGGGCGAAATTCTGGATCGGCCGATCGCCTATGGCGGTAGTGATCTGGAGGCTTGGGAGCGGAATGTTAAGGCCGTTGCGCCGGCCTGGTACGTCTATGACCTGAAGCTGATGATGCGGCGCTACCAGCAACAGGGCGCGCTCGCTTCCGTCGCTCAGGTCGGCCGGATGGAAGCTTTGCTCGGCCACCCGGCGCGCACCTATCGCGGCTTTGCTGAGGAGGCGGCGGCAAGCTGGAAATAATCCCACCCCGCGGATCGGCACCCGTCTCCCCATCGGGAGGCGGGTGCCTTTTTATGCCAGGCCCCGCACACCCGCCTACGTAAAACTACCTAAGCAAATACCCGAAGTGCGGTTGGTCGACCGGGCGGGTAGCTGAAGCGCCGCCACGATCGTTCGACGGACCGTCATTCAGGCGGTCCGCGCGTTCGCGGTGGGGATCGTCGATGGCTTCGGATGTGCATGTCGCGAGATTCGGGACATTGTCCGACGTGCCGCTGTTGAGCGGCGGTTTCCGGCTATTCTTCCTCCTCGGCGCACTCTGGGCGATCGTCGTGCCGGGGCTCTTCATAACCGCGCTCGCAGGCAAGCCCGTACTGCCGGCGGGGATCGATCCGATTGCCTGGCATCGCCACGAAATGCTGTTCGGCTATCTCGGCGCAGTCGTGGGCGGCTTCCTTCTGACCGCCATCCCGAACTGGACGGGCCGGCCGCCGCTCAAGGGCGCGGCGCTGCTCGCGCTCGCATCCTTGTGGCTGGCCGGACGGTTGGCGGTGATCCTTTCCGGCGCGATCGGTATCGCGGGCGCGGTCCTGCTCGACGCGGGCTTCCTGCTCGTCATGGCCGCGATCGCCGGTGCGGAACTCTATGCCGCGCGCAACCGCAATGTGCCGGTGGTGGTGCTGACGGCGGTGCTCGCGATAGCCTCCACGCTCGATCTGATCGAGGGCGCCGGCGCGATCCCGCCGAGCGGTCTCGGCTATCGGATCGGCGTCGGCGCGATCCTGACGATGGTGATGCTGATCGGCGGCCGCCTTATCCCGACATTCACGCGCAACTGGCTCGTCAATCGGGGTGTCGAGCCCCGGTTGCCGCCGGCGATGCAGCGTTTCGATCTTGCGGTGCTGGTCGCAGGCGGGCTGGCGATGCTCGCCTGGATCGGCGCACCGTCCGCGCGGCCGACCGGCATCGCGCTCGTCGCGGCGGGGTTGCTCAACCTCGCGCGCCTGCTTCGCTGGCGTGGCTGGAGGACGGGCGCCGAACCGCTCGTCATGATCCTGCATCTCGCTTATCTCTGGGTTCCCGTCGGCCTCGTCCTGCTCGGTGCCTCCATTCTGGGCGCGGCGATCCCCGCCTCGGCCGGACTTCATGCGCTGACCGCCGGTGCGTTCGGCGGGATGACGCTCGCGGTCATGACCCGCGCCAGCCTGGGGCATACCGGCCGTCCGCTGCATGCCGGTCCGGCAACCTGCGCCATCTATGTCATGATCATGACCGCGGTGCTGCTGCGGGTCGCGGCCCCCGTCCTGCCGATCGATTATATGCGCAGCATCCATGCCGCCGCGGCGGCATGGATCGCCGCATTCGGCCTGTTCATCCTCTTCTACGCGCCGGTGCTGTTTCGGCCGCGTGCCCACGGCAGGGTCTGAGCAGAGAGGCGATAAAGACGTTCGCAACGGCGCCGGGAGCGCAGGGGGTAGTGATGAATGACAAACGTTTATGGCTGTGGCTGGGGGCGGTTTTCCTGCTCTCTTTTGCCGCATTGGGCCTGATCGGGCGAGGCATCTTCATGGCGGCGCCGCCGGTTCCGGAACGCGTCATGGCCGCCGATGGGCGGCCGATCTACAGCAAGGCGGACATCCAGGAGGGCCGCGAAATCTGGCAGTCGCTGGGCGGCATGGAGCTTGGCTCGGTATGGGGGCATGGCGGCTATGTCGCGCCGGATTGGTCGGCGGACTGGCTGCACCGCGAAGCGCAGGGGCTGCTCGATCAGTTTGCCCGCAAGACGGGTGCGAAGGATATCGCAGCCGTCGATCCGGACATGCAGGCGGCGCTTCGCGAGAAATTGCGGCGCGAGATGCGGACCAACAGCTTCGATCCCGTCTCCGGCATGGTCACAGTCAGCGCCGATCGTGCCGCCGCGATCGAAGCGAATGCGCGCCATTATTCGGCATTGTTCGGCGGCGATGCCGGTGCCGCCGATCTTCGCCGCGATTATGCGATGCCCGAGGATAATTTCCTGGATCCATCGGACTCGCGCAAGCTCGGCGCCTTCTTCTTCTGGACGGCCTGGGCCGCCGTGACCGATCGGCCGGACGAGCAGGTGAGCTATACCAACAACTGGCCGCACGATCCGCTGGTCGGCAACACGCCATCCGCCGCGATCGGCATGTGGTCGATCGCCAGCATCATCGCGCTGATCGCGGGCGTGGGCTGGCTATGCTGGTATTATGCGCGCTCCAGCGTGGACGAGCGTGCCCAGGCGCCCGCGCGCGATCCGTTCCTCAAGCTTGTGGTCACGCCGTCGATGCGCGCCACGACCAAATATTTCGTGACCGTGATCGGCCTGTTCCTGGCGCAGGTGCTGCTGGGCGCGATCACCGCCCATTATGCGGTTGAAGGGCAGGACTTTTACGGGCTCAGGATATCGGAGATCATTCCTTACGCGCTGACCCGCACGTGGCACACGCAGCTCGGCATCTTCTGGATCGCGACGGCGTGGCTCGCGACCGGGCTGTTCGTGGCGCCGATGCTGTCGGGGCACGAACCCAAATTCCAGCGGCTGGGTGTCAATGTGCTCTGGCTCGCTTTGCTGGTGGTCGTGATCGGCTCCTTCGCGGGCGAATGGCTCGGCATTCAGCAGAAGCTCGGCCACGGTGGCGTCAACTTCTGGTTCGGCCATATGGGATATGAATATGTCGATCTCGGCCGTTTCTGGGCGATCCTGCTGTTCGCGGGCCTGATGATCTGGCTCACGTTGGTGGGCCGGGCCTTGTGGCCTGCGCTCCGGAATCCGAGCGAGGTGCGCGGGCTGATCGCGATGGTGTTCCTATCCACGGTCGCGATCGGGCTATTCTATGGCGCGGCATTGACCTGGGGGCGCAACAGCGCGCTGTCGATGATCGAATATTTCCGCTGGTGGGTGGTCCATTTGTGGGTCGAGGGCTTCTTCGAGGTGTTCGCCACCGCGGTGATCGCGCTCATCTTCGCGGGGCTCGGGCTGGTGCGCGCGCGGGCCGCCAATACGGCGGTGACCTTCGCCACCGCGGTGTTCCTGCTTGGCGGCATCATCGGCACGCTGCACCACCTCTATTTCGCGGGCACCACCACAGCGGTGGTCGCGTGGGGGGCGATGTTTTCCGCGTTGGAGGTCGTGCCGCTGGCGCTGCTCGGGATCGAAGCATTGCACAATTATCGGATGACGATGGCCGCACCCTGGGTCGCGACCTATCGCTGGCCGATCCTGTTCTTCGTGGCGGTGAGCTTCTGGAACCTGGTGGGCGCGGGCCTGCTCGGCTTCACGATCAATCCGCCGATCTCGCTTTATTATATCCAGGGGCTCAACCTCACCCCCAGCCACGGTCATGCGGCGCTATTCGGCGTCTATGGTATGCTGGGGATCGGGCTGATGCTGTTCTGCCTCAAGATCGCGCATCGCGAGGCCGCCTGGTCGGATGCCTTGCTCAAGCCCACCTTTTGGCTGCTCAACGGCGGACTGGCGATGATGGTGTTTCTGAGCCTGGTGCCCGCCGGCATCTACCAGGCCTATCAGAGCGTCACCAAGGGTTTCTGGTATGCGCGTTCGCCGGAGGTCGTGCACAGCGCGTTCATGGAACGGCTGGTCTGGATGCGCGTCCCCGGCGACATCGTGTTCGGGCTTGGGGCGCTGGCGCTTGCCTTGTTCATGGCACGCCTGCTGATCGGTCCGGTCAGACGATCGACCAGCGCGCAGGCGGTCCCCGCCGAATGAGGGAAACCGGGCGGCGCCTCGTGTGCCGCCCGCATTTTCGCGCTCGGCCTGATGATGCGGGGCGAGCGCGATTGCGACGGCGACCCAAGGGAGCTTCCAGTCAGGCATATTCCTCTCCTAAGAGGGGCCATGGCTGACACGATATCCTCGACGCCAGCGCATGGCGAACGCTCCCGCGCTTCCACGCCATGGGTGATTTCGGCTTTCCTGCTGTTCGGCGCGACACTGGCAATGCGCTTTCCGGGCGTGGCGATGTACGACAGCGTCGGGCAATATGAGCAGGCGATCACGGGCGTCTATGTCGATTGGCATCCGCCGATCATGGCGCGCACCTGGGCGTTGCTGAACCATCTCAAGCGGGGAACCGAGCCCTTCTTCCTGGTGCAGATGCTGCTCTGGTGGGGCGGAATCGGCGCAATCTCCGCAGCGCTCGGCCGTCGGCAGAAGCATGGCGCGGCGGCGTTCGTGCTGCTGGTCGGGATCGCGCCGCTTTGGCTCGGCTGGGCGACGGTCGTGCTCAAGGACGCGCAGATGGCCTGCTGCCTGGTGGCCGCGGCCGGCCTGATCGCGCATTGGCGGCTGGACGAACGGCCCGTGCCGCGCTGGGCGAGCGTACTCGCGATCCTGCTGATCGTTTATGCGACGCTGGTGCGCGGCAATGCGGTGTTCGCGACGATTCCCTTCGCGCTCGCTCTGTTCGATTGGCCTCGGCTTCCGAAGCCGTGGCACAAAGCGGCGGCGTCGCTCGCGCTGATCGGCGCGGTGCTGATCTTCAATCCTTTCTTCAACACCCGCATCCTGCGCGCCGACCATACCGGGGTCGAGAATAGCCTGCCGCTCTACGACATGGCCGGCATCGCACATAAGGCGCACCTTGCCAGCCTGCCCGGGCTCGATCCGCAAGGTTGGGCGCTGGCCGAGCGGAAAGGCTGCTACACACCCTTCTTCTGGAACCCTTATGGCGAGGACAGTCAGTGCGGCTTCGTCGGCGATGCGGTGATCTTCGATCATCTCGACGATCGGCATATGGCGATGGAATGGGCTGGGCTGGTTGCCGCGCATCCGCTCGCTTATGCCGCGCACCGCATCGGCCATCTCAATTCCAACCTGCGTTTCTGGGTTGGCCCGGGTGAGCCGGAGGCCGATCCGCCGCGGTCGAGCGAACCCAATAATGACGGGCTCGGCGCGCCGGCCAATCCGGGTGGAAACGGGCTGATCGACGCCGCGCACCTAATGGCGATCAGCCCGCTCGGCTGGCCGGTCGCCTGGCTGGTCGTATCGGCGGGGCTGCTCTGGGCGAGCATGGGCCTCACCGATCCGCAGGCCAGGCTGGGCCGCGCGCTCGCCGGATCGGCCTTCTGCATGAGCGCGAGCTTCGCGCTGGTCAGCATCGCGAGCGACCTGCGCTATCACCTCTGGTCGATGGTCGCCGCCGCGCTCGCGCTGGTGCTGCTGCTCGACACGCGCGGGCTCGACCGGCGGCGCGGCTTCATCGCGGGCGGCGTGCTGATCGCGGTGATCGCGCTCGGCACGATTGCGCGGCTCGGCGCGGCGCCGCCGGCCTATGTGCC
>JAEKMC010000229.1 GCA_019508115.1 Sphingomonas sp.
GCAGAGATAGACCTCGTCCACCGGCCCCTGCTCGATCGAAAAGCCTGCCGCGCGCAGCATCGCTTCGACGCCGGCGCGGTTGGGCGCCCACCAATTGGTCCAGTCGTTCGCGAACTTGCGCTCGATGAAATGCAGCTTGGGGTAAGCGGGATCGTCGAAATAGGCCGGCCGCTCCCACGTGCCCTCGACATAAAAGGGATGATCCTCAGGCAGGTCGATCAGCATGTTGGAGCCCTGCTGCATCGATTGGAACAGCAGCATGTCGCCCGCGACATGTTCACGGATCAGGTCGAGCGCCAGCAAAGGGTGGCGCAGATGGTAGAGCACGCCCATGAAGATCACGAGGTCGAACCGTTCGCCGAGCGCGCCCACATCGTAAACGGAGAGATTGCGGAACTCGACATCGTTGAAGCCGAGCGTATCGGAGGCGAGCCGCGCCTGTTCGAGATAGCGATCGTCACTGTCGATCCCGACCACGCGCGCCGCGCCGCGCCGCTTCATCTCGACCGAATAGAAGCCGGCATTGCAGCCGATATCGAGCACGCTCCTGCCCGACAGGTCGTCCGGAAGAATCGACGCGAAATGCTCGAACTTCGCCGCGGGGTAATCCCCGAGGAAATGATCGGGCGCGGTCTGCACCCCGTTCAGGTCGAGATTGTGGAACCATGGGGCGAGCGCCTCGACCCGTTGGCGCAGCGCCTGCGTGGCTGCGGGCACGAAGCTGCGTTGGGCAACATTCATTCCTTCACCCCTGTTTGGGTTTCGCTGCGGTCGCCGCCCAAGCAGGAGCGGGAGCGGGTTCGTTTCCACAGCCAGGCATTGTTTCGCCAACGTCCTACAAAGCTTGCTGTTCCGTCCCGATCCGGTTCTTAACCTATGTAAGTTTCTGAAAGTCCCCGGCTTTCTCGCTTCGCCACGGGTCGTGCCGGCTTCGCGTCAAGGCGAAATCGTATGCCGGAACGCATCCTCGCGGCGCGCATTTCGAGGCCGCATGACCGATCCGGGCCAGGCGTGGATTGCCGCTATGCGCGAAGATCGGTTCGCGGATGCCTGGACTATTTCGGACGGCGTTTTGAGGGCGCGCGATCCGGCGACGCGCGACGACCCGACCAAGCCCTTTCATCTGCGCTGGGTGTGGGACGGCCGACCGTTCGACGACCGGCATGTGCTGGTCCGCTGCTATCACGGCCTTGGCGACACGATCCAGTTCGCACGTTACCTCCCTCCGCTGGCGAGGCGTGCGGCTTCGGTGACCGTCGAGGTGCAACCGACGCTATTACCTTTATTATCCCGGATGGACGTGCTGCGATGGATGCCATTCGATCCCGCGCATCCGCTGCCGCGGTCGGAATGCGATATCGAAATCATGGAGCTCGCATTCGCAATGCGGCTGCCGCCGTCAGAGGTTCCGCCGCCTTATCTCTACCCTCTCGAGCCAGCATCGCCCGGAAAGCTGGTGGGACTCTGCCATATCGCCGGCGGATGGGAGAAGGGGCGCTGCGTGCCGTCCGAACTCTTCGCGTCGATCTGCCACGGGAATGACTGCCTGTCGCTAATGCCGGATGCATGCGCACTGCCCGTGCTCAATCCCCGCGGTTGCTCGCCCGAGATCATGGAAACGGCTATGCTGATCGCGTCGACCAGGCTGGTGATCACCGTCGATACGATGGTGGCGCATCTCGCCGGCGCGCTCGGCCACCCGACCTGGGTGTTGCTCAAGGCCGATCCGGACTGGCGCTGGTCGCTGGGCCGGAGCAGCAGTTGGTATCCCACGATGCGCCTCTATCGCCAACCGCGTCCTGGCGACTGGGCGTCCGTCATCGCGGACGTGGAAAGGGATTTGGCTGCCTGGCGCGAGGTGGGTTCAACCGCACCCGATCGGGACCCGTTCATTGAGCGCGACGAGGCGAGGAACTGACCCTTCGAACTCCAGCGTGGTGAGCGACGCCGGATCGCAATCGAAAGCAAAAATGCCGTCGAAGCCGAGGTTGAGCGTCTGGGCAACCAGTCCGCGGATCACGTCGCAATGGCTGACGCACAAAGCCGGCGCCTGCCCGGGCGGCAGGCTTTTTATATAGGCCATTGCCCGCGCGCTCGCTTCGGCCATGGTTTCGCCCTCTGGGCAACGTGCGGTGGCGCGCTCCGCATTCCAGTGCCGCCAATCGGGGTCGCCAGCCAGTTCCGCGAAGCCGCGCCCGGCGAACCGCCCGAAATCGATCTCGTCGAGCGCTTCGGCGATCCGCACCTCGCTCGCATGACATGCCGCGATTGCCGCCGCGGTTTCGCGCGTCCTCTTGCGCGGGCTGCTATGGATCGAGGCGATCGGAACCGATGCCAGCCGGTGTGCGAGCGCCTCGGCCTCGGCCTTTCCCTGCGCGTTCAGCGCGACCTCCGAACGGCCGCTCAGGACATGGCCGACCTCGCCATGGCTGCCGTGGCGCACGAGATAGATCGTTCGTTTCATGCCGTAAGTGCGAACCGCCTTATCTGCAGCACGAATTGTCGAATGATCGGGAGCCGCAGTCGTTCCGCAAACGATCCCCAAAGCATCATCTCCGCAACGATCGGAGGGAACGAAGAAGTAGAAGAAGCATTGTCCTTCTCCGTAATAAACCTTTGGGATACAACACTTTAATCTATGTTAGTTTCCGGTGCGCGGACGCTGACCCGATGATTGTTGTGCCCTTTCCCGATTCTATTGGGAGGATCCGTGGAACATATTCTGATCACCGGGGGAGCAGGCTTCATCGGTCGCTCCGTAGCGCAAGAATTGTTGCGGCGCGGCAACGAAGTTCGCGTGCTCGACGCTCTGATTGAGCAGGTCCACGGCGCGACCGACGGATCGCGGATGCTGGACCCGCAAGCCGAGCTGATCCGCGGCGACATCCGCAACAAGGATGTGGTCAGGAAGGCCCTGCAAGGCGTCGACGTGGTAATCCACCTGGCCGCCGAGGTGGGCGTCGGCCAATCCATGTATGAGGTCGAGCGCTACACGTCGACCAACGACGTCGGCACCGCGGTCCTGTTCGAGGCCTTGATCGATAATCCGGTGCGCCGCGTGGTGACCGCCTCGTCGATGTCGATCTATGGCGAAGGACTGTATCGCGACGCCGAGGGCGAACTGGTCCAGGATGCCGAACGCCACGGACTGAAAGACGGTCAGGCGAACTGGGAACCCCTCGACGATCTCGGTCGCCCGCTGACGCCGGTTCCGACGCCGGAATGGAAGCGGCCCAATCTCGCGTCGATCTACGCGCTCAACAAATATGTGCAGGAGCGCACCACGCACATCATGTCGACGCCGTACGGGATCGAAGGGGTCTGCCTGCGGCTGTTCAATGTTTATGGGCCGGGGCAGGCACTCTCCAACCCTTATACCGGCGTGCTCGCGATCTTCGCCTCGCGGCTGCTGAACGGCCAACAGCCGCTGATTTTCGAGGACGGCGAGCAACGCCGCGACTTCGTCCATGTCTCGGACGTGGCGCGTGCCTTCGCGGATGCGCTCGAATTGCCGCAGGCGGCGGGCGGAACGTTCAACATCGGCTCGGGCAAGGACCGCTCCGTGACCGAGGTCGCGACCGAATTGGCGCGCGCGATGGGCAAGAATCAGATCCAGCCCGAGATAGTCGGCAAGGCGCGGATCGGCGACATCCGCCATTGCTTCTGCGATACCAACCTTGCCGCCGACCGGCTCGGCTTCCGCGCGCGGCAGGATTTTCAGCAAGGGCTGGCCGAACTCGCCGAATGGGTGGCCCAGCAGACCGCGCACGACCGGGTCGAGCAGATGCGCGCCGAACTTGAAGCGCGGGGACTGGTCGCATGAGCGGCGGGACCGACCGACCGATCCTGATCACCGGCGGCGCCGGGTTCATCGGCTCGAATCTCGCCGACCGGCTCGCCGGCGAGGGACATCGGATCGTCATCTATGACGCGCTGTCGCGCGCGGGAGTCGAGAGCAACCTGAAATGGCTGCAGAGCCGGCATCATGACCGAATCCAGCCGGTCATCGCGGACATACGCGACGAAGACCGGCTCGCCGATGCCGCCGGGCAGGCCAAGGCCGTGTTCCACATGGCGGCGCAGGTGGCGGTGACCACCAGCATGATGGATCCGCGCGACGATTTCACAACCAATGTCGTCGGGACAATCAACCTGCTGGATGCGCTGCGAACGCGCAACCCGGAGACGCCGATCGTCTTCGCATCGACCAACAAGGTCTACGGCGATCTCGCGGACATCGATTTCGAGCTGGAAGAGCATCGCTACGTCCCGTCCGATGCGACGGTGCGCGCGCACGGCATAAGCGAGGCCCGGCCGCTCGATTTCCATACGCCTTACGGCTGCTCCAAGGGTGCTGCCGATCAATATGTGCTCGATTACGCGCGCAGCTTCGGCCTGAAATCGGCGGTGCTGCGGATGAGCTGCATCTACGGCCAGCGGCAGATGGGGACCGAGGATCAGGGCTGGGTCGCGCATTTCCTGATCCGCGCGCTCGAAGGCAGGCCGATCACGCTTTACGGTGACGGCTGCCAGGTGCGCGATATCCTCGACGTGGCCGACGCGGTCGACGCTTATCGTGCCGCCTGGCAGCGGATCGACGCGGTTTCAGGGGGCGCCTTCAACCTTGGCGGCGGGCCGGCCAATGCGGTGAGCCTGCGTCAGCTCCTCGACTTCATCGGCAGGCTGCTTGGGCGCGAGCTGGAGGTCGAATTCTCCGACTGGCGCGCGGGCGACCAACGCTATTTCGTCGCCGACACACGCGCCGCCGAACGCGCGCTCGGCCTCGGTCGGAAAGTTCCCTGGCAGAACGGCGTCGCCCAACTCGCGCATTGGCTCGCGAAGGCGCGCGGACTCGATTTCGCTCCGCCGGCCGCGCACCGCGAAGGGATCGCGGCATGAGCCGCGCCGATATGCGGCTGCTGATGACCGTCGATAGCGTCGGCGGCGTCTGGCAATATGCGACGGATCTGGCGCGCGCGCTCGGGGAGCGAGGGGTCGAGACGATCCTGGCGTTGCTCGGGCCCATCCCACCGGCCGAACAACGCGACGCCGCACGCGCGATCCCGGGCGTTACTCTGGTCGAGACGGGGCTTCCGCTCGATTGGCTGGCCGACACGCCCGACCAGGTCCGGCTCGCCGGAAGCAGGATTGCCGAGCTCGCGCGGCACATGCGCGCCGACATCGTCCAGCTCAACCAGCCCGCATTGGCCGCGGGGGTAGAATTCCCGGTTCCGATCGTGGCCGCCGCGCATAGCTGCCTTGCCACCTGGTGGTCCGCGGTCAGGCAGGGACCGCTACCGGAGGATTTCGCGTGGCGGGCGACGCTGCATGGCCATGGCTTGCGCGCAGCCGCACGCATGATCGCACCCAGCCATGCCTTCGCCGAGGCGACACGCGCAGCCTACGACCTGCCGCAATTGCCGATTACGGTCCATAATGGCCGCGCGCCTTTGCCGCTTCCGCCGGCGGCGCTCCACGACTTCGCCCTTACCGCGGGGCGCCTGTGGGACAAAGGCAAGAATGTGGCGACGCTCGATCGCGCGGCCGCGCGGCTGGGCGTGCCGATCAAGGCGTTGGGGCCGCTTGCCGGTCCCGACGGCGCATGCGTCGCGTTCGCGCATCTCCATACGCCGGGCTCCGTCAGCGAGAATGCGCTGGCCGGCTGCCTGGCGGCACGCCCGGTTTTCGTCTCCGCCGCGAAGTACGAACCGTTCGGGCTGGCGGTGCTGGAGGCGGCGAGCGCGGGTTGCCCGCTCGTCCTGTCGGACATCCCAACCTTCCGCGAAGTGTGGAGCGAGGCGGCAATCTTCGTCGACGCAGAGGACGATCGAGGCTTCGCGGCGGCGATCGAGGAGCTGATCGGCGACACCGCGCTCCGGCTGGCCCAGGGTGAGAAAGCGAGAGCGGTGGCCCGCGCCTTCACCCCCGCGCGCATGGCGGATCAGATGCTGGGCCTTTACGGCCAGCTATCGACGCCGGGAAGCGAGCGGGTAGCTGCATGAGGATCGCGTATTTCACCCACAGCCTCGCATCCTGCTGGAACCACGGCAACGCGCATTTCCTGCGCGGCGTGCTGCGCGAGCTGATCGCGCGCGGGCATGAGGTCCGCGCATTGGAGCCGAAGGATAGCTGGAGCCTCGCCAACCTGCGCGCCGATCATGGCGATGCCGGATTGAATGCCTATCGTGCAGCTTATCCCGAATTATCGTCGGAGTCGTTCGGGGTTGGGGCCGATCCGGCCGAGCTGGTGGACGACGCCGATCTGGTTATCGTGCACGAGTGGAACGAACCGGATCTCGTCGCCGCGATCGGCCGGCTGCGCGCGAACGGCGGTCGCTTCACTTTGCTGTTCCACGACACGCATCACCGTGCGGTCAGTGATGCCAGCGCGATGCGCGCCTTCGACCTTTCCGGCTATGACGGCGTGCTCGCCTTTGGCGAGGCGCTATCAGAGGTCTATCGCGGCTGGGGCTGGGGCAAACGCGTCTGGACATGGCACGAGGCCGCCGACACCCGCCTGTTCCGTCCTCCGGCGGAAGAGGGTCCGCGCTCCGGGCTCGTCTGGATCGGCAATTGGGGCGATGGCGAGCGCACGCAGGAGCTCGAGGATTTCCTGTTCCGCCCCGCCGATCGCGCCGCCCTGCCGCTCGACATCTACGGCGTTCGTTACCCCAGAGAGGCGCTGGCGACGCTGGCGCGCTATCGCGCCCGTTATCATGGCTGGGCGCCCAACGCCCGCGCGCCGGAGATCTTCGCGCGCCATCTGGCCACGGCACATGTACCGCGGCGCTATTACAGCACGATCCTGCCGGGCATTCCGACGATCCGCGTGTTCGAAGCGCTGGCCTGCGGCATCCCGCTGGTATCGGCGCCGTGGGACGATGCCGAGCAGCTCTTCCGTCCCGGCATCGATTACCTGACTGCCGCCGACGGGGCGGAGATGACGCGGCACCTGATCGCGATCGCGCGCGATCCGGAGCTGCGGGCCGAGTTGGCGCGCAATGGTCTTCAGACCATCCGCGCGCGCCACACTTGTGCGCATCGGGTCGATGAGCTGCTTGCGATCACCACCCGCCTCGGCACGAAGCAATTGGAGGATGCGGCGTGAAGATCGCTTTCTACGGCTCCAGCCTGCTTTCCTCTTATTGGAACGGGGCGGCGACTTATTATCGCGGCATCCTGCGCGACCTGGCGTCGCGCGGATACCAGATCAGCTTCTACGAACCTGATGCGTTCGATCGCCAGCAGCATCGCGATATCGATCCTCCCGATTG
>JAEKMC010000230.1 GCA_019508115.1 Sphingomonas sp.
GGGGCGGGGTGGCGAGCTTCACCGGCATCGTTCTCGGCGACGATGGCCTGACCGAATTGCTGCTTGAGTATCATGCCGAAATGACGCGTGCCATGATGGAAGCGCTCGCGGCGGATGCGGCGAAGCGGTGGGATCTGCTCGGCGTCGTCGTGCTGCATCGCCATGGCGCGCTCGCTCCGGGCGAGCCGATCGTGTTCGTGGCGACCGCCGCCACGCATCGCGGCGCGGCGCTCGATGCCTGCGCCAGCCTGATCGACCGATTGAAGACGCAGGCGCCTTTCTGGAAACGCGAAACGTTCGCCGACGGGCGACAAAGATGGGTCGAACCGCGCGCCTCCGACGATGCCGCCGCCGCGCGCTGGTTGCGGGATGGCGGTTAAACCTGTAGGGGCCTGCCTGATTTTTAGGCAAAGTAACGCGTGACCCGGCTCAAGCCCATCCACATCGGACCTGTGACGATCGAAACGCCGGTGATCCTGGCGCCGATGACCGGCGTCAGCGATCTGCCGTTCCGGCGGCGCGTGCGCGCGTACGGATCGGGCCTCAACGTGACCGAGATGATCGCTAGCCAGGCGGCGATTCGCGAGACGCGCCAGTCGATCCAGAAGGCATTGTGGGATCCGAGTGAGGATCCCGTGTCGATGCAATTGGTCGGCTGCGAGCCCGAGCAGATGGGCGAGGCGGCCAAGCTCGCCGAGGACAAAGGCGCCGCGATCGTCGACATCAATATGGGCTGCCCGGTGCGCAAGGTCGTCAATGGCGACGCGGGATCGGCCCTGATGGCCAAACCTGCACTGGCGCGGGCGCTGATCGAGGCGACGGTGAAGGCCGTGAAGGTGCCCGTCACGCTCAAGATGCGCATGGGGTGGGACCATCAGAGCCTGAACGCACCCGAGCTGGCGCGCGTGGCCGAGGATATCGGGGTCAAAATGATCACGGTGCACGGCCGCACGCGTTGCCAGATGTACAAGGGTTCGGCCGACTGGGCGTTCGTCCGCAAGGTAAAGGATGCGGTCTCGATCCCGGTGATCGTCAATGGCGATATCTGCACGCTGGAAGATGCCGACGCCGCGCTCGAGCAATCGGGTGCGGATGGCGTGATGATCGGCCGCGGCGCCTATGGCAAGCCGTGGCTGCTCGCGCAGGTGATGCGCTGGCTCCAATATGGCGAACGGCGGCCCGATCCCTCGATCGACGAGCAATATCGCACGATGCGCAAGCATATCGGCTGGTACACCAAGGGCCTGCCCGGCTCGGCCGAATTCCGCAATCGCGTCAACCAGGTGCCTGACGCAGCCACCGTGCTGCGCATGCTCGCCGAATTTTACGAACCATGGACTACGCGAGCGGCCGCCTAGCCCGGCTGCGCGCGCGGGGAGACGCGCGCCCGGCGCCGGCGGAGGCTCTGCTCGCGGCGCTGCCAACGCCCTTGCTCGTCGTCGATGAGGGGGGCGTGATCCTCGACGCCAATGCGGCCGCCGAGACATTGCTCAACCTGTCACGCAGCGTGATCGTCGGGATGCCGATCGACGCCGCGACGGGTCATCATCTGCGCTCGATGCCGGCGGAGACGCCGTTCGTGGCCTATGACCTGGAGATGCACCTTCCCGGTGGGCGATCGTTGCGCGCGGATTTGATGGCGGCTCCATTGCCGGACTGGCCCGGCTGGCGCGTCGTCGCCCTGCACACGCACCCGATCTCGGGCCCGATCGCGCGGCGCGCGGGCGGCAATCTCGCGGCAGCGGGCGCGGCGGCCTTGCTCGCCCACGAGATCAAGAACCCGCTCTCGGGCATTCGCGGGGCCGCGCAGTTGCTGGAGGCCAACGCCGACGAGGATGCGCGCGCGCTGACCACGTTGATCCGCGACGAGGTCGACCGGGTCGCCGCCTTGATCGACCGAATGGAGGGCTTCACCGATACGCGGCCGCTCGTGCTGGAGCCGCAGAATATCCATGCCATCCTGGATCATGCGCGCGACGTCGCGTCGCGTGGCTTCGGCGATACCGTGGTTTTCAAGGAGATTTATGATCCGTCCCTGCCCAACGTCCTCGGCCATCGGGATTCGCTCGTCCAGGTCGTAATCAACCTGATCAAGAATGCGGTCGAGGCGCTGGGGGAGGCGGGCGGATCGGTCACGCTCACGACCGCCTATCGCCATGGCATGAGCAGGCTCACCGATGGTGGCGACGGGCGCCGCCAATTGCCGATCGAGGTGTGCGTGATCGACGACGGCCCGGGCGCGCCGCCGGAGATCGCCGAACATCTGTTCGATCCCTTCGTCAGCTCCAAGCGCGACGGGCGCGGGCTCGGGCTGGCCTTGGTCGAGAAGCTCGTCTCGGATCAGGGCGGGCTGGTCGAATATGCGCGCGAGGGGCATCCGGAACGCACCGTTTTCCGCCTGCTGCTGCCCCGCGCGCCGAGGAAGTGAAGATGGGCGGACGTGTCCTGGTGTGCGACGACGACGCGGCGATCCGCACGGTCGTGCGCGAAGCCTTGCGCCGCGCGGGCCACACCGTCGAGACCGCCGCCAGCGCCGCCGACCTTAGGCGCACGATCAGGACGTTTCGGCCGCAGGTGCTGCTGACCGACGTCGTGCTTCCCGACGGCAATGGGCTCGATCTGGTGCCCGAATTGCTGGCCGATCATCCGCATATGCCGATCATCGTGCTGTCGGCGCAGAATACGTTCACCACCGCGATGCGCGCGACCGAGCAGGGCGCGTTCGATTATCTGCCTAAGCCGTTCGATCTGGGTGAGCTGGCGCAGGCCGTGGAGGATGCGCTCGCGCGCGGACCGGCATTGGGGCTGGAGGACGACGCGCCGGCGGGGGAGGATTTGCCGCTGATCGGCCGTTCGCCGCCGATGCAGGAGGTCTATCGGACGATCGCGCGCGTCGTCTCCAACGACCTGACCGTGCTGGTGTTGGGCGAATCGGGCACGGGCAAGGAATTGGTCGCGCGCGCGATTCACGATTTCGGCCCCCGCAAGGGCGCGCCTTTCGTCGCGGTCAACATGGCTGCGATTCCGCGCGAGCTGATCGAGAGCGAATTGTTCGGGCATGAACGCGGCGCCTTCACCGGCGCGGCGCAGCGAACGCAGGGGCGGTTCGAGCAGGCGCAGGGCGGGACCCTGTTTCTGGACGAAATCGGCGACATGCCGATGGAGGCGCAGACGCGGCTGCTGCGCGTGCTCCAGTCGGGCGAATTCTCGCCGGTCGGCGGGGCACGGGCGATCCGCGCTGACGTGCGCATCATCGCCGCCACGCACCAGGAATTGCCGCGGCTGATCGCCGACGGCCAGTTCCGCGAGGATCTTTATTACCGGCTGAACGTGGTGCCGGTGCGCTTGCCGTCGCTGCGGGAGCGCGGTTCCGACGTGGGCGAACTCGCACGCTATTTCCTCGATCGCGCCGCGGCCGATGGCCTGCCGCGCAAGCAATTGAGCGCCAAGGGGATTGAGCGGCTGGAACAGCATAGCTGGCCCGGCAATGTCCGCGAGCTCGAGAATCTGATGCGACGGCTGGCCGCACTGACCCGCGACGCAGTGATCATGCCCGCGCTGATCGAGCAGCAATTGAGCGTCGGCGGCCAGCAAGCCGTAGCGGCGGTCCCTGACGGCGCCGATCTGGGCGAGGCGATCGAGCAGCATCTGGCGCGGCATTTCGCGAGTTATGGCCATGCACTGCCGCCCGACGGGCTTTACGATCGTATTCTGGCCGAGTTCGAAAGACCTTTGCTGCGCCTGACGCTGGCGGCGGTGCGCGGCAACCAATTAAAAGCCGCGCGCCTGCTCGGTATCAACCGCAATACGTTGCGCAAGAAGCTCACCGATTTGGGTGTCGGCCCCGCCGTACGACGAAGCGAATAGCCCAACAACTCGCCGCATATGTGCGGCATATGTGTTCCATGCGCCACATCGATGTGGTAGCCGAGACACGATGAAGCCGTCCTCTAAAGGCGCACCAAGACCAACGTCGCGCTGGCGACGCCGGCTCAGCCTGATCTTCCGCTCACGGCAAATCCTGGCCGTGGGCGAGCCGCTTGCGATTGCGGCTTTGCTGCTGATGGGCGGGATCACCTGGTCGATCCTCAACCATGGTAGCGTGGACCGGCCGCTCCCTCCGTTCATAGTGGCAACATTGCTGGTCGGTATTCTCGTCCCGGCGATGGCGCTGCTGGTGTTGATCGCGCAACGTGTCGCACGCAGCCGCGCACAATATTCGCCTTTGGGCGCGCGGGGCGGAATGCATGTCCGGCTGGTGGCGCTTTTCTCGGTGCTCGCGGCGCTGCCGACCTTGCTGGTCGTGATCTTCGCCTCTTTGCTGTTTCAGTTCGGCGTACGCTTCTGGTTTTCGGACCGCGTCTCGGTCGTTCTCCAGAATTCGGATCGGGTGGTCCACGCCTATATCAACGAGCATCGGCTGAGCTTGTGGCGCGACGCGGCGGCGATGCGGCATGACCTGCTCGATTCGCTGTCCAAGGCGGCGGCGGACGATCCGCGGTGGGGTCCCTATTTCGCGCAGCAGGTGGCCTTCCGGCATCTCGACCAGGCAGCGGTGATCCGGGTCGCGCCCGAGGGCAGGGAATATCCGATCTGGTATGCGAACCTCGACAAGAGGCCGCTCTCGAAGCTGGTCGATCCCACGCAGTTCGCGGAATATGACTCCCCGGAAATCCACATCCGCGTGCTGAACGATCGGATGGAGACGGTGATCCCGCTCGATACGGCATCGCGCGTCTACCTCTGGATATCTCGGGCGGCGGATCCGGCGGCAATCCGGCAGGCGGCCCGCGCGACGCTGGCACTGGACGATTATCGCGACTTCCAGCAGCGCGCGCGCACGCTGCAACTGAAGTTCAACGCGCTTTTGCTGATCGCCTCCTTGTTCACGGTCGGCGTCGCGATCTGGATCGCGTTCACGGTGGCGGATCGCCTGGTGCGGCCGATTGGCGAGCTGGTCGCCGCCGCGCGGCGCGCTGCGGGGGGCGATCTGGCCGCGCGCGTGCCTGCGCCCAACAAATATGACGAGGTTGGCCGCCTTGCCGCCGCCTTCAACCGCATGACGCGGCGGCTACAGGAACAAACCGGCGCATTGGAAAGCCGGCGCGCGCTGACCGAGGCGGTGCTGTCGGGCGTGTCGGCGGGCGTGATTTCGGTCAATCGCGACCGCGAGATCACGTTGATCAATCTTTCTGCGCAGGCCTTGCTGCGGACCAGGGAAATCAGCCCGATCGGCCAACCGCTGGAAACCATCGTGCCCGAGCTCGACCGCCTGCTCGAAACGGGCGAGCGGCAGGCGGTGCTGCAGCTTGCGAGCGACGGCGACGTGCGCACGTTGGCGGTGAATGTGGTCAATGCCGGCAACGGGCATGTCCTGACCTTCGACGATATCACGCAACAGCTTGCCGACCAGCGTCATGCCGCCTGGTCCGACATCGCGCGCCGCATCGCGCATGAGATCAAGAATCCGCTCACCCCGATCCAGCTCGCCGCCGAACGGCTCCAGCGCCGCTATGGCAAGGAGATTGCCGAGGACGGCGGCACGTTCGAGAAGCTCGTCTCGACGATCGTCCGCCAGGTTGGCGACATCCGTCGCATGATCGACGAATTCTCCTCATTTGCGCGGATGCCCAAGCCGCTCTTCCGGCGTGAGAATGTCGTCGAGATGGCGCGCCATTCGCTGTTCCTGCACGAGGTTGCGCATCCGTCGATCCGCTTCAACCTCGACGCGCCCGATCCGCCGCCGACGATGGTGTGCGACCGCCGCCAGATCGGCCAGGCGCTGACCAACATCGTCAAGAATGCATGCGAGGCGGTCGAGGCCAGGATGGGTGAGGGGCAGGGCGGCGCGATCGCGATGACGATCCACACCGTCGATGGCCGCCTGTTGATCGATCTTGCCGACGACGGTGTCGGCCTGCCTGCCGAGCGCGACCGCCTGACCGAGCCCTATGTGACGACGCGCGTCAAAGGCACTGGGCTCGGCCTCGCGATCGTGCGGCGCATCGTCGAGGATCATATGGGCACGATCGGCTTTGCCGACCGGCCCGGCGGCGGTACGGTCGTCCATCTCGATTTCGACCTGACCGCGCTCGATGCGGTCGCAATCCATGATGCGCCCGAAGAGCGCACCCCCGAATTTGCCCGGAGCATGTAGAAACCATGTCGCTCGATATTCTGGTTGTGGACGACGAAGCCGATATTCGCGAGCTCGTCTGTGGCGTGCTCGAGGATGAAGGCTATCGGCCGCGTTCGGCGGGCGATGCCGATTCCACCCTGGCCGCGCTTGCCGAGCGGCGGCCAAGCTTGGTCCTGCTCGACGTGTGGCTGCAGGGCTCGCGCCTCGACGGGCTGCAATTGCTGGGCGAGATCAAGCGGCGCGATCCGACGCTGCCGGTGATCGTCTTTTCCGGCCACGGCAATCTCGACACCGCGGTCGCCGCGGTGCGCCAGGGTGCGGTCGACTTCATCGAAAAGCCGTTCGAAAGCTCGCGCCTGCTCCATCTGGTCGGGCGCGCGACCGAAACCGATCGGCTGCGGCGCGAGAACGAGACGTTGCGCGCGCAGATCGGCCAGGAAGAGGAGCTGACCGGCACGAGCCAGGCGATCAACCAGGTGCGCGCGACGCTCAAGCGCGTCGCCGGCACCGGCAGCCGCGTGCTGATCGCGGGGCCGGCGGGTTCGGGCAAGGAAGTCGCCGCGCGGCTGCTCCACAATTGGTCGACGCGCGTACGGGCGCCGTTCGTGGTCGTCTCGGCCGCGCGCATGACCCCCGATCGCGTCGAGGAGGAATTGTTCGGCGCGGAAGAGGGCAATGAGCTGATCCGCCCGGGGCTGCTCGAGCAGGCGCATGGCGGTACCTTGTTCCTCGACGAGATAGCGGACATGCCGATGTCGGCGCAGGCGAAGATATTGCGCGTCCTCACCGACCAGAGCGTCGTCCGTGTCGGTGGCGCCCGCACGGTCAAGGTCGACGTTCGCGTCGTCTCCGCGACCGCGCGCGACCTGACCGCGGAAATTGCGGCGGGGCGTTTCCGCGAGGACCTTTATTACCGGTTGAACGTCGTTCCCGTGATGCTGCCGCCCCTCGAACAGAGGCGCGAGGATATTCCGATGCTCGCCGACCATTTCGCCGCGCGCTACGCCGCCGAGCGCCGGGTCGCGACGCCCGAGATCAGCGCGGAGGCGATCGCCGCGCTCCAGGCCTATGACTGGCCAGGCAATGTCCGCCAGCTCCGGAACGTGATCGAGCGCACGATCATCCTGGCGCCGGGCGACCGGATCGGCCGGATCGATACCGATATGCTGCCGCCCGAATTGCTGTCGGGCCAGGCCGATATCGTGCCCGGCAATGCCGCGCGATCGATCATGGGCACGCCCTTGCGCGAGGCGCGCGAGACGTTCGAGCGCGAATATCTGCGCGTCCAGATTCGCCGTTTCTCGGGCAATATCAGCCGCACCGCGACCTTCATCGGGATGGAGCGTTCGGCGCTCCACCGCAAGCTGAAGAGCCTGGGCCTCGCCGATCCGCGCGGCGAAGAGGAATAGGCCGAAGCCGTAGCGGCGCTTTGTCACAAAAGGACAGTAATGCTGCTGCATGCTTGTGCTGCAACGCAGCGTATTGTATTAGGCGCTCGCCTCCATTCCCGGGGGTAAACACGACGCCGTGAACGGCGCCAGAGCGGGCCCATGACCCGCCAAGACGAAAGAAGGCCGGCCACCATGGCGGACAAGGTCAACAATCTTCAGGACATCTTCCTGAATACGCTGCGCAAATCGAAGACCCCGGTGACGATGTTTCTGGTCAAGGGCGTCAAGCTGCAGGGCATCATCACCTGGTTCGACAATTTCTCGGTCCTGTTGCGGCGCGACGGGCAGAGCCAGCTGATCTACAAGCATGCCATCTCGACCGTGATGCCGGCGCATCCGATCGACTTGCAGGAGGTCGAAAAGGCGTTCGACGACAAGAAAGCGCAATTGCTCCAGGAAATCTTCCTGGCGGCGGTGCGTAAGTCGGGCGACCCGGTGACGATGTTCCTCGTCAATGGCGTGATGCTGCAAGGCGAGATCGCGGCCTATGACCTGTTCTGCATGCTGCTCCGCCGCGACGGCATGAGCCAGCTGGTCTACAAGCATGCCATCTCGACCGTGCAGCCGCTTCACCCGCTCAACCTGATGAGCGGTGAGGAAGGCGAAGAGGAAGAATAAGGCAGGAAGAGCGGGGTGAAAGCTCCGCCCGTCCTCCCTATCTTGTCCGGATGAGTGTCTTCAACCGCGACGAAACCGACGATGTGCGCCATGGCGCCCGCGCGGTCATAGCTTTGCCCGAAATCAACAATGGACTGCGCGATACCGAGGCGCGGCTGGAGGAGGCCGCGGGCCTCGCCGCCGCGATCGGGCTCTCGATGCCGCGCTGACGCCGGTCCAGCAGCAGAATCTGGAGAAAGCGACCAACGCCAAGGTGATCGACCGCACCGGGCTGATCCTGGAGATTTTCGGCGAACGCGCGGCGACCGCCGAGGGCCGGCTGCAAGTCGAGCTTGCGCATCTCGATTATCAGGCGGGGCGGCTGGTGCGATCCTGGACCCACCTTGAGCGCCAGCGCGGCGGCTTCGGCTTCCTCGGCGGCCCGGGCGAAACCCAGATCGAGGCCGACCGCCGCCTGATCCGCGACCGCATGGCCAAGATCCGCCGCGAATTGGAGCAGGTGCGCAAGACGCGCGGCCTGCGGTGGTGGCCCTGGTCGGTTATACCAATGCGGGAAAGTCGACCTTGTTCAACCGGCTGACCGGCGCGGACGTAATGGCGGAGAATCTGCTGTTCGCGACGCTCGATCCGACGATGCGGCAGATCTCCTTGCCTGGGGTCGACAAGACGATCCTGTCCGATACGGTCGGCTTCGTCTCCGATCTGCCCACGCAATTGGTCGCCGCCTTCCGCGCCACGCTCGAAGAGGTGACCGCGGCCGATATCATCCTCCATGTCCGCGACATCGCGCATCCCGACAGTGAGGCGCAGCGCGCCGACGTGCTCGCCGTTCTGGCCGAGATCGGGATCGGTCCCGACGCGGACGAGAGAGCGCCGATCATTGAGGTATGGAACAAGCTCGATGCGCTCGATCCGGATGCGCATCAGATCGTGCTCGCCAATGCCGCGCGTGACGCGGATGTGGTCGCCATCTCGGCCTTGACCGGCGAGGGGATCGAGGATTTGCAGCGCACCGTCGCCGAACGCCTGCTCGCCGGCGCGCGCGTGCACAGCATTTCGCTTCGGGCGCGCGACGGCGGGGCGATCGCCTGGCTGCACCAGCATGGCGAGGTGATCGAGCAGGCGATGGAGGGCGAGACGCTGACGATGGACGTGCGGCTGTCGCCCGACGAATGGGATCGTTTCCAGGCGCGTCGCTGATCGGTAACAAAAACGTCATAGCGCGGACGGTGTTTTCCCAAGGAGGCCTGTACGTCCGACGATCCGCCTCTGCCGCCCCTGATCGAACCCGGCCTGGTCTGGATCTGTGGGACCAGCGCAGCGCGCGTTGGATCGCGGACCACTCCGGCCTGCCCGCCGACGTGCAGGCCCTGTTCCTGTCGAACGAGGAGCATCCGCGCGTGCTCGGCAGCCGGCGCGCGATGGCGTTGGTGCTGCCCGATTTCCAGCGCGAGTTCGATCGCCTCGAGACCGAGCGGATCGGCGCGCTGCATATCGCGCTGCGCCCCGGCCTGATGCTGACCGGCCGGCATCATCCGCTCTATACGCCCGACATTTTCCGCCACCGCGCGGCGCAGGCGGAGGATCTGACCGTCGACAGCGCACTGGCATTGGTGCTGGGGACGTTGGCGGATTCGCTGACCGCGCGCACCGCGAGCGCCATGTCCGAACTGCTTGCACTGGAGGATCAGGTGCTGGCGGACGATCATGTGCCCGATACGCGCGCGCTGGTGACGTTGCGCCGGCTGACCGCGCGGCTGCATCGCATGGCGAGCGGCATGCATATGGCCCTGTTCCGTGCGATCGAGGATCCGGCCATCGACCCCACCTATCGCGGATGGTTCGAGCCGGTGGTGCGCCGCCTCCAGCCGATCGAACGCGACGTGATCGCGGCGCAGACGCAGTTGCGCCTGTTGCGCGAGGAGTTGGATTTGCAGGCCGGCCAGCAAACCAACGAAAATGTCTATCTGCTCTCGGTGATCACGGCCTTGTTCATGCCGGCGACGTTGGTCACGGGCTTCTTCGGAATGAATACGGGCGGCTTGCCGCTGTCGGGCGGGGGAAGCGGGACGTTCCTTGCGACAATAGTGGCCAGCCTGAGCTCGCTGGCGACGTGGCTGCTGTTGAGGCGGCTGGGATTGATCCGGCGCTGACCGGCATCCCTTCGATCCGATGGGCGATATCGGCAGTTCACCGAACGGTCGGGCCGTTCGCCGATGCGCTGTGCCTGACGCTGGATATGATCGTCCAAGTAAGCAAGGATGGACGCGCGAGGAGAGGATATGCGGGGCGATCGTGTGGGCGGACGCGGCGCTGACGGAGGCGCGAACCTTCGTGTCGGCGTGGCGGGAGGAAAAGGCTGGCTACGGCCGCTGGTGCAAGCGCTATCGGGCGGGATTGCCGCAACCTTGCTGCTGGCACCGATCTACGTCTTGGAGGGGTTCGGGCCGGGACGGGCGGTAGCCGCCGCGGCGGTTATGGCGATGCCGGGCGCCTTGCTCGTATGGGGTGCGTTGCGCTTCTGCCGATCGCTGCATCATGCGGATCGGCCGGGATCGGCGCTGGCGGCGGCGCATGCGGTCGCAGCGATAACCTTCGCGCTCGTCTGGACGGCGATCATCTACCTCCTGGTGCGGTTGAGCAGCCCTGCGGCTGCAAGGCAGTTCCTCACCATGTGGGCGCCGTGGCAGATGCTCGACGGACTCTTGCTCTACACCGCGACGGCGGGAACCGCGCAAACCATCTGGACACGGCAGCGACTCGCCGAGCAGAAGCTCGCGACGACGCGCGCCGAGCTGCATGCGTTGCGTGCGCGGTTGAGCCCGCATTTCCTGTTCAATTCGCTCAACTCGATGATCCAGCTGGCGGAAGAGGATCCCGCGGCGACGCAGATGGCGCTGTTGCGGCTCGCCGAACTGCTGCGTCACGTGACCCGCAGCGGCAGCGACGATCCCGGCGAGGTCGCCTTCGAGGGCGAACTGGCCTTCATTCGCAATTATCTGGCGCTGGAGACGCTGCGATTGGGCGATCGTCTGCGCATCGTCGAGGCGATCGATCCAGATACGCTGGACCTGTCGGTCCCATCCTTCCTGCTGCAGCCGCTGGTCGAGAATGCGGTCCAGCATGGTATCGCACCGCAGCGGTCCGGTGGCGCGCTGCATCTGTCGGCATCCCTCTCCGGAAACAGGCTGGTGATGGAGGTGCGCGATGACGGCGCGGGCTGCGCGGCCGGCGCCTGGCAGGCAGGTCAGGGGCTGGGCCTCGACATCGTCAGGCGGCAGCTGGAGGTTCGCTTCCCAGGGCAAAGCGAAATGACCGTAGCCACCGCGCCCGGCCAGGGTTTTTCGGTCCGGATCGCCTTGCCGGCGACGCCAAGCCGGGCGGGTCTATGACGCGCCTCAGCTTGCTGATCGCGGATGACGAGCCGCTCGCGCGGCGGCGATTGCGTTCGCTTGCCGCCAAGCTCGACTGGATCGAAATTGTGGGCGAGGCCGCCGATGGCGAGACCGCGTTGCGCGAAGCGGCGCGTCTTCGGCCGGATGCGCTGATCCTCGACATCCGCATGCCCGAAATGTCGGGCATCGACGTGATCGCGCGCCTGCAGGCGCTGGAGCATGTGCCGGCGGTGATCTTCGCAACCGCGCATGATGAATTCGCGGTGCGGGCCTTCGCGTTCGAAGCGGTCGACTATCTGCTCAAACCGCTGACGCAGGACCGCTTCGCGACCGCGCTCGAACGCGCGCGCCGGACGATCGAGAATGCCGAGGCGCGCGCGGCGCTGACGCGGGCACGGCGTGTGTTGGCCGAGCCGGAGCCGGATGCGCCGATCGGACGTATCCTGGTGCGGACGGCGAGCGGAATCCGCCCTGTCAGGGTCGACGATATCAGCCATGTCGAGGCGCAGGACGATTATGTGCTGCTACACGCCGGGGATCGGCGCCTGCTCGCCAGCCTGCGCATGCGCGACCTGGAGCTGCGCCTGCCCAATCCGCCGTTCGTGCGGGTGCACCGCTCGCACATCATCAATCTGGACCGCGTATCGCATATGGTCACCGGCACGGATGGCCGCCTCACGATCGAGCTGATCGGAGGGGAGCGGGTGCCGGTCAGCCGGCATCGATCGCGCATGATCCGCCGGCAGGCGCGATAGGCGCCCGGCGTCCGTTCGCCGACGCAGGCGGCCGCCCGCCGAATGAAGATGGCGGCGAGACGCGGCCTTTATCAGAACGGCCTCGGCGGGATGACGGTCGGGAGCCGGGCCGGGAGGACAATCATGAGATCAGGATTAGCATGGTTCGCGCTCGCATCGCTTGGCCTGACCGCGGTGGCGGCAGCCGCGACGGATGAAATGCCCTTTCCGGAGGGCTATCGAACCTGGACGCATATCAGGAGCGCGGTCGTCAGTCCGGCCAGCGCGGCCTTTGCCCGGTTCGGTGGGATGCACAGCATCTACGCCAATCCGGTCGCGATGGACGGCTACAAGACGGGCACTTTCCCGGAAGGCTCGGTGATCGTGTTCGACAATCACCAGGTCTTCAATTTCCAGGGCACGGATGTGCCGACGCAGCGCCGCTTCATCGATGTGATGCAGAAAAGCGGCGGAGGCTGGCGCTTCAGTGAGTTCAACGGCGACAGCAAGACGGTGCGCAATGTCGATGTCGCGCAGGGGCAACAGCAATGTGCCGGCTGCCATAACGCGTCGAAGACCGACCATGTCTACAGCCAGTTCGTCCCCTGACGATGGGGAAAGGGCGGACGACCGCCACCATTCGGAACATTGGCAGAAGGAGGGGATGATGGACGCTGTGGAGAATGGCCTCGGCCGGCGCATATTGTTCGCGACGGCGATCGCGGGCACGCTCGATATAGCGATGGCGATGAAGATGACCGCACTGTCGGGCAGCCCGATTGGCGGCATGTTGCGTGCGGTGGCGAGCGGACCGTTTCCGCCGGCCAAGGCCTGGGGGACGGGCGGTGCGGTAGTCGGCTTGGCGGTCCATTATACGATCATAGCCATGATGGCGGCGGTGTTCCTGATCGCGCACGAGCGGATCGCTGTCGTCAGGCGGCACACGATCGCCGCGTCGCTGGCCTATGGCGTGATCCTCTGGCTGGTCATGTATGGGCTGGTTTTACCCCTGCGGTTCGGCATGCCTTTTCCCGCCGGAGGTCCCGCGGCGATCGCGCTGCAGTTGTTCGGACATGTCGTGCTGGTCGGCCTGGCTTTCGGGCTGGTGGCACGCCGCAGCGGCTTCATTCCGAGGAAACGGGAGCGGCCGGCTTAGCGTGCCCTCACCCTCCCACCGCTGTGCGGTGGGCCCCTCTCTCTCCCTTACGGGAGAGGGGTTGCCGCATGTCCTTGGGACATGCGGGGGCAAGGCTTGGGGCAAGCTTTTGTGACCGGCGCGGTTCCGCACACCTGCTCGGCAGCGGGGAGGCTGCATGCTGACCTTGGACAGTGAAG